>JAWOEI010000012.1:0-3455 GCA_046482825.1 Kiritimatiellia bacterium
CTTCCTGCTGTTTCTGCTGTTGGTCGTTCTGTACCACTTTCTGTAAAGTTTGAAATGTATCCGGATTACTGGCGACATAATAGTTAAATGCCTGTTTTAAATCCGGCAGTTGAGGTGTTGATCGAAAGCAACTAAAGCAGCATTTAAAATAGTAGTTGCCTTCGCAGTTTTAACCACGAAAAACACGAAAAATCAGATGGATTCCTTTTTCTCTTTATTCCTATGCAACGCTTCGTGTTTTGTAAGAGGTTAGAATAATTGAAGTAGGTAAAATGGTTAAAATTAAAAACATTGAGAAAAATAACCAGCCCTCAAATTAGAATATTTGTATTTCAAAAACGCAAAGCGTTTTTTCCTAAAACTGCGGCAACAGAAACAAGGTCGAACGTTTATAACCATGGTAACGATCAACAGATAATCTCCGTTTGATTACAACCAAAAGCAGTTTTAGCCAGAATGTATAAATCTTTGGCCAAAATATCTATTGTTACAGATATGATGAGCATTTATAATGCATGCTGAGTGAACTTTATGAGTCGTGCTGCGCACGAACAGCAAAGCGCATAGCGCATAACGAAGAAAAACAACGTCTGCTAACGCGATTTCTACACATAACACAAGTGTAACAGTTGCTCTGTGGGCGACACATACACACCATGCTCTCTGCGCTTTGCGCCATGCAAAACAAGAAAAGGATGTGGGGCATATGCAAACAGTTTTGGCGCTTATGAGTGTGGTACTGGGTTCCTGGCAGGTGACGTTCAATGAGGACAACGCGCAGCTGAATCTTGTTAATGAAAATGCGGAGGTCGCCATAGACGGCCGCCTCAGTTTTACCGCCGGAGAAAAGGAGTGGAAGGTTGTATCGGCCCGTGATGCAGTTCCATCCCGTTTGGCTCTGCTCGATGACCGTAATGATGTGCAGGGTTATATCACTTTTCAGGAGAACGGCGACAGGCTTTCCATGCTTGTGTATCATCGCACAGCGCAAAACTACCCCGGCACACTCCGTTTTAACGGCAATATACACTTTCCTGCCGACGGTTTCGCATGCCGCACACAACCACTCAGAAGTGGTCGCGTTCTGCAGTTGGCAAGCGGTCCCGCCGACTCATCTCTCAATGATTCCCTGTTTTCCGCGCAAAAAGACCGTCTCCTGAAGATAGACGCATTGAACAGACGCATCTCCTGCAGGGAAAAAGGCCTATTTGAAATTGCATTGTCCGGGAAAATCACGGAACCATCGGAAGCCGCCTGGACGTTCTCTGTTGAAAAGGACTATTACCGCAACCGCTATGTACCCTATTATTCGCCGATCAACCGGAAACGCTGTCCCTCGCCCCCAACCGGATGGATGTCGTGGAACAGCTATTTTGACAAGGCCACCGCTGAAGACAACCTTGCCGAAGCGCGAATCGGCAAAGAGCAGCTTCAGCCTTTCGGAATGGAATTCTGGTCGATTGAGTCGTGGCAGGATAACTCCGACCAGCTACCAGTCAGTAAATTTTCCAACCTCAATCTGAAACCCAATCCCCGCCAGTTTCCGCTGGGCATGAAGAAGCTGGCCGATAATATCCGCGCTCTCGGATTCCGTCCCGGCATCTGGATGGCCCCGTTCGGAACCGGCAATGCCGAATTCTATGAGGCGCATAAAGAGTGGTTTCTGCACGATAAAAACGGCAAACCCCTGCGCACCTGGAATGGCGTATATACCATTGATCCCACCCGGCAGGCTGTACAGGACCATCTGAAAAAGATCTTTTCCACCGCATCGCATGAATGGGGATATGAGTATTTCAAAATCGACGGCATGTCGGGACGCAACTCCGGTTATTGCGCCCATTTCTATGAACGCCCGGATATACATGCCGTCTTCAGGAATCCTGAATGTCCGAACCCATTTGAACGTTGTGTTAAAACATTCCGCAAGGCAATAGGCGAAGATCGCGTCTTCCTGGCTTGCCAGGGACACGCAACCGGTCCGGAAGCCGCATTCGCGGATGCTGCCCGTACTGGCGCGGACATCGTCCGTCCCAATCACCCACCCGCATGGAAAAACCTGGAAAACCAGGCACGCTGCACACTTAATCAGGTGTTTGCCAACAACATCGTCTTTTTCACAGACCCCGACACACTAATGGTCGGTGATTATATCGGTATTGAACAGGCCCGGCTGGCGACAACCGTTGTGGCACTGCCGGGGCAGATGATGTTTTCAGGTGACAAACTGGCCGAATTGACACCAGAACGCATGCGCCTGCTTCAACAGGCGCTGCCGGTCTGTGATGTACAGCCGCTTGATCTATATCCCCGATTCGGGATGCTGCCGGTCTGGGATCTGAAAATACGCCGATCTTTCGGTGAATGGGATGTTGTCGCTCTCTTCAACTGGTCGGAGAAGGAGACTTCCGTAGGCTTCGATTTTGCTGAAATCGGACTTGATCCGTCGGCGACGTATGTGATGGACGAATTCTGGACCCGAACATATCAGGGCATACATAAAACCCGATTTGAAATGCCGGTGCCCGGGCACGGCGTGCGATTGCTTGCTGTACATCGCGCTGCGGCCCATCCTCAGTATCTGAGCAGTGACCGCCATGTCACACAAGGCGCTGTGGAATTGACGGATCTGGCATGGAACGATGTTGCGCGGACCCTGACCGGCGGGGTGAAAACGGTTAAGGGCTTTCCTTTAACCCTGCGTTTCACTACACCACCCGGATTCACCTTTGATTCAGCCAAAACTGAAAACAATGCAAGTTTCCGAACAGACGCGGGAGCTAAGGGTGTTGTGAATGTCAAAATAACCAGTCCCGGCTCTCAGATCGTACCCTTTGTCTTGAAGTGGAAGTAAGCGCTTCGCTCAGGCTTTAGATTTTCAGACTGAAGGCTGTCAGATAAAACTCACTTCAAAGGAAACAGGCAGTGACATGAAATTATGCACAGCAAACTGTACATTGATGATGTTGTAGAGCCATTTGAAATTAAGAGCTAATCGTGAGTTTACTGCATTCCGCATACGGGAACAATTATCCCGTTGCAGGCCGGTTAAGTTCCATGTGTTTGCAGTAGATACCCGGGAGCCCGACAGACTACTACTGAGTTGAAGATATAACAGTTGCACGCAGCTCCCCCGCCGCATACAATCCGTTCCACCGGCACCTTCCGCTCTTCATTTCCCTGGCACCGCGTTTACGACGCAACCTGCTGAACTGACTGTGTTCACAGAGCATCCTGTCCACAAATTCTTGCCCGCCTATCACAACTCCGTCTGTCAGATACCTCACGCGGCAGTGCAGAAGCTGCGTAACAGACAACTCTCCGCCCTCCTCCAGAACCTTATCGACAAGCTCTCTCGAAAAACCGGGTCTCGATACAACCCCCGTATATGCATTCAGCTTTCTGACCCCCTCGTAATAGAGGCTCTTCCTGTATCCCGACAGCACTTCCGCCTT
>JAWOEI010000121.1:0-15718 GCA_046482825.1 Kiritimatiellia bacterium
GTGTTGAGGATCTGCTCTCCCGTATGACCGTGGAAGAGAAAACCTGTCAGGCGACAACACTTTACGGGTATCCGCGTGTGCTGATGGATGCTGAACCTGTTCCGCAATGGAAAGAACGTGTCTGGAAGGACGGTATAGGTAATATCGATGAGCATTGTAATGGCTACGGCAATAAGAAGAAAGTTCTCAAAGGTCCGCCTTCCATTATTGCAAAGCACCTCAACAAAACCCAGCGCTGGTTTGTGGAAGAGACCCGTCTGGGTATTCCCTGTGAATTCACCAATGAGGGAATCCGCGGTGCATGTGTGAGCCACGGCACATCATTTCCCGCTCAGCAGGGACTCGGCTGCACCTGGAACCGTGCTCTGATAGCTGATGTCGGCCGCGTGACCGCCCGTGAAAACAAAGCTCTGGGTTTTTCCAATACCTATGCCCCGATTCTTGATCTGCCCCGGGATCCGCGCTGGGGACGTATTGTGGAGTGCTACGGGGAAGATCCCTATCTGGTTTCCGAATTGGGTGTGACTATGGTCCAAGCCCTGCAGGCCAACGGTACCACATCCAGTCCCAAGCATTACTGTGCTTATGCTGTGCCGGAAGGAGGGCGGGATGACCGTGCCCGTACGGCTCCTTCCCTCGGTCCGCGTGAACTGCACTCTCTCTATATGCGCCCGTTCCGACGCGCATTTGTGGAGGGCAGAGCCCACGGAACAATGTCTTCCTATAACGACTGGGACGGCGATCCTGTCAGTGCCTCAGAATATTTTCTGACCGACCTCCTGCGTGGCGAATACGGGTTTGACGGGTATGTTGTTTCTGATTCCGAGGCTGTTGAGTTTATCTACACCAAACACCGTGTGGTACCGGACTACAAACATGCTGTCGCCAAGGCACTGGCAGCCGGTCTGAATATCCGTACCACTTTCCGCCAGCCCGAGACCTTCACCCTTCCCTTACGTGCGGCTGTAAAAGAGGGCATTCTGCCTATGGAGACGCTTGATCAGCGTACCCGTGAGGTGCTGCGTTACAAGTTCAGCATCGGACTTTTTGACAATCCGTATGTGTCGCATCCTGAAGCTGCTGATAAGATTGTCGGTTGCGCGGATCATCAGGCTGTGGCAAAGCAAGCTTCCAGACAGTCTATTGTAATGCTGAAAAACGACGGTCTTCTTCCTCTGAATGCAAAGAAACTGAAGAAGGTTCTTGTCTGCGGACCTAATGCACGCGACAATCATTTCGGTCACTCCCGTTACGGACCGCAGAATATCGAGGTGGATAATATGGATGAGTCTGTCCGCAAGGCCCTCGGCGAAAGTGTCGAGGTGCTTTATGCCAGAGGATGCGATCTGGTGGATGAACGTTTTCCCGAGTCGGATATTCTGCCTGAACCGCCGACATACAGAGAGCAGATGATGATAGACAAGGCTGTTGCCAAAGCAGGGGAGGCTGATGCAGTCCTGCTTTTCCTGGGCGGAAAGAATCATATTACCGTCGGGGAGTCTGCCTCACGTTCCTCTCTGGCCCTGCCAGGGCATCAGGCGACGTTGCTCAAAGCTCTGTATGCGGTGGGTAAACCTGTTGTGCTGGTGCTGGTGGATGGACGCCCCTCGGCAATAAACTGGGCGGATAAACATATCCCGGCTATTGTTTATGCCGGGTTCGGAGGACAGCATGGCGGTGCTGCTCTGGCTGATGTTTTGTTCGGGAAATTAAACCCCTCGGCAAAATCCTCTTTCACCTGGCCTAAGTGCGTCGGGCAGATACCTTACGCTTTTCCTTATAAACCGGCATCCCGTTCGGCCGGACGCGCCCGTGTTGACGGTTCGCTCTATCCCTTTGGACACGGTCTCTCCTACACCACCTTCAAGTATAGCGAGCTTAAGATTGCCAACCGGAAAATCAGGCGGGGTGAGCCGGTCAAGGTCAGCTTCACTCTCACCAACACCGGGAAGGTTCGCGGTGCTGAAGTGCCGCAGCTCTATCTGCACGATGTCGTTTGCTCAGTGAACCGCTGGTTTATCGAACTGGCTGGATTCGACAGGGTCGAACTCGATCCCGGCGAGTCGAAGAATGTTGCCTTCACTCTCACCGATGAACAGCTGCAGGTGCTGGACATCAATATGAACTGGTCTGTTGAACCGGGGGTATTCCGTATTTATATCGGTTCATCATCCGAGGATATCCGTCTGCCCGCGGATGCCTTCAAAGAGCCCGCATGGGGCGGACAGGTCGGGAATGAAGGTTTTCCCGCCAGCCGGAAATCACTGGATCCCGAATCGAAGCATGATCTTGCCCCTAATGAGTTTGAAGTGATTTAATTTCGATAAATTACCGCATTCCATTGCGCGTAAAGGGGAGTATAAAATATAATTTGCCCTTGCAGATCTGATCAGTTTGTGATTAAATATGAACAAATACGAGCAAAAGTAATCACAGATGGACGAAAGCAATACTAAAGGCCTGGCTGAACCGAGACGTGCAAAAGTGCTCAGTCTGTTGAAAAAAAGTCGCGTTCTGCGGGTGGATGAGCTTGTTTACGAGCTGGGAGTTTCAGCTGCCACTGTGCGTCGTGATCTGGCGGTGCTTGAAGGATATGGAGAATTACGCCGTATTCATGGCGGTGCCGCAGTTGCTGACGGATATGACGAGGAGCCGCTGTTTGATGACAAAACGGCTTTTGCAGCAGAGGAAAAACGCAGGATTGCTCAGACGGCCGTGAAACTGATACATCCCAAAGCGGTTATATATCTGGATGGCGGCAGTACTTTGCTCGAGCTAGCGCGTCTGCTGCTTTCATTCAGTAAGCTGACGATTGTTACTAATTCTCTGCGTATTGCAGAAATTTTCAAGCATAGCGGGCCTAAAATGATTATAACCGGCGGGGAATGCCGCCTGATCAGCCAGACTTTTGTCGGTCCGCTGACGCGTGGTGTTCTGGATCAGATGAATTTTGATATCGCTTTCATGGGAACAATAGGGGTTTCCGTTGACAAGGGTATGACAACTACAGATCCGGCTGAGGCTTTTACCAAGGAACAGGTCATTAAATCCGCAACTAAAACCGTTCTGCTGGCTGATAGCTCTAAATTCAGCAGAACCAGCTTTGTGAAATTTGGAACTGTGGACCAGTTGGCGATAACAATTTCGGACAGAAATATGCCCCTGAAAACAAAGAAGGCATTTAAAAAACAGGGATGCGAGCTGATGCTTGCGTAAAGACTGAGTCTGATTTATGAGGCGCGAAGCATTTCCGCCTTCGCAATGCTGTGACGGATATGCTGGAGTGCGGCGACTCTGTCGTCGCTCATGACGGCAGACTCCCGTCTGCCGGAGCCGCAACAGGATTGTGGCATTATCAGAGCAGACAGGGTCTGCGCACTCCAAAGCCTGTGGCGAATTTATTAAAGAAACAGAATTGAATCGCGGGAATAATCGCGATAAACAACATGGAAGGATATTGCGTAATGGCTGCTAACAACCACTTGAGTACACGCGTTCCCGCGTACAAGGCAAAGAAATATAAACTGGGCGAGATTCCGGCTTATCAGTATAAAGGTTCTCTGAAAAAGGAGCTGGACGAAAAGAATCTTACAGCTACCCAAGCTGTGGCCATCTATGAGGACATGCTGACTATCCGTGAGTTTGAAGAGATGATTGTTAAACTGCGTACCGGAGCATATGAAGCCTGCAAGGGTTATTCATACAGAGGCCCGACGCATGTTTCCATAGGTCAGGAGGCAACTGCCGTCGGTTGTTGTGCCGCAATGAATTATGATGATTTCATTACTTCAACTCATCGCGGTCACGGTGATTCACTGGCCAAGGGCTGCGTTGCCATTCGAGGTATGTCAACAGAAGAGCTGAAGGCCCGTATCCCAAACAGCAAGGCTTCGAAGAAAAAGGATCTGATGGAAGAGGCCCTTGAAAACCATGTGTATCGCGCAATCGCCGAACTTTTCGGTAAAGAGGACGGTTACTGTAAAGGACGCGGCGGCGGAATGCATATCGCTGACTTCACGGCCGGACATCTCGGCGCCAATGCTATTGTGGGCGGCGGTGTTCCCATAGCGACAGGTTCATCCATGAGCTCACGCTATTTCAGGACAGGAAAGGTCACATGCTGTTTCGCCGGCGATGGTGCCTATGCGAACGGTGTCGTGCTGGAGTCGCTCAACTGGGCCGGTATGGGGCAGTTTAAAAATAAAAATTATGCCGCAGAACCTTATGGACTTCCCATTGTTTATTCCATTATCAATAACCATTACGGTTTTACCGGACGTGTGGACGGAGAAGTTTCAGGTACCGAATGTGTTGCACGCCGAGCCGCGGGTTTTGCTGAAAACAACATGCACGCTGAGGTGATAAACGGTATGGATATCCTGGCCTGTATGGATGCCATGCGTCGTGCCGCCGAAATCTGCCGCCGGGGTGACGGACCGGTTGTTCTTGAGTTCGATACCTACCGCAACTACGGACACTCCCTGGGTGATCCGCGTCATGAGTATCGTACTAAAGAGGAAGAAGCCCGCTGGAAAGAACTGGATCCTATCGCTAATCTGGAAAAACAGCTGCTTGAGAATAAGTGCATTACGCCTGCCCGCATCAGTAAAATCAAAGCCAAAGTGGAAGAGCGTAATGCACGTATGGCCGCCAAAGCTGCGTGGTCGGCCGATCCTGACCCGGCGGATGTCATCAAATATATGTACACGGATACTTCCGCGGATGAAGTTCCCGAAGAATTTAGTAAGGTGGAACTGATTGAGGATCTGCCTGAAATCAAGCGGGCAGACACCGGCGAGCTGACATACAAAGATGCTATCAAAGAAGCTCTGATCGAAGAGATGCTGCGTGACAGCCGTGTTGTGCAGTGGGGTGAGGATATCGCCGAATACGGCGGTGCTTTCAAGGTGACCAAGGGTTTGACCAACTGCTTTGGTCGTGACCGCTGTTTCAACGCTCCTATCTCGGAAGCCTGTATCTGCGGAACGGCAGTCGGTGCCGCAATGACAGGACAGCGTCCGGTGATCGAGTTGATGTATATGGATTTCGGACTCATGGCTTCCGACCAGATATCAAACCAGGCCGCCAAGTGGCATTATATGTCCGGTGCCTCTATCGAGGTTCCTCTGGTGTACCGTGCATCTGTCGGCGGCGGCAAGGGTTACGGCGGACAGCACTCGCAGACTCTTGAATCGATGTTCGCGCATATTCCCGGATTGTTTGTTGTCTATCCCGCTACTCCCTATGATGCGAAAGGCATGCTGAAAACCGCAATCCGCGACAATAATCCAGTCATGTTTGTCGAGTCACAGATTCTTTACAATACTAAAGGTGTGGTGCCGCAGGAGGAATATATGATTCCTTTGGGCAAGGCTGATATCAAACGCGCCGGTGATCAGATTACTGTTGTTACCTGGGGGCCGATGTTGTTCGAGGCCCTCAAGGCGGCGGATCAGCTGGCTGCTGAAGGTATCTCCGCTGAGGTCATCGATATACGTTCCCTGGTGCCGCTTGATATGGATACCATTCTGACTTCAATCAGTAAAACCGGACGCTGCATTGTTACCAGTCACTGTGTAAACATAGGCAGCTATACTGGTGAGATCGCTTCACGTATTATGGCCGAAGCGTTTGACGAACTGGATGCGCCTGTTATGCGTGTCGGAGCCAGAAACGGAATTGCTCCTCAGGCTTATTCTCTTGAAGAGGCTTTCCTGCCGCATGACCGCGATATCGTTGCGGCTGCGAAGGGATTAGTATAAAAAGCAGGGAAATATTTTCCCGCTTGCATGGAAGGTTTATATATAACGGACACCCCGTCGATTATGACGGGGTGTTTTTTTGCGGTAGTCTGTGAGTCGCGCGGATGCGCTAAGAAAGCTCTAAGATGTGGAATGCCGGATGTGAAAATCCTTTGTACGCCTTTATATTCCCCCGGTTTCCTGAGAGATCAGGTATTCGGCCAGATGACGTTCAAAAGTCAGCAGAGCCTGGCAGCGGGGGCAGTGAGCGTTTGAAACAGCAGAAGCCTCGTCCGGAAGGTGCTGCGGCAGATGACAGACAAAACAGACGACAGGAAGATGCGGAACCGCACCGACGGGATTCGGGGCGTTATGCGCATGAGCATACCATTCGCCGACCTGTACTTCGCTTCCCTGTAATAGTTCATAGGCATCTTTGATCTGGGTGAATTTCTCGGCAGTCAACTGACGTATATCAGGATCAAGATCTCCATGTTTGTCAGGATGATATTTCAGCGATTGTTTACGGAATGCCTGTTTGATCTGTTCCTGTGAAGCGTTATAACTGACACCCAGAGTTGAGCAGGCCTTTTCGCGGCTGTTGCTGTTCCGGACTGACGCTGCCGCACCGCGGTAGTAGAGCAGAGCCGCCTGCATAGCCTCTTCCGGCGAAAGCCCCGCTTTGCGGCAAAATCGTTCAATCTGATTGAGGGCTGCAGGGGCGGGAGAATCTTCACAGGCTGCCATGCGCCAGCACCAGGTGGCCGCCATTCTGGCAAGTTCGTGATGTGGCCGTACCGCTTCAGCCAGTTTTCCGAGACAGTCCGGAATCCGTGCCGTCTGATCTATAAGATAAGGGAGATCATAGCGGGTCATGGTTTTCCCCAGGACCGCATTTGCCTGTTCAAGAATGATATGCATGGCGTGGTCCTGTGCGGGAGTATAGCGGTTTTCAGCCAGTGCCAGCTGTGACAGTCCTCCGGCTGTAAGAGCAAGAATGCGTTCCCGCTGCTTTTTAGGAGCCTGTCCTTTGCGGTCAACAAAGAAATGACCGGCGGCAGCGCCGATTAGAATACCTCCCGGACCGAACAGGGAGCCAAGACTCCCTCCTATTGCTTTTCCTCTCCACTTCATAATAATTTGTTCTGACAGGATAACAGGATTCGCCTGATTGTATCCACAAAAAACGGTTTTAAATTACGAACGCAGATCAGTGGCATTTCACAGGCGCTTTAGTCTTTGCTTCGCAGGATGAAACCACAGAGAACACAGAGGAAAACAGTGGAGTTGCTCCGTAGCAGCAATGTAGTAGCCGCTTTACAAGCGGCACAACCAGACGTAAAGATGTCGCTTATAAAGCGACTACTACACAGGAACATGTCGCTGATTCGCGTTATTCGTAGTTGATATCAGAACAGTCCGCATTAACGGTTGCGGCTTTATGAAATGGATTGTAGAATATTAAGCAAAATGATTTAATACGCATTCCGTATCCGCAGCAAATAACAGGAAGATTATGAATAAAAGTATTTTAGTAACAGGCGGTTCCGGTTTTCTGGCCATTAACATGATTCGTCACCTGCTGAATAAAGGTTGCACGAATATCCGTACACTGGATCTTTTAGAGTTCGATTATCCTGAACGTGATAAAATCGATGCTGTTGCAGGTGATATCCGTGATGTGGATATGGTTAAAAAATGTATGGACGGCATTGACTGGGTGATCCATACGGCTGCTGCCCTGCCTCTCTACTCAGAAGAGGATATCATGACAACAGATGTTGATGGAACCCGTAATCTTCTCAATGCGGCTCGGGCAGCCGGAGTGGAGCGATTCATCATGGTTTCATCTACCGCGGTTTACGGTATTCCCGATCATCATCCGCTGTATGAGACCGATCCTCTGATAGGGGTAGGCCCCTACGGCCGTGCCAAGATCATGGCGGAAGAGGTATGCCTTGAGAGCAGGAATTCCGGAATGTGTGTTCCTGTCATACGTCCTAAATCCTTTATCGGTCCTGAACGTCTGGGTGTGTTCGCCCTCTTTTATGACTGGGCATATACCGGTCACGGGTTCCCTATGATAGGCAGCGGCAGAAACCGTTATCAGCTGCTGGACGTGGAGGATCTCTGCGATGCGATATGGCTGACTCTTACGCTGGATGAAAAGCTTGTCAATGACACTTATAACATAGGTGCAAAGGATTTCACCACTATGCGTGAGGATTATCAGGCAGTGTTGGATGAGGCCGGATACGGGAAGAAGATCAGAGGCTTTCCCGCCGCTCCCATGATATGGACGCTCCGCTTACTTGAAATGCTGCATCTTTCGCCGCTCTACAAATGGGTTTACGAAACAGCATGCCACGATTCCTTTGTCAGTATTGAAAAGGCGGAAAAGGTGCTGGGGTTTAAGCCGAAATTTTCCAACAAGGAAGCTCTGGTTCGAAACTACCGCTGGTATGTGGAGAACTTGGACAAATTTGCCGGTGCTTCAGGTGTTTCGCACCGTGTACCGTGGAAGCAGGGGATACTGCGTTTCGCCAAGGTCTTCTTTTAGTTTTACTTTTAAGATTAACACAGAGACACTGAGGTACAGAGGAGATGAGATCTGTGTTAAAAAAAGGATTTTTATATGCCGAGAACTGAACTGCCGAAAAAACTTGTCTCTGAAATTCGTCAGCGCGTTTTTAATAAGGATGAGTTTCTGAAAATCACTCAAGTGTCCCGTCGTGGTGGCGGCTCCTTCAAGATCAGCCTGCGTCCGGTTGTTATCCGCGGAGAATCTCTTTTTCAGGGCGAGATGACCAAAGACGGTCACACCCAGGTGAAAAACTTTTCTCTCAAAGCAGCTGAAAACGGACTTTTGGAAATTCTGAACCAGACCGGGCCACGCGATCTGCATTTGATGACCGCTTCCGGAGATCTGCATATCCGCGTAACAAAAAAAGGCAAGGTGCTGCATTCATACAGTGCTGAATTGAAACGCCCGGTGGAAATAAACCGGGGTCATGACCACGTAAAAAAACAGCCGCTGACCAGTTTTGATTCAGATTTTCTTCTCAAGGTGCTGGGCATCGCCACCGCAGACGGCAAGATCAAACCCTCCTGCCGCCCCAAATATGATCAGGTGAATGAATTTCTGAAAGTCATGGATTCAGTTATCCCCGGAGAAAACGAAAAAAAGGAATTTTATATTGTCGATTGCGGTTGCGGAAAGGCATATCTGACATTCGCCGCCTACTTTTATCTTACAATGCGGCATGGACTGGATGTGAAAATCTGCGGTGTTGATCACAATGAGGAAGTTATCAGAAGCGCCCGGAAGATGGCCGCCGATCTGGATGTTTCTGAACGTGTGACATTCATTCATGGTGAGCTTGCGGAAAGCGAGCCCGGTTTCCGTCCGGATATGACCATATCCCTGCATGCCTGTGACACTGCTACCGATGAGGCTCTCGCCCGCGGGATAGAATGGAAGAGCCGCTGTCTGCTTTGCGCTCCCTGCTGCCAGCACGAGCTGCATAAAAGTCTTAAACCGGATAATGAGATGCGCGCTGTGCTGCGCCACGGCATTCTGCGTGAACGTCTGGCCGATCTGCTGACCGATACTTTGAGGGCACAGATATTACGCATTCTCGGATTCCGTGTTAATGTTATTGAGTTTGTTTCCCAGGAAGCCACAGCCAGGAATATTATGCTGAAAGCTGAGTACGGCGTGAAACCGGGTCGGGCTCAGGCTGTCAGCGATTACCTTGAACTCCGCGACTACTGGCATGTATCGCCCTGGCTCGAAAACCGTATGGCTGCTCTGATGAACAAATATCTTAAGAATTTTGAGTAACGCGGGCAGAGTGGCGGATTATAATTGCACACAGGACCATTACATTTTTGTAATCTTTCACTTGTATCCGGTTACAATTGTGTTATAATTCCACCATTCTAGAAATTGGGCAAAGAGTTTTTGTTCGGTCGTCCTGCCTGCGGAAAGTATTCCCTGTCAGTAAAATCAGGGGGTGATACTGCAGGCAGCACGCTGACGGGGCCGGCAAAGCTGTATCTGTCCGACGGTAGTTTGTATTGGCATGGTGTCTGCTTAAGCGGATGACATGTCTGATAACGAGGCTAAAACAAAAAAGGAGAATTATGAAAACGTTGATACTGACCGCTATGGCTATGGTTGCCATCGCCTTCACAACTGTTGCGCAGGAAGTTGTTGAAACAGAGGGTTGTCCGATAGCATTTGATGCTACTCTGGATTTTTATTCACACTATGCATGGCGTGGTATTGAGTACAACGACGAGCCGGTTGCACAGCCTGGTGCCGCCGCCCGTTATGATATGGCTGAGTACGGTTCTGTTTCCGCCGGTGTATGGGCGAATTATGATTTCACAAACTTCAAAAAACATGATGGCCGCGGGGATGGGTTCAGTGAAATTGATTATACCCTCAACTACGCTGTTGACGTTGAGGATTTAACCCTGGAAGCCGGTCATATATGGTACACATTTCCTGTGAAAGACGGACAGGATGAGTCCAGCACCCGTGAAGTTTACGGATCGGTTGCCTACAATAATGACATCGTAGTTCCTTCTCTGACGGTTTATTATGATTATGCCGATATTGAAGGTTTTTACGGTAACGCGGCACTCTCCAAAAATTTCGAGATTGCCGAGCAGGTTACGGCCGGACTGTTTGCCTCTCTGGGAGCGGGTGACGATAATTACAACAAGGGTTACGGACTTACGCGTGACAATGCTCTGATAGACGGCAACCTGGGTGCATGCGTCACCTATGCGATCAACGATATCTTCTCTGTCGGAGCCACAGCGGTCTGGACATCTGTTCTTGACGACGGTATCCGGGAAAATGTTGACGCGGACCAGCACAAAGATATTCTCTGGGGCGGCATCAATCTCGCTGCATCCTTCTGAGAGTTTCAACCAGAGAAAACAGAAAAAACACCCGCCGGTTTAACAGGCGGGTGTTTTTTTATGTTGTGGACGTAGTTAACAGAGTGGACTTTATTGACAGAATACTCTTTGTAACTGACAGTTTACAATTTACGTTTTACTTGTCACTAAACCAGCGGAGCCGCCTGTCTGCCGACAGGCAGGGAACCAAACTGAGCCTCTGTGATATGCAAATGGTCTCCTGAGTTTCTTGTTTTTTGCGACAGGAGTTGATTTTATAGCGACTAACGTGTGGCATCCATAATGCCCTTGAAATAGCCTATTGATTCAGCGATTCCGGTGATAGGATCGGACATATCCTTTTCGTATTCAAGACTGCATACGCCGCTGTATTTTACTTTGCGCAGTGCTTTAACCACAGCGGTTATATCGATTTTTCCTCGCGGCATTTCAATGGTGCGGCCTTTCTTTGTGTCGGCACTGACGTTTTTGATATGCATATCATGAATGCGCTCGGAATAATCCATAATCGCCTGTACCGGGCAGCGACCATCGCGGAACTGATGTCCTATGTCCAGGCAGAGTCCCATGCGTTTATCCATGTGCGCGATCCGTTTGATAGCGCTTTCGGCATTGGGAAACAGCTCCGGCATGTCCGGACCGTGATTGTGAATGGCATATTTGATATCATACTTCTGTACAAGTGTATTGATGTATTCCAGAAGTTCCTGGTCTTCCACACGTTTTTTGCCGACCTTCTTATAGGGAACGCCGACTAGGGTTTTCACGCCGACGCGCTTGACGTATTCAAAAGCTTTTTCGGCAGCTTCATGGCTGTCCATATAAAGAGGTCCGCAGCCGTATCCCGTTACGCCGTATTCCGCACACTTTTTGTGAAACGCAGCGGCTTCTCCAGCGGTGCATGTTTCCGGCAGATGAAAATTTTTGATACATAGATAGTGTGCATCCACTTTTTTCATCATTTCGAGAGTTTCATCAATATTGAATTTGACAAAGGTGTATCCTGCTATGCCAAGCCTGAAGGTGTCGGTTTCCTTTTTACCGGGTACCTCAGGCAGGGTTGAACACCCGCCGGCTGCCAGGCCGGCGACGGCGGTGGCGCCCAGTCCGGCGGTTTTAAAAAAAGATCTTCTTGTTGTCATTTCATCTCCTTCTTGTTTATTTATAAAAAAGTCGGCCGTTGCTCCGCTGACCCGTATCCGACCCGGTTACCTGATTTCGATATTCAGCGGATTGGCGAGTGCCTGCGCAAATGCGGCTACATATTGTTTCCAGTACTCCTGTCTGATAAAATCTCCCGCTCCGCTCCAGCAGGAACCCGCATACCAGACAAAGGGTCTGCCTGTTTTCACTTCATCGAGAAGATAAATACAGTCCATTGCATCTGTCGCAACCGAAGCCTTTCCGGGAATTACAATGGCGGTTCCTATGCAGCCCGCCGCACCGTCTTCCGGTTCATAATTGGCTATCCATCCTTTATCGGGCCTGATGGAAATATCGCCGTTGTGATTTCTTGCAACAGAGATGTCCAGCCCCGGACCGCCAGTGAGGCCGTCAGCTCCGTCAATCGTGAATACACTTTCATGACGAGTCATGTGGGAACCGGCATCCAGGCTTACTGTGCGTTTTTCTGTAACTCGTATCCCGTCGCCGCAATTCCAGGTTTTAAATCCCAGTGTGAATTCTGTGCGGACAGGTCCGTTGCAGACATGCGCCTGTTCGGCCCAGTTGGCACTGTTGTAGAAAGTCCCGCTCCTGTAAATTCCGAAGCCGCCGCATCCGCGTCCAGAACCTGCCTTATAGTTGTCCATTCCTTCGCCGTGGTCGGTGTGGTAACGGCCAGCTTTGATGAATCCGGCCATGACAGGATAATGCACCTTCTTATTCCAGACATCAACACCGCTGGAAATCAAATTTTCGCCTTCCGGCGGCGGCTGCATGACGGCAGGTCCGTACATACGGGCGGCGATGCGGTCGTTCTCCCAGCCGAAGTCATCCATGCGTTGTGGAAAGAACTCGCTGACACATATTACCGGAGCATGCGCTTTCGGCATAGTTTCGTTATTCATCAGCAGAAAGCTGCGCGTCTGGCTAGCAAGCATGTATGTTCTGAAGATAATTTTTCCGCCTCTGATCTCCTGGTATGGAATAAAGGCATTGTTGCGGGTGTCGAAGATGCGCAGATTCTTAATTGCAAGTCCGTGTTTCACAGGATCAACAGTGATGGTTTCCGCGGCTCGGTAAACAGAGACAGGATTGCTGACAGTCAGGGTTTTGCATTTCGGATTTGCCTCCCTGACAATATATTCTTTGAGTTCAACCGCGGCATTCAGAAAGGCGCCGACCGCATATACTTCACAATCGGTCCCGTTATAGGAGTCGGGACGGTCTCCTATAGGCTGCACCCAGCCCAGGCGTCCCTCTTCATTTATGCTCCTGCAGATGGCAGCCCAGGATTTCTTGACGCATGGGAGATAATCCTCCTCGCTGAGCAGACCGTTGTTGATGCCCCAAAGCAGGCCGAAAGTGAAAAATGATGTTCCGCTCATCTCAGGAAGATCGGGATCCTCAGGATCAAGCATGCTGGGGCGCCATGCGCCGTCAGCATGCTGCGTTTTTCTGATGGCCGCTGACATCTCCCTGAAGACTTTTTCATAGAAGGGACGTGCTGGCCAGTCCATGGGCATATCGCGCAGTATTATGGCGAGCCCGCCGTGAACCCATCCATTGCCGCGGCACCAGAAAACGCGTTTGCCGTTTTCAGTTTTTCTGCCGATGAAACGTGAGTCACGAAAGAAAAGATGATCCTCTTTGCTGTAGAGCAGATCGTATGTGGCTCTGAATTCTCTGTCCATGAATTCGAGATATTTTTCATCGCCAGTGAACCCCGCCATCTTAATGAAAACCGTGGGCGACATAAATAGCGCATCGCACCAGCTCCAGCGTTTCTGATTGTTGCGTTTTGTGAAATCCAGAGACCCCATATGCGGGTTGGCTGTTATGTAGTCAAAGTTCAGGCGCATCGGATCGGCATAAGCCGGATTGTTGTCGTACGCCGCCATCTCCAGCCAGCTCTGTCCTATGCAGTGGTCATCCGCATGATAGGTGCGGGGAAGATGTCCCCATCTGTTTTTTTCTCCGAGTTCACGGATCTGATCGAGATAAGGCAGGGACGGATCAGAAAGTCCCAATGCGGTTATGCCTGCGTAGTATGCACCGTAGGTCCAGTCCAGACGATGATGTTTTTTCGGATTATTGTTCATCCAGTCCGCTGCCGCTACGGCATTTTTCCGGACTGCACCCAGTGTCCATTCGGCCGGTGCAGCCGGAAGATTCGCGGTGATTGACAGAATGGTTGTGACAGTCAGGGCTTTCCATATATTTTTCACAGAACCTCCGGTTGATGTTGTCAGGACAAATTTTAAAACATTTATAAACATAATACTATATTTAATTGAAACTGATTTGGCAAATTAAAACAGTGCTCCCTCGAATTGGTGCAAATCGTCAAATTTACGGCAATTTGCATCATACATCTTCCGAGGTCAAGGATCTCGGCTACAGCAACTAATGCATTTTTACTGTAGGGCGGGGTCCGTGCATGTCACGCCGTAGTGCCGCTTGCGGTACGAAGGATGGACCCCGCTGTGCACCGATTCGCAGATGCGCCTACTTATAGTAAGTTCTGCGGAAATATTGTACACAGAGTTAATATGTTGAGTATCGTTAATCAAGACACGCATCGACCAGGGACGAATCCTTCCTCAAGACCCATGAGGACTAAGCGAAGATCTTCGCCCCGCAAACGGAATTACGGCGGAAATACCTGAAAGAAAAGCCCCTTCACTACGGAAATTTGCGCTGTCAGGAATTTTTATGCCGCTTATCTTTCCGCCAGTTTTTCCAGCCATGAGGCCGCCATCTGGCTGTTGAGCGCCACCTGACCCAGGTCTTCCGCTTTATCATAAGCCACAGCCGCAGCTTCACCGGCTTCAGCGGCAAGACGCAGGGCCTCGCTTCCGCGCAGCTTGAGATTTGTTTTGTCAATTTCGGCGTTCCGGTGCTGTTCCACTTTTCCGAGCTTTTTGCTCAGTGAGGCTCCCTTTGCCTGATTGGATGCGGCTTTATCAAAATTTGCGCATGCTTTTCCGTAAAGCACTGCCGCGGATTTTTCCAGAGCGCCAGCTTTTGCATGCTGCGATCTGTAAATCTTGTCATCAGCGCTGTCCTTTATTGAAGCAGCTTGCCGGGCTTTATCCTGAAGTTTCCGGGCATGTTCCATCTGGGCAAGCGCCGCAAGCTCCCGGTTGGCCGCCGCATGTTTGTAAATTTCCATCTGTCGCTCCAGTCCGGCACTGTTCTCAAGGATCCTGGATGCTTTGGAAGATATGGATTTTGTCTTTGCTTTTTTGGATGCGACTGCACTTTCCACCCCTGAACCTGCCGCCGCCTTAAGCACGACGCAAAACAGCATTCCTGCTATGAATATATGTCCTTTCAGCAATTTCATCTTATTTTCACCCAAACATTGCAAAACTGTAACAAATCTAAAGCAATAATGATGCCGAACATGAAGTAGCATGCACTCTGTGTGCAAGCCGTTATGATAAAATAACTTCAAAATCTCATGTTTGCGAAAAGTTCAGACAAACTGTCTCATGTGTGTGCGCCAGTTTGTATATGGGCTTTGAAATGCATACATAAGAACACAGCTGGTTACTGCAGATTGCGAGGCTGAGGAGCCTTTCTGTTTCATAATATCATATACGGTGAGCAGGAGCTGTTTTCCGGTGAAGATACCCGGATTTTTGATATTTGTGTTGCACATTTTTTTTGCTAATATCCCAAAGTTGCCCCGCTGAGCGGGACCGCAACCGAAGTGAGATTATGTGATATGCGCAGTTCGAATATTCCTCGTCAGTATATGTTTTAACCGTCGCATCTTTGGTAGAAAACGCTTTGCGTTTTGGGTTGTTAATTTGTCATAACTGTATAAAAATAGCGACAAAGGGGTGCTTCCGCATATAAAATTTATTGAAGTT
>JAWOEI010000079.1:0-66012 GCA_046482825.1 Kiritimatiellia bacterium
TCACGCCCCTGGTTTTTCTGGGCGGGTCATTCTATTCGATCACGATGCTACCGCCGGTCTGGCAGACAATTACCCTGTTTAATCCGGTGGTTTACCTGATCAGCGGGTTCCGCTGGTCGTTCTTTGGCACGGCGGATGTTGGTATCGGGATATCGCTGGCGGCATGAAGGTGCTGGAAATCGGTCCCGGCCTGGGGGTGCTGACCGAAGCGCTTCTGAAACGCGGCGCCGGTGTTACTGCTGTTGAAAAAGACCGCCGTCTCGCGGAAAGGCTGCATGAATCGCTTGGATATCCCGCCGGGCTGGATGTTATTGAAGCGGATGCGCTTAAAATGGATATGGATGAGATGCTTGGAAGAGGCTTTGATGCATGCATCTCCAATCTTCCGTACTCCGTCGGCACACGTATTCTGCTGGATGTCGCATTGCATTTGAACAGCCCCGGCATTATTACTGTTCTCGTACAGACGGAAGTTGCTGATCGTTTTGCGGCGGATGCCGGCACGCCGGACAGAGGACAGAGCGGAGTCTGGCTGCAGTTGGATTTCAACGTCAGTGTTGTGCGCCGGGTAAGCGCCGCCTGTTTCTGGCCGCGTCCTGAAGTGAGCTCCAGTATCGTCAGACTCGACATGTGCCGCAGGAGTCTTTCGGATGTTGAACGTAAGACTTTTTTCAACTTGACTCGTTATGCCTTTATGCATAGACGCAAGCAGATAGGCGCGGCACTGCGAAAAGCTGGCGGAGAGCTTGAATGCAGTGATGAACAGCTTGCCGCATTGCTGCATTCCGCGGGCATAAGAATAGAAAAGAGGGCCGAACAGATCAGCAATGAAGAGTGGAAAGCGCTTGCCCGTCTTTATGCCGGGAGAAGACGAATTGCCGATTGAATTGTGAACCGCCCGGCTCGGTTATGTAATCGCTGTTTATCGCAGATCAGTGCCGAATCCGCAGTGATTCTCTACGGTACAGTGACTTTCAGAACGAATTCCAATATACTGTCATTAACGATGAGATTTTTTATCATATACTTTCTGTTACTGAGTGCATCTGCAACATACGCTCAGCCCCTTGCGCATAAATCTTCTGAACTTAACAGATCTTCAATTTCCGCCCGGCCTATTCATTCGGGGGATGGTTCAGTTGTTATTTTCTCATCTCAGGCCCGGCGTCATTACCGCGGTCCTGTACTGATATTTGTAAACCGTACAAAAACTCTGTTTCAAAGCGGACTTAACCTTAAACTCGGTTCGGATAAATGTCCTCTTGAAATAAGAATCGGAGATAAAAGCAACGGAGACAGATCCGTGCTTACAGCAAGGGTACGCGATGTCAACGGCGGTATCAGGGAAAGAATAGACCTCCCTGATCCGGAAGCCGCCGATTTAAACCAATTCCGGCGGGCTGTGGCTGTGGCTTTTCTACGGGTCTGGATGCTGGAAAACGGCGGAACCGACAAGACAATGCGTGATCTGCCTTCCTGGCTGATCAACGGAATGATGCGCTTTCTGCAGGGGAAATATCGTCAGGCTGATCTTGACAGGACTTATCTGCTGTGGTCGCACGGCTGCCTGCCTCCTGCCGAACGGCTCTATTCTTTCAACAGTTTCGCCGCAAAAGAAGAGCCAGCAGTCGCTTCCGTGCTCACTGGCTGGTTTCTGGAAAAACGCGGACATGCCTTTAAATTAATGCTTAAAAAAACTGCGCTCGGAGTTGAATGGAGCCCTCAGACAGCGGCGGCGATTCTTGTCGATGGCTTTCAGGGGGATTTTGACCGCATATTCGATCTGAGGATGTTCGCTCTCGGCCGTCGAGTAATACAACCGGGAGTTACAACACCCGGAATAATGAGTAGATTCCGTTCTGAATTATTGCTTTTCCCTTCGGATTATGGGATGATGTTCAACAAAACGAATTTCGTTTATACATTCAGGGATGCTGTCAGATTTTCAGATCGGCATGCAATTAAACAGGCGGCTTCTGAAAAAGCTTTGAAGATACGTGCTGTTACAGCGGGACGTGATGGCGCGCTTCTTGCTCTTTCAGAGAAGTACGGGCGCTTTCTGCGGGCTTTGGCCGGAGGAGAAAACGAGTCAGACCTGTTGAGTATGTTGCGTCAGGCGGAGGCAATGCGGCTTGATCTGGAGAAGAGCCTGGAGGACGGAAAGATTTTAAAACGGAAAGATTTTTAATAGAAACCCGGTGCAGACTGGATACGGGTATCAATTTTCAGGATAAATATGGCTGGTAGCGGAAAAAAAACGATTGTAGGAAAAATTCATCCGGATGTACTTTCCTTCACTGTCGGCAAGGACCCTGTGCTTGACAGGGAGCTTGCTATCTGGGACTGCTGCTGTACGGCAGCACATGTTACAATGCTTTCAAAGATGAAAGTTAATCCGCCTGTATTCACGCCGGCTGAACGCGACAAGGTGCTTGAGGGTTTGAAACAGGTTGCTGTTGATGTTGTTGACGGAAAGTTTTCTATTACCGAATCTGATCAGGATGTTCATCTTGCGATTGAGCGCAGACTGACTTCGATGCTGGGGGATACGGGACGCAAGGTGCATACAGGACGTAGCAGAAATGACCAGGTGGCTGTGGATATTAGATTGCACATGCGTGATCAGCTTCTGGGACTTTTCGAAGAGGTTGCCGGTCTTTCCTCTGTTCTGGTTGAATTCGGAAAAACCCATTCGGGGGTGCCTATGGTGGGGCGTACACATCTGCAGCCTGCTATGCCCAGTTCTGTCGGGCTCTGGGCAACCGCCTGGGCGGAAACACTGCTGGATGATCTTTTTATGGCCGAAGCCGCCTACCGTCTGAATGACCGCTGTCCGCTTGGATCCGCCGCTGCTTATGGAGTTCCGCTTCCGCTGGATCGTGAACTCACATCGCAGCTGCTTGGATTTGAACAGCCGCATCACAATGTTCTGCATGCCGCTAATGCACGCGGAAAGATAGAATCTGTTGTTCTGGCAGCCTGCGGCCAGCTCATGCTGACTCTCTCCCGCCTTGCAGAGGATCTGATCCTGTTTTCCATGCCCGAATTCGGTTACTTTGTCCTGCCGCCGGAGCTTTGTACGGGCAGCAGTATCATGCCGCAGAAATATAATCCGGATGTACTGGAACTGATCCGCGCGAAAGCCGCGGTTGTCACGGGATACGGCACGACAGTAAATACAATTCTGAAAGCCATGCCTGGAGGCTACAACCGTGATGTACAGGATACCAAGGAACTTTATATGGAAGGTATGCGGATTACCCGCTCATCCATGCGCATTATGTCTCTGATGGCGAAGTCGCTCGAGGTCCGCCCTACAAAACTGCGCGAAGCTTTCAGCAGCGGTGTTTTCGCCACCGATAAAGCTCTTGAAATGGTTGCGGGCGGTATGCCTTTCCGTGATGCCTACCAGTATGTGCGTTCTCATCTGGATGACCTTGAAAAAGCTGATCCTGATGCCGCCCTGGCCGCAAAAACCCATCTCGGAGCGCCCGGCGGTCTGGATTTCGATGGTTATCGCAACAGAATCCGGGAAATTCTGAAGGGGATCCGTTCAAGACGCAGGACTTCTGAGCGTATCCTCGGCAAGCTTCTCGGCATCAGCATTTCAAAACGGTCTCAGAGCTTGTAATGCCCGTTTTCACCTATAGAAAATTTTCCGTAAGCGGATATTTATCACTGACTTAGTAGGGAGAAAAAATGAACAGAAAAGTAAGAAAAATGATGACGGCAGGTTTGATTCTCTGTCTTGGAATGGTTTCTACAGCATTTTCTCAGGCAGCCGATGCTGTCGTGGCTGAAGGGGCTTCAGAAAATGTTTACGGTATGACATTGACACAGGCCTGGGAATACGGGGGATGGGTCATGTGGGTGCTGGCTGGCATATCGATTTTTGCATTGGCTCTGGTGCTCTATTTTATAACCGCGCTTAGAGGCGGAGCAATTGTACCCCGGATGCTGATCAGTGATGTGCTGGCGAAAATCCGCAGTAATGACATGAGCGAAGTGCGGCGTCTCAGTGAGCGTCATCCATGCCCCTTTTCCGCCATAGTACTGAGTACCCTTGACTGTCTTCGCAATGTGCCCCGCTGCGATGTCGGAATGCTGCGCGGAGCGGCCGAAGCAGAAGGGGCCCGCCAGGCTGAATCCATTCAGGGACAGACTCAGCTCCTGCTGGATGTCGCCACTATCGCACCGCTTCTCGGCCTTCTGGGAACCGTTCTCGGTATGCTTAAGGCGTTCAGCTCAGTGGCACACGATGTCGCCAGTGCCAAGCCGGTTGTGCTTGCCGCCGGTGTTTCACAGGCCATTGTCACTACGATTTTCGGTCTTATTGTCGCAATACCATGTATGGCGTTTTATGCATGGTTCCGCAGACGCGCCGCCTGCCAGATATCCAACCTGGAGGCCGCGTCTAATGAGGTTGTCACCTCTATAATCGGCATGGGAACACAGATGGATATCTCGGAAAAGGAATAAACATCATGAATTTCAGGAAGAACAATAAAGGTGAATTACCGGCCTTTCAGATGACGGCGATGATGGATATTGTTTTTTTGTTACTCTGCTTCTTCATCACAACTTCGGTCTTTTCACAGTGGGAGTATGAGATTGATATCAGTCTGCCTTCAGCGGAGAGCGGTAAAGTGCCGGAGCGCCTGCCCGGTGAAATCATTATCAATGTTGCAGAAGACGGACGGGTTTCAATTAATCAGCAGGACCTGACTATGAATGCGCTGAAAAGGCGGCTTGATCGTCTGGCCCGTTATTTTCCCGGTCAGCCTGTAGTCCTGCGTGCAGACAAGGATACCAGATATGATGACCTGATAAAGGTTATCGATACCTGCCGCCAGGCGGATATCTGGAATTTTTCAATGGCCACCAGTGAACACAAGGAAGTTGACGGCAACGGAGAATAAATGAGGATTTACGCATATAAACCATCGTCGGTCAGGATTGATAATCTTTTGTCATCACTCTTTTATGTTCTGATTGCCGGCGTTTTTCTCCTGGTTACGGCAGTCGATCTGGCTGCCGATCCGGTTGAAATGAAGGACAGGCTTCAGCTTGCGGACGGTCTGTTCAGACGCAGCCTTTTTGAACTTGCCGCCAGTGAATATAAGTCCCTGGCGGCTGATCCTCAGACGCCCGAACGCGACTCTGTTATGTTTCGACTGGCCGAGTGCTATAGAAGGACAGGAAAACGCGATGAAGCGGCGGCTGTCTATCAAAAACTCATAGAAGTCTTTCCAGACAGCATTCAGATTCCGCGTGCACGTTTGCAACGTGCTATGATACTCATGGATAAAGGCGGTGCTTCCATAGAAGAGGCGCTTAAAGTTCTCGATATGCTGACGCAGAAAAATACGGCGGACGATGTACGTTCCGCCGCCCTTTACCACAAGGGTGAAGCTCTCGAGAAACTCAAGCGTTCTGATGAAGCTCTGAAATGCTTTGAGCTGCTGCGTAAAGACTTTCCCGATTCTGAATATGTCGACTATGCAGCCCTGAAATCAGCCTGGCTTCTCAGCAGAAAGCCTGATGCCGAAAGCAAGCGTGTATCACTGGGCATTTATCTTAATCTGGCGTATGAGTCTCAAGATGAAAAGGTGGCTGAAGAGGCCTGTTATTTTGCGGCTCAGGTTTCTCTGATCAGTAAGAAATATGAGGAAAGCGCTAATCTTTTTAAAATGCTTCGTAAAAAATATCCTGAATCCCCACGCATTGAAAAAGGAGCTCTTTCCGCAGCCTGGGCCTTTCTGTACAGCGGCCGATATAAGGAAGGGCTTGAAATTCTTGACCTTTTAATGGATGATGAATCCCATCTTCAGCGTGAAGAGATTCTCTATGTTCGCGCCAACTGCTTACGTGAACTCAGCCGTAATGATGAAGCAGTCGCCCTTTATGATCAGCAGTTGAAATTGACTCCCGACGGACGTCTGGCCCGGAAAGCGCACTATGAAAAACTGACCACTCTCTATCGCACCGGTAAATACGCTGAAGTGATTGAAGCAATCGGTAATTTTACCGATCCCGGTGAAGGATTGATGGATAAAGTGCTCTGGATGAAAGCGGAATCAGCCATGAAAACCGATCAGCCGGACCTTGTGATACAGGCATGCCGCAGATTGATTGAAAAATGTCCGGACAGCTCTCTGGCAAAAGATGCTCTGTACCGTCTGGGTTGGATTCTGCAGAAGCAGGAGGCCTGGGAGGAAGCATCCTCCTGGTTTCTCAAGGTGGCGCAAAAATATCCCGACGATCCGCTGGCCGCTACATCTCTTTATGCATCAGGGGTTTGTCTTGTACAACTTGACCAGAGTGAAGCCGCTCTGCGCGACTGGACAGCACTCCTTGCAAAATATCCCGAAAGCAGACTTGTGGACGAAACTCTTTACCAGAAAGCTATGGAGGAAATCCGTTTCGGACAACACCGCGCCGCAGGTGCAACGCTGGATGAACTGTTGCGGCGTTATCCGGAGTCATCCCGGAAAGCGGAGATTCTTTACTGGCGGGGAACGGTGTATCATGAAATGAATGACACCGTCGAAGCTGAAAAAAGTTTTCGCGCATGTCTGGCCGCAAAGCCCTCTAAAGAGATTGAAAGAGAGTGCATACTGGAACTCGGACTTTTACTGCAGAGCACAGGCAAAGAGACTGAAGCCGCCGCGCTTTTCAATAAACTGCTTGATTCATCAGTTGCCGAACAACTGGGCGAAGATAAGCTGGCATGGCTTGCAGAATTTCAACATCGCAACAAGCAGTATGATTCCGCCGCCAAGGCCGCTTATGTGCTTATAAAACTCAAGCCTGATAATGGATGGCAGCAGACAGCCTGGACTGTACTCGGCCGTGTTCACAGCGATAAAGGTGAACGAGATCCGGCAATATACGCATTTCAGCAGGCACTGGCAACCGGAGCTTCCACTGAATACGGTGCTGAAAGCGCCCTGCGTCTGGGACGCCTGTTAATGGAATCAGGCCGTTATGAAGAAGCACGTAAAAGTTTTGACGACGCTGCAGCTCGGGCGGCAAAACCTGAACTGATAGGTCTGCGGGCACGAGCCTATGCCGGACTGGCTGAAAATGCTGAACAACAGGGGGATGTTGAAGCCGCCATCCGCTACTATATAAGTGTGGGGATTCTCTTTGATCACAAGGAGATTGTGCCCAGGGCACTTCACAAAGCAGCCATTCTCCTTGAAAAACAGGGCCGCATTGAAGAGGCGGATAAAATGCGTGAGGAACTTAAACAGCGCTATCCGGGATCACCTCTGATCGGAGCATAGAGCAAGTCGTATTACTCACTGCGGTGATTGACCGGACTGAGTTGAAAACGGAATATTTTAATGACTTATGACCTGAAACCCATTCAGAAGGGGAGCACGGTTAGAATATGATTCCAAAAGGATTCGAATATAGACACCAGAAAACCGAACATCACTGGGTGCTTGTGGGAGTTGCAGTCCTGTTTTCCGCTCTGCTTCATGTTCTGTTTATCTACTTTTGCGGGGACTGGAGTTTCACCGGCCTGACAAATATTACGGAAAAAAGTCGTGAGTGGCTGATGCCTGACAAGGTGCCTCCGATGCGGGTCGAAACACTCAGCACCGATCCAATGCGCATTATGGATAAAGTTCCGGGCGAACGCGATACGCCGAGTCGCGGACCGATTGAGGTGAGCGATCGCGTCAAAGAACTCAGTCAGGAAAGCAGTCCGGCTCTTACCGCACCGCCGCCTATACCGCGCGAAGCTCTCTCGCCCGGAGTTCCGGCTTTGAGTGAGACAAGCGTGGATGATGTTGATACATCACCGTGGATGCCGCGTCAGGAAATCAAACAGATCTTTGACCGTACTGTCAAAGATGAAGCCGCCATGCTTCCCCGCCGCGAGATCCCCATGGTGGAACGTATCCCCGATGCCCCGGATATCACTCCGTCAATTGACCTTGCCGGTCGCAAGTTCGGCAGGGAAGTTGAACCGCCGAGACCTTTGAAAGCTGCTGAAGTTTTTGATACGGAAATTGTTAAGGGAACGTTTGTAAAACCCGAGGTTCCTGCGCCTGCTGAATCCTCCGAAAAAGAGAAAATCCTGACTGAAAATAAATTTGCCGATAAACCCGGCGATAAACGAATCAGCAGTGAGAAGGGGAAACCGGGTATTAAAAAGGAAGAGCCTCCAGTTGAAACACCTTCACTGCCGCCTTCGAAAAGCGAGGAGGAAAAACTGGTTGAAAAAACACGCGGGAAAATTAAACAAATTGAGGAAAAAACCGAATATAAGTTGATTGACAACTTGCTTGCCGTAGGCCTGGAAACTTATACAGACCCTAATGAATCTGAGCGTCTTTATTTCCGCATAGGTATTCAGCCTCGTACGGACAAATCCATACCGGTTGTTCCAAAGGATATTCTATGGGTGCAGGATGTGTCGGCGTCCATGACAGAAGAACGTCTCAGATTCTGCCGTAAAGCTTTGCACACTGCAATGTCAACTATGAATCCTAAGGACAGATTTAATATCATCGCTTTCCGGGATAAATTTGAAAGCTGTTTCCCCGGTTGGTCCGAGTTGACTCCGGAGAGCCGGAAAAAGGCGACTGATTTTATCTCTTCAATGCGTTCGTTCGGTCAGACAGATGTTTTCGGTTCACTTCGTTCACTGCTGAAATATGAACGTGATCCTTTGCGTCCTATGATTGCTTTTGTGGTAACTGACGGCAAACCTACAATCGGTTTGACAGGCAGTTCAAAGATTATCGCCTCTTTTTCCGAATTGAACAGCGGTCTGATGTCTGTTTATATGTACGGCACACATAAAAAAGCGAATGATTATCTGCTCGATATGCTTACATATTGCAACAGAGGCAAAGCCGTTATTCTTGACGGCAGCCGCTGGGATATTCCGCAATCCATGTTGACTGTTGTCAATGCTTTCCGTGATCCGGTGCTTGGGGATATATCGGTTACTTTCAGCAGTGAATCCAGAAGTGAAGTTTATCCGCGAAAAACCAGTAATCTCTACAAGGAACAGCAAATTCAACTGATAGGTATCTGTCCGGCCGGTACTGAAGAACTGGTTTTTCAGGTCAGAGGTCTGGCTGCCGGTAAAGGATATGATTCTGTATTCCGTCTTAATATCAAAAAGCATGGCAAATCCGGTTCCCGCCTTTTGAAAGAGCATTGGGCCCGCCAGAAAATGTTCTATCTGGCAGGTGATTATTCCGTTAATCCTCACCAGCAGACTTTTGCTGAAATGCTTAAAATCAATAAAAAATTCGGCGTCGAAATTCCCTATAAGATCGATTTGAAGTAAGGGTTTTGTTTCACTTTTAACCCCCTCGACACTGCGCACATAATTATCAAGCTGAAATTTTTAAAGATAAATTAATCAGATCATAAAAATTTTTATCAGGGGGGCAGGAATGAAGTTCAACGTTTGTCGCATGCTGTCTTTCACTGCTCGTGTTTTCTTGTCTTTCGTGCTATTTACTGATATAATTATTTTTTAAGATTATATCAGGACAAGTGGATTGCGGACAGAGCTCGCGTTAGTCGCTATAGAATCAATTTCTGCGGAACAAAACTGCAGGCCCGGTGTGCCGGGTGAGGTCATTCGCCGGGCCTGAAATTATCGGTTACGGCTACGCCGGGTTGGTTTAATCAGTGTCTCGGTGTCTCTGTGTTAAAGAATCCGGATTCAGTTTTGAATAAAAATATTACAGTTGAATCGCCTGACAAAAGGATCAGGGCCGAGATCTCTCTTGTGGAGTTCTGGTGTGATAACACCGTGTATCCATCCGCTGCTGTACTGAGAATTACCTTTCGGGGTTATCCTGTTGTACAGACTGAAGCTCTGCGTTTAAATGAAGAGTCTGCGCTGTATGGGCTCGAATTTGTCGGTGCTGAAGAGAGTCACAGTGAGATGCGGCTGGGTGCCGCTTTTCAGAAAGTTATACATCTGCGTGAACGCGGGAGATCAGGGCGCGATTTCTCCGTCACTCTGCGGCTCTCCGATGTAAGCCTTTTTTTTGATATCAACGAAATTGGATCTGAGCGGAAAAACCACACACTCCTGCCTTGTTTTGCTGATGATGCACCACTGATTTCTAAGCCCCGTGAGTTGCCTGTTGTTGCTTATATAGGACCGGGATCCTTAGCGGCTGTTTGGCCGCAAGAGGGAACTATCCATTTAGTAATATCAGGCCGACCGGGCCGACTGGCCGAAATGCACTTCGCCCTGCTGGATTCCATGCCGTTTTCAAGAGTCAAGACCGGTTCGGACGGTTGCCTGGCAATCTATACACAGCTGCCTTTTGTGAAAAATACGTCCCGCAAAGTGGAATACAGCGATGAGATCCGCCTTTCGTATCAAAGAGCTTTTGACTGCCTGCTGGAGCATTATTCTGAAAATGATGAAGATTTCTGGGTGATGCGTGGCGACCCCGGCGTTTTCGCTGTTGTGGCCAGGCAGGTTAACTCAAAATGGATTGTCTGTGGTCTGACCGATGCGCCCCGGACTTTGACAATCCGTTTTGAAGAGTTATGGTTGCGCCTGCCTCCGGAAATGCGCTTGTTGAAGTGGCATGCGAATATCGTGCGCGATCCGGTTCTGGATGAGGCGGATGAGTTGGTGGAGGAGAGTTTTACCGATCTCGCTCCTGATGTGCGCATTGCATTGGATCTGAAAAGGAACGGCGGATTTGTGATCGAATTTGAGCCAATGAAGGACATGTGATGCCGGTTCACAAAGCTTGTTCAGTCTAGCCTCGCGTAGGCGGGGCGAAACCGGGTCCACTAAGTCCATCACTGAAAACAGTTTAAAAAATGAAGTCACGTCATACAATAGAGCCTGATCAAAAACAGGTGCCCACCACATTCCCGCAGTTGCTGAACTTCATTGTGCCGGAATCAGGTGTTAAAGGCCGCCTTGATGCCTGGCTGGCAAAGCAGTGTCCGGAGCTCTCCCGTGCCAGCATACAGCAGTTAATAAAGGAAGGCCTGGTTAACACAGAGGGGCGGTCGGTCAAGGCCAACTCCAAACCGAAGCCCGGAGATGTCTATAGGGTTGAAATACCTCCTCCTGCACCTGTGATACCGCAGCCGGAAAACATTCCGCTGGATGTTCTTTATGAGGACAGCGACTGTATTGTGATTAATAAAACTGCTGGCTTGGTTGTACATCCTGCCGCCGGACATCCTGACGGCACGCTGGTCAATGCCCTGCTCTGGCATTGCAAGGATTTTGCCGGTGTCGGGGGAGTGGATAGGCCTGGCATTGTGCATCGTCTGGATAAGGATACCTCCGGTGTGATGGTCGCTGTTAAAAATAATGTCGCCATGGATGGTTTTATCAGACTTTTTCAGACAGGGCAAATACGCAAGGAATACATGGCGCTTGTACATGGAACGCCTGAGCAAAAAAGCGGTATTGTCAGCAGTATGATAGGACGTGATCCGAATAACAGAAAAAAAATGGCGGTTGTCAAAGTAAACGGCAAAAATGCTCTGACTCATTACAGAGCAGAACGGGATCTCGGTGAAGGTTTAACTCTGATGCACTGTGTTATTGAAACCGGACGCACCCATCAGATCAGGGTGCATATGAAAAGTATAGGTGTTCCGGTTATCGGTGATCCGCTGTATGGTCGTTCGGCACTGGACAAAAAACTCAGCATCCGTCCCCGGCGGCAGATGCTGCATGCCTGGCGGCTTACTTTCACTCATCCGGTTAAAGGAAAAAAACTTGCGGTAGAAGCCCCGCTGCCCGATGATTTCAAGGCATATCTGAAGCTCCTTTTAACCGGAACCGAACTTGGGTCATCAGATTAACGCAGCCATAATCCTGAAGCGTTTATTTTTTGTTATCAAAGCCATCGACATGCAAATAAGCCTGAAATCCTGACAAGTTGCTCAATAACAGGTAGTTAAGTGGTTAAAATTTAAAGTCTCTTGAAAAGCAGTATTGCCAGAGCGCTTATCACACATAGCAATACAACTATCAATGTTATCCAGATTTTATTACTGTTGGATTTCTTTGCGAATTCTTTGGGCGGAGCTGCAGGTTTGTTTTTCTGGATGACAATAGTGCTTCTGGCAACGTTGAAAGGTTCGTCTTCGGATGTTTCAGGAACATCGTCTCCATCCAGCATGACAGGTACATCACCCAGCATGATAACGTCATTGCGGAAAACTCTCTGTTCCTTTATATTCTCATTATTGACCTTGGTTCCGTTGGTAGAACCAAGATCGCGCAATATAAAGCCTGAGTCGTTTTTTTCTATTTCGCAATGGGTTCCTGATACCGAATCATCCGGGATAGACCAGTCGTTTGTATCACGACGTCCTATCCGTGTGAGGCCCTTCCCAAGTGCTGTCTTCTGGCCCTTGAGCGGACCGTCCATTACAATTAGACATGCCATGCTGAATTCACCTTTTCTAAACAGTTTCAAATAGGATAAACATTACGTTTTGATAAGTCAAATAATATGAGTCTTTACAGTGTTTTTTTTAAAGCGGGCCGGCATATCCCATCTGTTCAAGCAGACGGGAATTTTTGAACCAATTTTTTTCCACCTTTACCCACAGGCTGATCTTCACCTTTGTGTCAAAAATATAAGAGAGTTCCTTTTCCGCTTTTTTTCTGACTGTTTTCAATGTGCTTCCTTTCGGCCCTATGACAAAGCCTTTCTGAGAACTCCGGTTCACATAAACAACAGCTGAAATATCCCAGCAATTTGCGGATTCAGCAATATGTTCTATAAATACACCGAGTTCATGAGGAACCTCATTATAAACTTTTCCCAGAAATTTTTCCCTGATGGTATCTGCAACGGCCAGCTTGCGCGGATAGTCGGTTATGATATCTTCTGGAAAAAGAAAATCTTCAGCAGGTGGCGCCAGATCCAGAAGACATTGCCGCAATGCCGAAACGCCCTTTTCCGTGACAGCACTGCTTTCAATCCAATCTGCTTTCACTGATGAATTATTTTCCGCCTGAATGTTGTTGTAAAGTTCGTGAAAGGGCTGCGTATTAAATCCGGATCTGTCCTTTTTGTTGAGAACGAAAATCAGCTGCTGATCCGTTTTGAGGGCCCGTCGCATCCATCCGTCATCTTCCATAAGGGGTTTTTTAGAAGCGTCAAAAACAACCATCAGTATGTCAACTCCGGCTGATGCCGAGCGGGCCATGCGGTTCATCAGGGATCCTAGGTTTCCGACAGCTTTGTGCAGGCCGGGAGTGTCCAGAAAAACAAGCTGCGTGTTGTCTTGTGTTAATACTGCCCGTATTGTATTACGGGTTGTCTGTACAACAGGACTTACAATGCTTACTTTTTCACCCACTAAAGTGTTGAGCAGTGTGGATTTTCCGGAATTTGTGCGGCCCACAATACCGATGACCGCACATTTTTTTGGTTGTAATGCTTTTTCCATCGTTATGCAACAGTATATAGATATTCACACGTGGATGCAAGTTCATGGTCAGGGAATGCAATACTATCGGCAGAAATGCACAGAGAACTGTGTGTACAGCAGTATGAAAACGGGTGCAAAGACGCTGCCGGCACACGCAATATTCTCATGGAACCACCCTGTACTCTGTGATGTCTCCTTCAAAATATGCGGTTTGTCCGGTTGCATCAAGCACTGCACGCCAGAGATCGCTGTCGAGGTTCACCTTCTGCCTCTCGATTGTAGCCAGCTTTATCGGTACAAGAAAATACCACTCACTGAGATTGCCTACAACACAGTTTGTCCGTCCCGCCATTGCCGCGTGTACTGCGTTACGTGCCAGCAGATAACATCGGATCGCATCAGTTCCTTTGGCCGGAACACTGCGTATAGAATAACTGGGATCGAAATATTTAACTGATGTTTCAATGTGGATATCGTTGAAATGATCCGAGATCCGCTGTTTCAGATATTCACCTATATCTTTTTTCAAGATGTTGCCTGATTTATCTCTTTTCTGTATATCTGAGTCAACGTGGCGTTGTCCGGCGCCCTCAGCAATTACAATGACTGCATGGTCTTTGCCTGAACTGAAACGTCTTTCAAGAGCTTTCAGCAGACCCTTGCCGCCGTCAATTTCAAATGGCAGTTCAGGAATCAGGCAGAAATTCACGACAGGATTGGAAAGAGAGGCGTAAGCAGTGATAAAACCGGAGTCACGCCCCATGAGTTTAACCAGACCTATGCCGTTGTAGGTGCCTTTAGCTTCGGTGTGTGCTGCTTTGATTATAGGGACAGCTTCACCGACAGCAGTTTCAAATCCGAAACTGCGGCCGACAAACTGAAGATCGTTGTCTATTGTTTTAGGAACACCGACAACACTGATGGAGAGTTTACGCCGTTTGCATTCATCCGCAATGTCACCGGCGCAACGTAATGATCCGTCGCCGCCGATACAGAAAAGAAGGTTTATATTCATGCGTGCCAGAGTATCAACAAGTTCGCCTGTGTCCTGTTGTCCGCGCGAAGAACCGAGCAGTGTTCCACCGCATTCGTGAATCGTATCAACATAGTCGGTATCCAACAGGACAGGTTCATAACCGTGGCGCGGTATTAGACCGGCATAACCATAGCGTATGCCGTATATGGTTTTGATTTTATAATCAAAAGAAAGGATTTCCACCAGTCCTTTGATAACGTGGTTCAGCCCCGGACAGAGACCGCCAGCTGTTACTATAGCTACACGTGTCCAGGCCGGATCGTGAAAAATCTTTTTATGTGCACCGGCTTTTTCAAATGAAGGCCTGTTGTTGTTTCCCATTTTTTCAGCTATGGATGAAAGAACGGTTTCGTTTTCAGTTACAAGAATGCGTTCATTTCCTGAAATGAATTCACGGCTGCGTATCGGTGAACTGATTTTGCATTCTCCCAGCGTTTCGACATCAGTTGTGTAGAATTCCGGATTACTGAATATTCTTTCCAATGTATTCATAATATGCCTTTCTTTAAATAATCTTATAAATAATGATATGCCCGGTTACGGTACTTTTTTTCTGGTTATCTTGTTTTTTCTGCACGAACATAATGTTTGCTGTAATTTTTTTTAAAAAGGTCAATTGACAGGGAAGTTAATTTTTGGTTTAATCACCCCCGTTTTTGCAATACAGGACCTTAGCTCAGTTGGTAGAGCACGACACTTTTAATGTTGGGGTCGAGGGTTCGAGACCCTCAGGTCCTACCATCTTTATTGCAGAATGTTATTTTGAGCCGCTGATACATCATGTCAGCGGCTTATTATTTTTCTGAGGAGTTCATCCGCAACCACAATGCCTGTCTGCACTTTACCTATTTCAACAGGCAGTGCAAAACGAATTCGCCCTCCAGCTTTCTTTTTGTCCAGAGCAATCGCCTTAATCACCTGATCGGAATTAATATCGTCGGGGGGGCTGGTCGGCAAACCTGCAGCATCAAACAATTCGCGTATCTGTGAAGGCAGCTGCCTGTCTGCGAGCTGCATCTCCGCGGCAATTTCAGCTTCCATAACAATACCCACAGCAACTGCTTCCCCGTGCTGCATGCTGAAGCCGGTGGCCTTTTCTATTCCATGGCCTATGGTGTGTCCCAGATTCAGAGAAGCGCGTATTCCTTTTTCAAAGGGATCGGCAGTGACAATACTGATTTTCACCGCCATGGATCCGGCAACAAATTCAGCGAGCCAGTCGGCTTGCTTGAGTGCGGTACATGGGGATGAGTCCTTCATGTTTCTGCAGAATCCGAATTTATGAAGTTTTTTCAAGATTCCGGGATCTCCTATAATTGCATGCTTTATAGTTTCGGCCAGTCCGCAGCGTATTTCACGGACCGGCAAAGTTGAAAGTGTATCGGTATCAGCAATTACCAGTGCTGGCGGGTGGAATGTTCCGATCAGGTTTTTGCCCTCAGGTAAATCGGCTCCGGTTTTGCCTCCGATACCGGAATCACACATGGACAGAAGGGTTGTCGGCATGCTGACCCATCTTACTCCCCGCAGCCAGGTGGATGCGGCAAAGCCGGTAAGATCACCGGTTACTCCTCCACCCAGGGCGATAATGGTATCATTTCGCTCAATCCCGGCCTCCATAAATTTTTTCCACAGGCAGATGACTGTTTCAACTGTTTTGTATTCTTCTCCGGCGCGTATTGTTGCATTGGATGCGGTAATTCCCTCTTTTTCAAGTGATTCCGCCACTTTTTGTGCATAGAGAGGCGCAGTGTTGCTGTCGCTTACGATCACACAGTTCCGTCCGGGCTGCTGTTCTTTCAGGAGCATGCCGGCTGAATTTATGAGTCCACTTCCGCAAAACACAGGGTAGGATTTCCCCATTCCGCTCACGCGGAAACGTCCAAGTGCTTTCTGAGCATTCGAAGCCGTTTCTTCAGGATGTATATCAGAAACTCTGAGTCTTAATCTGAATGAGTTGTAATGTTCGGCCCTTTTTTCAAGAAGTTTCAGCAACGGACTGTTTGTAACAGGGGTGTTTTTATCCTCGTTTGCGAGAGGTCTCTGTCCGGGGGCTCTGCGTATTCGTCCGAGCAGCGTTTCTTTATCAGCTGTGAAACATAGTACACTTCCCGTTTTTTCCGCGTGCTTACGGTTCTTATCACGAAGGAGAGCCCCGCCTCCGAGGGCTATAACTTTTGATTCCCCTTCGGTTGTCTTTATTATTGCAGTTGTTTCCATATCACGGAAAAACTTTTCACCGTGACGTTCAAAAATTTCCGCAATTCTACAGCCCGCAGTATCTTCTATGACATCATCGATATCGCGGAAAGTCATCTGCAGACGGTCGGCCAGAATTTTTCCAATGGTGGATTTGCCGCTGCCAGGCGGTCCGTATAAAAATATATGTGACATTTTTAGGGGTTAGGGGTTAGGGGTTAGGGGTTAGGGGGGGGGGAGTCGCCATAAAATCAACTTTTGCTGTAAAAAACAAGAAATTGATTTTATAGGGCCTGATCACGGCCAGAAGACATGTTTCCCGCTGCTCATTTTCACATCATCAATGGTTGCTTTTCTGAGATTTTCAAAACGCGGCAGCATTTCTTCGAGAGAATCGCCTCCGAGTTTCTCCGTCAGGGCATCGGCTATTACAAAGGCCACGAGCGATTCCGCCACCACCACGGCTCGCGGTACCGGGCAGATATCAGAGCGTTCATAGGTGGCTATTCGTTTTGCGCCTGTGGAGAGATCAACGGTGTTCTGACCTTTACGTGTTGTGGGAATCGGCTTCATGGCTGCCCGCAGCCATACATTTTCCCCATTGGAGATGCCGCCTTCGATTCCGCCGCAGCGGTTTGTTTTACGGATGAGCTTCTTTCCGTCGAGATAAATTGGGTCCTGAGCCTTGGTTCCCGATTTTGCGGCATTGGCGAAGGCGTCGCCGATTTCGATTCCTTTGATCGCATTCATGCCTATTATAGCGGCCGCAAGACGTACATCAAGTCTGCGGGAAGGTTCCACATGTGATCCTATACCCGCTGGCAGCCCTCTGACGACAACTTCGATAATACCTCCCAGTGTTTCTCCGTCGCGGTGTGCAACCTCGATCGCCCTTTCAATCTTCTCTGCGGCCCTTTCGTCGGGGCACTGCACCTTGGATCTGCGGGCCCGTTCAATGAGTTCGTCTATATCACAAAGATCTGAATTTGCGTTGATGCCGGCGATGGCTGTGACATATCCGTCAACAGAGATGCCGAACACTTTAAGCAAAGCTCGGCATACAGCGCCGATTGCCACCCGGGCTGCAGTTTCGCGTGCGGAAGCCCTTTCCAGAGATGGACGGACATCGTCATAACCGTATTTGACAGCTGCCGGCAGATCGGCATGTCCTGGACGCGGAGTTACATAAGGTGCAACGCTTTTACCTTTCCAGTTTGCATGATCACGGTTTTTGATCAACAAAGAGAGAGGGGCCCCTGTGGTTTTTCCCTCCATAAGGCCGGCAAGAATGGAAGCGCGGTCTTTTTCAATGGCCATGCGGTCGCCTGATCCAGCTCCGCTCTGACGCCGGGCAAGGTCGATTGCGATTATATCCTCATCCAGATTCAAACCTGCGGGCAATCCCTCAAGGATCGCGTTCAGTGCCGGTCCATGAGATTCGCCGGCGGTAAGGTAACGTAAAGCCATAGTTTTATCCGTTTGAATAGATTATACCAAATCTACATTATACAAAAAGTAGTGAGCTTCATGCAATTAGAAGTCGCTGAGAGAGGATTTTTTGTCTTTGATTTGTTAACTGATTGTAGTTTAATAAAAGTGGAATAGTTCTGTTTTCAGGAAATAACCGAAAATGTTTCAGGGAGAGGCTGCGAATGAATGATCTGACACGAAGAGGTTTTGTAAAAAAAAGCGCCTTTGCTGCCGGTGCATCGATGTTGACAGTTACGGGGACGGAAGCCAAGGAAACTACTTCCATGCGTAAGCTTCCGTCGCATCGTAAAGCTGGCGATAAACTCCGAATGGGATTTATCGGTTCCGGTGGGCGTGGCGGTGCTAATCTCAGTGAGTTTTTCAAGTTGGGCGAAGATGTTATTGCCCTCTGTGATATTGATCAGGGCCGACTCGATGGCGCTTATAACAAAATTAAAGAGCGGTGCGCCGATGCCCGAAAGTACCGCGATTTCCGGGAAATGCTTGCAAAAGAGCAGGATCTTGATGCGGTGGTTGTCTCCACGCCTGACCATATGCACGCGGCAGCCGCGATCGCGGCCATGAAGTGCGGCTGCCATGTTTATGTTGAAAAACCGCTTGTTCGCACAGTCTGGGAGCTGCGCCAGTTCAAACGGATTGCTGATGAGTATGGCGTAATATCCCAGATGGGAAATAACGGCAACGGGACTTCGACGCAGCGCAGGCGCATAGAAATTTATCGGTCAGGTATTCTCGGAAGTATTAAAGAGGTGCATGTCACAACCAACCGCCCCATATGGCCGCAGGGACTGACCCGACCGGAGGGAAGTGACCCGGTTCCCGAATCTTTAAGCTGGGATCTGTGGCTCGGCGTCGCGCCTGAACGCCCTTTCAAGAAGGCTGTCTATCATGGTTTTAAGTGGCGCGGATGGTATGATTTCGGTACCGGTGCGCTGGGAGATATTGCTTGTCATTCCATGAGCGATTTTTACCGGGGTTTCAAGCTGCGTGAAGTGCTGAGTGTGGAATGTTTAAAGTCTACCCCGCGCTTTAAAGAGACCTATCCTCTGGCTACAACTGTAAAGATCGTTTACCGTAGCGGTATGCAGGTGGAGCCGATTACTGTTTACTGGTATGACGGTAATACCGGGCCTGATCATTCGGTTTGTCCGAAAGCGGCTGAGATATTCGGTAATCTTGGCGGCAAAACAATCATTACCGACAGGGCCATTGTCCGTGGTGATTCTATCAGCTGGAATGATGATGAAAAATTCAGGGGTTTTGCCAAGGATGACGTCTGCAGGAAGGTGAAGGAGAGTATTCCGCGGGTTCAAGGTCATCACTGGGAGTTTGCAGAGGCGATAAGGGGTGGAGACAAACCTCTCTCTCATCATGATCACTCTGTGCCGCTGACAGAGGGCGTTCTTCTCGGTTGTATTGCACAGAGAGTTCCCGGTGAGTTGAAGTGGAATGCCGCTGAGATGAAATTTGAAAACAGTCCTGAGGCTGATAAACTGATTAAGCCTTATGTGAGGGATGGTTGGCAGATTGTTTAATTAAGTGAAGATATATGATGTGCGGATGCGCGATGTACCTGCCGCGCATTTTTTGTCTGTCAGTATAAAAATATATGCAAACATGTGGCTGAGTATCCTGTTTACATTGAATTAATGGAAGTGCTGCAAAAATATTTACACTTTAATACAAATCTAATAATTCGCTAATGGTGAGATAACAATACTTAACAATAATGTGACGCGTGAAAGCCAGATAAAATGTCTGGATTGTGTTAACAGATAAAAAAGTGAGAAATATGACAACAAAACGGATAGCAAACGTATTAAATGTTGTGATTTTAGCTGCTGCTGCTGTTGCTGGTGCTGCGGTGGCATCTGAAGAATCATACGGACTGAAGCCGATTTTCGATGCGGCTGAGTTTTATGGTAATAAAGAGAGTGACGTGTTTCAAAGCATTGCCTTTACAGGACGGCTCCACGGGGATTTATATTCCTTCTCTGACAATGATGATAACAAACTGGAAGATGCCGTATGGCGTCGTTTCCGCTTTGGAGCAAAAGCTGAGATCTTTCAGGATTTCACATTGCACACAGAAATGGACCTGGACATGAATGAGGCAGACTCAGGACAATGGGATAAATTTTACCTGCGCTTGACAGACTCTTACATCAAATGGGACAAATATGAAGAAGCTACGGTTAAAGTCGGCAAGCAATCGGCCGGGTTTACGCTCGATGGCGCGACATCATCAAAAAAACTGATTACTCCTGAAAGAAACATCGTTGCAGGGAATTTCTGGTTCGGCACGGAATATTTCACGGGAACGTCAGTTTACGGTGATATAGATGAGTGGAACTATAAAGCCGGACTTTTTTCAGCCAGTGGCGAAGCGGAGTACGGTCACTTCGACAGTGGTTACTTCGGGCTTTTTTCTCTTGGCCGCAAAACAGGAGAAAAGGGGGATTTGCGCCTTGATTATGTTTACAACGATCCCGATTATTCCAGCAGCCACAGCGATTACAAAGGAGGGAATGCTGTCGGCACTGCCAATCACGACCACGTTCTTGCGTTGGTATATGAGCAGATGCTCTCTGACAGGCTGGGGGTTCGGTCAGACATTGCCGCATCGCAGGGCATCAAGGATAATTCAAACGGGATTGATCAGAGTGATCTGGTCGGCCTGAGCATTACGCCGTTTTATAACTTCACAGATGATTTACAGTTGGTAGTGCAGTATGCCGGCGTGACAAGTCTTGAGGGTGACGCTGATGTCCAAATGTCGCGTTATGCCTATCGGAATGCGGATAAAACCAAAGCTGAGACCGCTCATAACATTCTGCTCGGGTTTAACTGGTACATCTATGGCAATAAACTCAAATGGCAGAATGCCGTTGAATACAGCTATGCCGAGAACATGCGTAGTGCCGGTGATGATTATCACGGATACGGGTTTACCTCCGCATTACGTTTAAGTTGGTAGAAACAGAAGCATCATGCAAAAAAGTGCGCACTCAGTGCCATTGTTTTTACGTAAAGTAAAGTAAGTTCCGGTTCTGTTAAAAGTCCAGCCTGATTTCAAGCCGGAAGTCGGATAAACTGACTGAATCTCAACTGTTTAACTGTTTTCTAACAATTCTCTAATACCGGACAAACAGGATGTTTATAAACTTAACAGGCGAAAAAGGAAGTGATTGCTGTTAAGTGTCAGCGGGTAAAGGTTAGCCGCATTTACACTAATCTTCCTCAAATAAGGAGAATCATATTATGAAAAAAAGCATACTGACAATCAGTCTCATTGCCAGCGTTATGATGGCTGGCACCGAGGATAAACTCGTAATGGATGGTTCAACAACTGTTGGACCGATAGCAAAAGCTTTCGCAGAGTATTACATGCGTGAAAATCCAGGGATTAATATCTCAGTAAGTGAATCGGGCAGCGGGAACGGTGCCAAATCTCTTCTGAACGGGAATTGCGATATAGCTGACCTTTCAAGAGATCTGAAGGATTCGGAAAGAGAGGCGATGAAAGAAAAAGGTGTTGATCCCTGTGAACATGTGGTTGCTTTTGATGCACTGCCGGTTATTGTTCATCCTTCAAACAGAGTGAAGGGGCTTACAATTGGTCAGCTTCGCAACATATATACCGGAAAGATCACCAACTGGCAGGAAGTAGGCGGCAGCAACCGTAAGATTGTTATGATAAGCCGTGATACCAGCAGCGGAACATACGAAACTTTCAGCAAACTTGTTCTCGGGAAAAGTGCAAGAATCACCGCAAAGGCCGAATATGCCGGAAGCAACGGTGCCGTGCGCCAGCGTGTGCAGATGACCAAAGGTGCGATAGGCTACACCGGACTCGGATTTCTTGACCGGTCTGTCAAAGCGCTTACTGTCAACGGTGTTGAACCATGCACCAGGACAGTTCTGGATAAAAGCTACCCCCTTGCCCGGGAATTATACATGTTTACAGACGGTAAACCTGAGAAAGGAAGTCTGACCGAAAAATTTCTCTCTTTGATTAAAACTGAGAAGGGCTGTGAAATTGTTGAAGAGATTGGTTTTGTGCCGGTAAACGCAAAATAATCATTTCGTCCGTCTCAAACTGTTTTCGGGATTTTTTAAAAGAATAGCGATTACATTTTGCGGCAGCGGTGAAACCAGCGAGTCTGATAAGATGAAAAATGAAATCCGCAGAGAAATCACCCTTACTTCAAGGGAGCGTATCATACGGAAGATATTTTCTTTGATAGGGCGGGGGTTCCTTTTTTCAGTAACCTCAGTTGCGGCTTTATCAGTACTCGCGATTATTTTCTTTATAGCACGCGACGCTCTCCCTTTCTTTCAGAACGAGGGTTTTAAAGAGTTCTTTACGGAAAAAGCCTGGTATCCCACTCGGGATCCCCAACAGTTTGGCGCTTTTGCCATATTCTTCGGCAGCTTTATTGTAACAATCACCGCTGTTGTCATTGCGGTTCCTCCAGGCGTTTTCGCGGCATTCTGCATGAGTGATATCCTGCCTTTCAATATGCGGCAAATTCTTAAACCGGTAATTGAAATGTTGGCGGCTGTTCCCTCTGTGGCTTACGGTTTTTTTGCGCTGGTTGTTTTTGCACCGCTTCTACAGAATCATGGGGGAACTGTTCTCGCTTATGCCTGGTGGATAGTGGCTACCCCGCTTTTACTGCTTGCATCGGTCATCACGGCCGATCTAATAGCTGTTGATCGTCTGCCCGGACGGATCTGTCTAACAGTCAGATCCGTTATGACTCTTGTTTTTACCGGCTTGAGTTTTAAATTGCTGTTTTATATCGGAGAACGGCTGAAAAATATTGAAGTTTCCAGCGGTGTAAACGCTTTGACTGCCTCCGTTTTTCTGGGAGTCATGGCGCTGCCTACAATAGTCAGTGTGTCGGAAGATGCCTTGCAGGCATCCGGACGCGAGCTGCGGGAGGGAAGTTACGCTCTGGGTGCAACACGCGCCGAAACCCTGATAAAAGTGATTCTTCCCGCTTCCATCAGCGGTATATTTTCCGCTGTTCTTCTTGGAGTGATGCGTGCTCTAGGTGAGACTATGGTTGTTCTGATGGTATCGGGAAATGCCGCACAAATACCCGAACCCATGTTTAATCTGCTTGCGCCTGTACGCACTTTGACAGCAACAATAGCCAGTGAAATGGGAGAGGCGGACCAGATGAGCGGTTCATCACACTATCATGTCCTTTTTGCAATGGGCCTTTGTCTGCTGATATTCAGTTTCGTCTGCAATCTTGCAGGGGAATGGATCGTGAATCATCAGCGTAAACGTTTGAGAGGAGGGTGATAGCTTGAGATTGTTTACACGGAAACTGCTTGATAAATCTTTTTCAGCCTGTGCGATTATGGCGGTTGTTTTTCTGACCGGATTTCTGTTTTCCGTACTGACTCCTATTTTTATAAAAGGTATAGGAGCTTATGTATTCAGAGGCACTGTTGAATACCGCCAGATGATTTTTGATCAGTTCGGACGCGGTGATAAAAAGATTTTGAAACAGGAGGTTTCCGAAGTTGCAAAAGCGCGTGAACCGGTATATTCCGCTATATCAGCATTTGAAAAAGAACTCAAAACGATGTCCTCTGAAAGACGCCGTGAACTTAAACCGGTTTTCCGTGAGCTGCGTGAAGAGATTTCCGCTCTTTTCGGTCCGGAACCCGGCAAGGCACAGCCGGTACTGCCACGCATGCTTTATGGAGAAACCCGCTGGGACAGAGCGCAATACCGCCTTCGTAAAGTGCTTTTCGAAGAGACCTGGGATTACAGCTCGGAGGATGACGGCGTGCTTGTGTATATGCCGCGTGAACCTATGTTCAAGGGCACATCCCTTGAACCGGTCTTTGATATTTTTGAAAATAAGCTGCCAATGCTGATGAAACCGCGGATGACATTTTACGGACGATTTCTGACAGACAAATCTATTGACGCGCATTTTTTTGGCGGAATAGGACCGGAAGTGATGGGTACGGTATATCTGGCTCTGACCGCCATGATTATTGCGATTCCTCTCGGTGTGATTGCTGCGATTTACTTTCAGGAATATGCCGAGGATGGTTTTGCAATGACATTTTTACGCTCATGTGTCAATACACTCGCGGGCGTACCCAGCATTGTTTTCGGACTTTTCGGATTGGCGTTTTTCATTAACACAATCAAAGTTTCACCGGGAAAAAGTGTTCTGGCGGGTTCATTGACACTGGCACTGCTGGTTCTGCCAACGGTTATCCGCTCTTCCGAAGAGGCCATAGCCTCGGTTCCCCGCGCATATAAAGAGGGAGCTTTAGCTCTGGGTGCCGGGCGGTGGCGCACAGTTCTGACCGTAATCCTTCCTGCTGCACTGCCGGGGATTCTTACAGGAACAGTAATCAGTATGGGACGGGCCGCCGGCGAAACAGCACCGATTATTTTCACTGCCGCGGTAAGTGTGGGCAGGCTTTCGGGGCCATTCGAAATGCTTCTTCAGGATACGCCGGCACTTTCGTGGAATCTATACAATATATGCACAGAACATGAGGCTGTTGATCAGATAAGACATGTGCAGTATGGCATGGCTTTTACTCTTGTTGCCCTTGTTCTGTCGCTAAACCTGGCGGCTATACTGATACGTGCCAGAGTAAGCAGAAGACTGAAAGGGTAAATTCGTTGAAAACCGGATGTTGAAATTATGAACATAAGCAGTAACCAGACCGATTCCTGTGTTAATACTCATGTCAAAGCTGAAAACTTTTCTGTTTTTTACGGTGAACATGAAGCAGTCAGAAAGATCAATCTTTCCATACCTGAAAAACAGGTGACAGCTATCATAGGTCCCAGCGGCTGCGGCAAGAGCACCTTTCTCAGGGCAATAAACAGGATGAATGATCTTATACCCGGATGTCATTCAACAGGACGCCTGTTTTTTGACGACAGAGATATTTACGGCAGCGATATTGATGTGGCAATGTTGAGAGGACGCATAGGAATGGTTTTTCAGAAACCTAATCCGTTTCCCAAATCCATCTACGATAATGTGGCTTACGGTCCGCGACTGCACAGCAGATTAAGCAGGCAGGAACTGGATGCTGTCGTTGAAAAAAGCCTGATCGGAGCGGCTTTATGGGATGAGGTCAAAGACAGACTGGACAGGAATGCACTGGGACTTTCAGGCGGACAGGCTCAACGTCTCTGTCTGGCCCGCGCTCTGGCAGTTAAACCCGAAATTCTGCTGATGGATGAACCTACTTCAGCACTGGATCCCAAAGCAACTGCGCGCATAGAGGAGCTTATTGTCAGTTTGCGTGGCAGTTATTCAATAGCAATTGTAACTCACAATATGCAGCAGGCAACACGTGTTTCTGATGTAACCGCTTTCTTTTATGAGGGTGATTTAGTAGAATTCGGCAAGACCGATCAGCTTTTCACTTGCCCTCGGAAAAAACGAACTGAAGACTACATTACCGGACGTTTCGGTTAAATGCAAGGGGAGCAATTTTATGAATTTGATTTTCCAGAGAGAAACTGACGCTTTGAAAGACGACGTTTTCAGGCTTTCCGGTGAGGTAGAAATGCGCTTGACTGCAGTTTTGAAAGCAATCCGGTCGCGCGATGCCAGCGAGTTGGATAAATGGGTGTCGCGTGATGGGGAAATAGACGCAAAAGAGGTCGAGATAGAAGAGGAATGCCTTAAAATTCTCGCCCTGCATCAGCCTGTAGCACGTGACCTGCGTTTTATCATTGCTGTTCTGAAAATAAATAACGACCTTGAACGTATCGGTGATATTGTTGTCAATATCGCCGAACGCGGGATTTATCTTACATCCGTTCCTGCAACAGGAATTATAGATCAGGTTCTGCAGATGGGTCATCTTGTGAAGAGCATGCTGCGTGACTGTCTTGACTCTCTGATCGAATTCGATATCAATAAAGCAAATTCCGTTATTATGCGTGATGATAATCTGGATCAGATGAATCAGGAAGTTGTTGATGCTGCGGTAGATCTTTTGAGTAAAGATACATCGGGAACAACGGTGGAATCGCTGGTTCAGATTTACACCATTGCCAGATATCTTGAACGTATAGGTGATCATATAACTAATATTGCTGAGGATGTGGCATATCTTGTCAACGGAACAATAATCCGGCATCAGCATATCACCTGAATGGACGAGGCGTGAATATGACAAAAGAAAAAGTGCTGATCATAGAGGACGATGCCGATATTCGTGAACTGATGAGGTATAACCTGAATCGCGAAAATTACAGGGTCAGGGAATGCGCTTCCGCAGAGGAAGCTGATAGATGTCTGAAAAACTTTTCTCCTGACATTATTCTTCTCGATCTTATGCTTCCCGGATCAGATGGTTTCGCACTGTGCCGCAAGTTGCGCGCAGAGGAAAAAACCTCTGATATACCGGTGATTATGGTAACAGCGCGCAATGAAGATGCTGATATTGTGGCCGGACTGGAAGTCGGTGCGGATGATTACGTAACCAAACCTTTCAGTGCTCGTATCCTTCTGGCAAGGGTGAAGGCTGTACTTCGCCGCTGCGCAGTGGAGCCGGTGGACAGTAAAGAACATATAAGCCTGGGGCCGATAGAAATTGACCGCAGACACCACTGTGTCAGGATTGACGGCACGGGTATAACATTGACGTTAAGCGAATTCAGGATTCTGGATCTTATGATACGCCGTCCCGGTGTGGTTTTCTCACGCTATCAGATTGTTGATGCCGTACATGGCGAGGATTATCCTGTCACAGACAGATCCGTTGATGTTCAAATCGTCGGTCTCCGGCGTAAACTCGGTCAGTACAGCTCAATGATAGACACTGTGCGCGGCGTGGGTTACAAAATGAGTGTGGAGTAAAAGTGAAGAAAAGAAAACTATTCCGGCAGTTTTTCGGCATACATATAGTGATCCTCTTTCTTTCAGTGGGATTGGTTGCGCTGTACACATGGAAAGAAAGCCGACGAACATTCAAATCACAGTGGATTAAAGAGCTGCAAGTACAGGCTGATCTTGCTGTGGCCATGTTCGAAGGTGCTGACACAAAACTTAACAGTCGGAAAGAATGTAAACGTTTTTTTGAAAAACTTTCACGTCTTGACCGTCAGCGTTTCACTCTGATTATGCCAGATGGTTCCGTGATAGGTGACACGATGGCGCCTGTTGACGAGATGGACAGCCACGGGATGCGTCCTGAGGTTGTGGAGGCTCGTTCTGAAGTGCTGGGGCTTTCAGAACGCTACAGTTCAACGCTGGGCACCAGAATGCTGTATCTCGCTCGGAGGGTTCCATCCGATCTGAATCTGCCTGAACAGGCGGTTCTGCGTGTGTCTGTGCCCATGACCACGCTTTCAAAAAAAATCAGCGACACGCGACACGAGATATTTTTTCCAGTTGCCGTTGTTTTGGTTGCTGCACTTATTATGAGCTATTTTGCCTCACTGCGTATTATCGGACCGGTCTCTGATCTGCAGACAGGTCTCAAACGCATCGGCAACGGTGAATACTCTTTCAGACTGAAAATACCCGGTGTCCCGCATCTGGCTGAACTTGTGCGCTCCATAAATCAGACCGCAGATTGTCTGGAAGGTCATATTCATGAGCTTGAAGAGGAGCGCAACCTGCGCGCACTCATTTTCAAAAGTATGGATCCGGGGCTGATTGCAGTTGATACTGATCGCCGTATTATGAGTATTAATAACAGTGCTGTGAGACTTCTCAACGTCAACGCAAAAAAAATTGATAACTGTAAATTAGGTGAGGTGGTGCGTTATCCTGAGCTGCTTGAATTTTATGATATCAGTGAAAAATCAGAAAAAATAACCGACGCTACTATGCGTATTGATGCGGGGAATGATTCAGATGCGGAAAGGATTCTCACTCTGCAGGCATCAGCATTGAAGGATCTGCAGGATCAGCGTATAGGCACACTGATTGTACTCAGCGATATTACCCGTATCTGCAGACTCGAGACTGTCCGTCAGGATTTTGTTGATAATGTATCCCATGAACTGCGAACCCCGGTCACCTCTATCAAAGGTTTTTCAGAAACCCTTCTTGACGGAGCTCTGCAAGATCCTGAAAATGCCCGGCATTTTGTCAGTATAATCGCCCGACAGGCTGATCAGCTGGATCAGATCATACGGGATCTGCTTGAACTTTCGCGTCTTGATCAAAGCATGGACAAGGATCTGGAGTGTGTCGAAACGCCTGTGGCGGATATGCTCAGGAATTCTGTTGAACTGTGCAGCAACAGAAAGGAAAAGACAGGAGCTGTAATCAAAGTGCTCTGCGATGAAAGCCTTGTCGCAGATGTTCATCCCGGACTTATAGAGCAGGCTCTGGTCAATCTCATCGACAATGCACTTAAATATGGCTGCTCTGATACAGGCGGACGTATAGAGATCTCCGCTGACTGTGATGATCTCGCAGTGAGAATCAAGGTGCGCGATTTCGGCAACGGAGTTGAAAAACGTCATCTGGAACGCATGTTTGAACGTTTTTACCGAGTGGACAGCGGACGAAGCCGTGAACTGGGCGGAACGGGTTTGGGGCTTGCCATCGTAAAACACATAGTATTGATTCACAACGGCTTTGTTGATGTCGAAAGTGAACCCGGTAAAGGAACCTGCTTTACATTGATACTTCCCGTCAGACATCCGACAGACAGCGTTTGATAATCATCAGTTTTTTTCTCCGACAAGAGTTTCACCTATATTCAGCAGATACTCTCTGATACGTGTATAAACACTCAGCATGTCCATGCAGGTGACAACCTTCATAGAGTTGTCTGAATTATTCTCCAGCCGCTCTATTATATTCGTGCGCGTCTCTTTTATAAGACTTTTGATCTGTGAGTTGTTTGATCTCAGATGAAGTAAAACATCCGGGGCTTTTGTAAAATCACTGTGCACAGCCTCATTGATAATTTCACAGAATTCATAGACTCTGTCATGCACTGACAGCAGGTTCATGCGGACATCATCTGAAAGAACCAGTTTGTTTTTATGTTTCCGTTTAAGTATTTTCAGCAGTGAAGCTACATCATCACTGATCGATTCGAATTCGTCTGTGACACGCAGCAGAACCCTTGCCTGCAGTGCCACATCCTGCGGCAGCCTCCCTGTCATAATTTTTCCGAGATATTCAGTTATTTCACGTTGTACATTATCCAGGATATCTTCGCGGTGAAATATATGATTCTGCAGATCTTCATCGACTTTTCCCTGAAGAAGCTGTCTGAAAGTCCGGAGAAGATCAATATTGCTGTCACCCATAAAAGAGACTTCTTTAGCCGCCTGTTCAAGAGCAAGAACAGGAGTTGCTACAATTCTTTCGTCCAGTACTGTCAGACGGGGAACTTCTTTCATACGGGCATCCGGAACAATCCGTGCCACAAGTTTTGCAAACTGGCAGACAAAAGGAATGAATATCAATGTGTTGGTCACATTAAAACCTGTATGCAGGTATGCGATAACCGTATCGATATTTGTAAAGAGTGTTTTTCCTTCGACGGTTTCCGCTACAAGCAGCTTTTCCATGCCGGGGACAATCAGGGTAAGGAAAAAAGGCATCACAACCAGAACCCCCATGATGTTGAACATCGAATGCGCCAGGGCGGCTCTTTTGGCTTCTGTGGTTCCGCTGAGTGATGCGAGCCATGCTGTTAAAGTTGTACCTATGTTCATGCCCAGCACCGATGCGGCCGCCGTATCGAACCCTATAACTCCAGTGCTGGCCAATCCCATTGTGATAGCTGTAGTTGCCGATGAAGACTGGAGCACAGCGGTGAAAATCGCACTGACTGTAATGCACTTCAAGAGACCGAAAAAGGTTCGTGCCTCGAGTAAAGAAAACCAGCCTCTTACCGCATCATCGGCAGCTATAGGCTTCATGCCGGATTTCATCGTGAAAAGACCGTAGAAAATCAGACCGAGAGCCAGAAAAACAAGTCCGGTGTTTTTAATACGTTCACGCTTTGAAAACAGATAAACAAGTGCCGATACAGCGATAAGCCCCATTCCCAGTTTTTCAGCTGAAGGGAGCACAGCTATAATCCAGGCGGTGGCCGTTGTGCCGATATTCGCTCCGATAATTACATTGATGGCCTGAGGCAGGGTCATTAGACTTGTACTCACAAATCCTACTACCATTGCAGTGACAATGGAGCTGGACTGAATGATTGAAGTGACAAATGCACCTGTGGTTACACCGGCAAAGCGGTTTGTGGTTGCTGTCGCGACAAGTTTGCGAAGACGATTGCCCGCTATGGCCTGAAGTCCCTCTGAAAGATTGTTCATTCCCAGCAGAAACAATCCGAGGCCTCCGAAAACTTTGAGGACAACAAGCACACCATCAATCTGATGCATATGATAACTCCTTTTGCTGTTAAATAAATCGGGTCGCATTTTAGCAGGATTGAATTTCTTTGGAAAGACGTTAACTGCTTAAAAAACCGGATATGCAGTAAAAAGAAAATCTAATGTTGCTTTACAGCCGCGGATTATTTAATATATATAAGTTTTTATTGCACCAGTGCAGAATTTGTTTATAACTGCCTGGAGGCGTATCATGTTTTATGCGCAAACGCATAAAGTTTTAATCAGTAAGGGAAGTGTTAATATGAACAGACGTAATTTTCTTAAAGGTTCAGCTCTGACTGCTGCCGCACTCGGTTTCACCGGTTGTGATACATTCTGCGGATCATTCAGTTATCCCGCCATAACAACAGTTGCTCCCAAATTCCGTAAACCGGGAGAAAAACTTAATATCGGTGTTATAGGTGTAGGCGGCAAAGGCTGGAGTGACTGGACACCGATGCTGAAAAACGGCGAGAACATTGTCGCTTTATGCGATGTTGACCGGAACTATGTGGATAAAGGTGTTGCGGAAATCAAAAAAACCGACTCTTCAGCTGATGTCAAGCGCTACAGCGATTACCGCAGGATGCTTGATGATATCGGCGACAAGCTGGATGCTGTCACTATCTCGACTCCGGATCATACCCACGCTCCCGCCGCTATACGCTCAATGAAGATGGGGTGTAGCTGTTTCGTCCAGAAACCTCTTGTACGTACAATCTGGGAAGCCCGTTATTTTGAAAAAGTAGCCAAGGCCAGCGGTGTCATCACACAGATGGGTAACCAGGGAAGTGCTGGCGACGGGTTCCGTCGCAACGTGGAGCTGCTTCAGGCCGGTATCCTGGGAAATGTTTCGGAGGTGCATGTCTGGACCAACCGCCCTGTGTGGCCCCAGGGAATCGGTCGTCCCGAAGGCTCTGATCCTGTCCCCGAGACTCTCAACTGGGATTGCTGGCTCGGTACAGCTCCGGTGCGTCCTTATAAAAAGGATGCTTATCATCGTTTCAACTGGCGCGGTTTCTTTGATTTCGGAACAGGCGCATTCGGCGATATGGCCTGTCATACAATGAATCTTCCTTATCGCGGCCTGAATCTGAAGGATGTAGTAGCTGCTGAATGTCAGATGATTGAGGGTAAAAACAATGAAACCTACCCGAACAAGAGCATTGTGAAAATGACCTATGCGAAACGCTGGGGTATGCCTGAAGTCGATCTTTTCTGGTATGACGGCAAAGAAAAACCGTCAGCTGATATAATGCCGCAGGTAATCGCAACACTCGGAGCTGTACCGAAAACAGGCTGCCTGATTATCGGTGACAAAGGTGTGATGTGTTCCACCAATGATAACGGCCAGGAGGCTTATGTGGCGCTCAAGGGTGAGAAGAAAATGAAGTCCGCCAAGAAGCATCCAGCACTGGTAGATATTCCTCAAAGCCTTGAACGCTGCGGATCAAATCACTATGTTGAATTTGTCAATGCGGTCAAGGGGATAGAAAACAACTACTGCGATATTGATCACTCGGTTCCTATGCTGGAAGGTATGCTTGTAGGATGCATTGCTCAGCAGGTTCCCGGCAGACTTATATGGAACAGCCGCAGACAGAAATTCACCGGCGGTAATGTTGCTCCAGCCAACGATCTGCTTATACCTTATACCCGCAGAGGTTTTGAGTTCTGATTTGAGTAATACTTCAATCAGAAAAATGTTTCCAAGCTAAAAAACCGCTGGCAATGCCGGCGGTTTTTTATTCGCTGAATTGCTGCACCAATAATTGCGGATCAGGTACAGCACATTACACAGATTTGCTGATATCTATAAAAAAAAAGGACACCATTCGGTGTCCTTTTTTCAATTCAGCAAACTCAGATTTTAGTCCAGACGTTGCCGTTTTTAGTTGAATCCACTACAGCACGTATGAATTTCATTCCGCGCACTCCAGCCTCTATGCCGGGGAAATCTTTCTCAAGGTCAGTGGCTTTGCGGTTGGCTTTTCTCGCGCGTATCGTATCCGCAAAATTACAGTAGTTGTTGGCGAAAGCCTCGAGGAATCCTTCAGGATGTCCACCGGGTATGCGGGTGCCTCTCGCGGCGGCTTCCGATTTATCAGAAACATAGGGCTGACCGCGCTTCCAGATTTCTTCAGGTGCGGTCTGGCTGAGAACATGCAGATAGTTTGGATTCTCCTGATGCCAGTGCAGGGCTTTCTCTTCACCGTATATCCAGATAGCAAGGTTGTTCTCCTCACCTACTGCGATCTGGCTGGCATGCAGAAGGCCTCTGGCTCCCTTGCTGAATCGCAGAAGAACGTTTCCGTCATCATCCAGTTTCCGTCCTTTAACAAAAGCGTTAAGATCGGAAAGAACCTGTGTTATCTTGAGACCCGTCACATATTCAGCCAGATTGGCAGCATGGGTTCCTATATCTCCCATGCAGCCTGCGACGCCGGAAGTTTTGGGATCAGTGCGCCAGATCTGAGTGGATTTTTCAAAGGCCTGATAGAGCCAGCCCTGGGGATACTGAACAACAACCTTGCGGACTTTACCGAGGTCTCCCTGGCTGACCATGTCTTTAGCAAGTTTGATCATCGGGTATGCTGTATAGTTGTGCATCAGTCCGAATACCTTGCGTGATTTCCGGGTCACGGCTTTCAATTCTTCAGCTTCTTCAACTGTAAGTGTCATGGGCTTTTCACACATAACGTTGAAACCTGCTTCCAGCGCAGCCTTGGCAATAGGAAAATGAGTATGGTTGGGTGTGCATACAGCTACGAAATCAATGCGCTCTTCTTCAGGAAGCTCGAGCTCTTTTTCAATCATTTCGGTATAAGTTCTATATACACGTGATTTGTCCATTCCGAGGTTCCTGCCCTGTTTAAGACTCATCTTAGGGTCAATATCAAAGGCACCTGCAACAACCCGGATGTAACCATCCATACGTGCTGCTTTACGATGAACCTCTCCAATGAAAGCGCCGATTCCGCCTCCTGCCATTCCCATTTTAAGGATCTGCATAATTTGTCTCCTGATTTGTTAAGTCCACTTTGAACTGTGTCATTACGAAAGCTGTTGGCATATTACAGTTTTCGTAATTCAATGTGAAGTAAAAAACAGCAGCTGTTCCGGTGTTATAAAGAAGGAACAGGGGGAACAACAATTCTGCTCCATTTTTCCGGCTGTGCTTCGTCCTCTTTGATAAGCGTGTTCTTTAAAACAGTTTCAATAAATGTAACTGCGCGCAGGCCGCGTGAAACTGGTGCGAATGTTATGTCTTCCGTATTCATCCCGGGGTTCCTGAGATATTCAAAAAAACTTTTGTAACAGTCGGCAAGTGCATCAATGTAGGCCTGCTCATACCCGAAGGGAGCGGGTTCACCCGATGTGTCCAGTTCTTTAAAGGCCGTTCCTCCGCTGAAGATTTCCTCTCTGCCTTCAAAATTTCTTTTGGTAAGTCTGTCGGGACAACGCTGCCTCCATTCAAGTGAGGCTTTATCTCCATAAATTCTGACGACTATTCCGTCCTTCAGGCCTGTTGCTATCTGACTTGTCAGAAAAACTGCCCGTGCTCCGTTTGAAAGACGCGCCATTACTGTGGCATCGTCATCCAGAATACGACCGGCAATGGATGCATGCAGATCCGCGTTTATTTCGGTGACCTCCAGCCCGGTCAGCCATTCGGCAATATAAAAACAGTGAGATGCATGATCGACCATGCACCCGACCGGACCGCAGCGTCGCGGATCTGTACGCCAGCTGGCTTGTTTATGTCCGTCTGTCTCAAGGCGCTTAGCCATCCATCCAAGCTGATACTCTATCACCACCTTGCGGATGTTGCCGACAGCAAGCTCATCATGAATGAGTCTGTGCGCTTCTCTGAGCATGGGGTAGCCCGCATACGGAACCGCTATCCCGTAGATGATATTTTCATCCCGCACCCTGCGGTTCAGATTCAGCGCTTCATCCAGATTGCTTGTAAAAGGCTTCTCACTGAAAATCGGCAGACGGGCATCAATAGACGACATTGCTACCGGATAATGCATTGTATTAGGAGTAAGAATAACAGTCAGCTGCATACGCTCTTTTGCGGATACTGTCCGCTCACGTCGAAACATATCGCGATAAGTTCCGTATATTCTTTTCAGCGGAAGATCCAGTTTTTTACCTGATTCAAAAGAACTGTGTCGCGTGCTTCCGAATGAACCGCATACAATTTCGCCTTCACCTGACTGTTCCAGAGCTTTAAGGTGAACTTTACCCATGAAAGAATTCTCGCCGCCTCCAACTATTCCCAGGCGTATCCGTTCGTTGTTCATAATAAAATCCTGTTAAATGTAAAAATAAAAAAAGATAGAGCCATAACCAACATACTCTGATCGTTGTTATCATAACAATTTAATAATATTTCTACCAGTAAAACATTACAGTTCTTTTATGATAAGCAATGCCATAGCAGTGTTCATAATTGTATCGTCAGAATTTTTTCCCGGCCAGCTCCCTCCGCCATCGGAACCTATTTTCTGGCTGCTGATCAACCTGTGTGCGTATATTCTCCGCCAGTCTATCGGATTGCCGTTTCTGTCTGACACTTGACGGCCTGCTCTGTTTATGCTTCTGGCTTTGAGCCACATCTTCAGATAAGATAAGTATTTATCGGAAAAATCTGTATCATCAGTTTTTATTACGGCAGAGTCTGCGGTATTGCAGGGGGGTGATACCGAAAGAAGGATTTCGTTTACCAAACTCAGAGAAATTCCCTCAAGATTTTTTTTCCGTCTGATAAGACATTCACGATTTTTCCTGAGTAGTGCTTTATATCTGCCGCCGGTATCGGCAACGGCAACGGCTGCGTATTGCCAGGCGGCTGAATGTATGGTTGTATCATAATTACCGCTACTGTTATCCGTCAACCATTTTAATGCATGAAAAACCACATTGCCGGCTCCTTTATGTGAAAGTGCCAGCATAACAACGGGGGTGCATTCCGCAGGATTTTTTTCACCGAAACTGCCGTTGCTGTTCTGTTTTTTTTTCAACCAGTCGGCTCCTATATCTTCGGTATGTTCAAGTTCGTTGATAATTGATTGATCCAGTCTGTCGCCCGGTTCTCTGAACTTCAGGACAGTGAGGTCCTGTCGCGCTGCCGCCACGTGACTCATAGCAAAAAAGAGACTGATTATACTTATGACCGTTGTTTTCAAATCATTCCTCCACTGATTCAAATATGCCTGCAGATGTATTCCCCATACATGCGTATCCGATCTGTACACTACTGAACATCAGCAGCCGCTTCAACTCTCTTTATTTTATGAGAGAAATCATACTGCAAGCAGAACAATGCTATGATACAAAAAAAGTGCATTGTTTTTGAGCACTTTTTTATCTGTGCATTCATGTTGGAATGAAAGTTTTCTTTCTGAGTATGTCCGTATTGTTTTATTTTAATAACTCCGGAATCTACAAGTGTCTTGTTTTTCAGTTCGGAAAATGCTTTTATAACGCGCATGAATTATTAGAGGAATGATTACATGAGCTTTATTGTTGCTGTAGGATGGCTGATTTTTTTAACTTTTGTTCCGGGACTCGAGGCACGTGCCTCGCTCCCCTTTGCTTTTTTCAACGGAGGAGTGCGTGATGTACTGGGACTTCCTTTCTCTATTGCGCTTTGTTTTATTATCAACATTCTGGTTGGAATTATGACTTTCCGTCTTATGGGGCCTGTTGTTCAGATATTCCGGAAATGGATTTTTTTTGAAAAGTATATCTGGCCGCGATTCGAGAAAACACAGTATAAGCTGCATCCTTATGTAGAAAAATACGGCGAGTGGGGGCTGGCTCTGTTCATAGGTATTCCTCTGCCCGGGACAGGAGCCTATACCGGTGCTTTCGGTGCCTATCTCATAGGTTTTGACAAACGCCGTTTCCTGATTGCCAACCTCCTGGGAGTGATGCTCGCATTTACAACTATATCCTCGATTTGCGTTCTTGTTGAAAAAGGCGCTGTTGCGGAGGACAGCATTATCAGAAGGATTTTTATAAAAAAGTGCGTTAACCCCGCTGCTCCGGAACACGCTGTTCTTCCTGATTGTTCTGCTTTTAAGGAATATAATGCCGCCAAAGCACCTGGTCCGTATAGGTAAACAAGCCTTTCTGTCCGGTGTGATATGTGAAGAATTGAATTTTATGTTATCTGCAATTTATATGGATTGATTATGAAAAACACGGCAGGAAAAGCACGCGGATTAAGCCTTTTTTCCGGAGGACTGGACAGCCAGTTGGCTGTCTGTGTTCTGCGTGATCAGAATGTTTACGTGGAAGGGGTTGTTTTTAAAAGTCCGTTTTTCAAAATAACCTCTGCTCTTCGTTCCGCGGAGGCTATGGATTTAAAAATTCATGTCTTTGATTTCACGACTGATATTTTACAGCTGCTCAACAACCCGCCACACGGTTTCGGAGGCAATCTGAATCCGTGTATTGATTGTCATGCCCTGATGATTAAGCGTGCCGCTGAAATGATGTCAGAAAAGGGATATGACTTTATCGCCACAGGCGAGGTATTGAATCAGCGTCCCATGTCCCAGCGTCGTCAGGCAATGGATATTGTGGAAAAAAGTTCCGGTCTGCACGGCAGACTGCTCCGCCCTCTGAGCGCATTGCATTTTGAACCGACCATTCCTGAAGAGGAAGGTCTTATTGATCGTTCCGCATTGCTTGATCTTCATGGACGTAACCGCAAACCGCAGCTGGAACTGGCTCATAAATTCGGATTGAAAAATTATCCTTCTCCGGCAGGGGGGTGTCTTCTCACTGAAAAAGGATTCTGCGGCAAACTCAGTGATATGCTCAATCATGAAGGCTTCAGGAACGAACGATTGGCATGGCTTTTACTGACAGGCCGCCACCTGCGTCTTCCCGGCGGCAGTAAATGCATTATCGGCCGCAACAGCCGGGATAACGCAAGGCTGAAAAAAATCAGACAGAATAACGATGTTCTCGTTCATACGGTTGATATTCCCGGTCCCAGCGCTTTGCTACCTTCGGGGGCTGTTGATGAGGATATTACTCTTGCCGCTTCGATCTGTGCTTCATACGGTGATTATGGCGATCGTGACAGGGTTGTCGTCCGCTTCCGCAAAGGGGAAGAATCCTGCGATATGACCGTACCTGTTATTGATCGTGATAATTTCAGGGAATTTATCCTGTGATTTCACGGCAGGCCTCCAGCAGCTTATCGGGGGGGCGTATTGGCCGCATAGTTTCGATATCGCAGTTGACATGAATGGTGTAGCCGTCTGCCAATAGTTTCCCGTTACATCGGACTTCACAGTATATCTTCAGACGCACCCCCTTGAATTTTTCACACCAGCCGGTAATCTCAAGAATATCATCATAGGTGGCCGGCAGATGGTAATTTACGCGGGCCTCTTTCACGGGTAGAGCAAAACCCATAGATTCCAGCTCTCTGTAGGACATCCCTGCTACCCGCAGAACCTCATTGCGGGAACGCTCAAAGTAAATAAGGTAATTTGCGTAATAGACCACCTGCATCTGATCTGTATCCGCATAGGGAACTCTGTATTGAATGGTAACTTTTTTCATTATCTCTAAAGTTGCTTTCAGTCACATCCCGGCTCAGATCATCGGCCGGACCCAGCATAATTTCAAAACTTCCGGTTGTTTTGCTTACATGTCTGTGAGCTTACAAACATTTCACCTTTCAGATGTTGTAAATCAATTTTACCATTCCGGGCCAGATTTTCCAGCCTGATTACAAGCTGATCATGTGCAATATCGAATTGCCCGGTAAGTTGCTTCGCAGAGGCGGGATGACGCCTGGTTAGCTGCAAAACCGCTTCATCACTGTAATGTATTTTTTTCACTTGCGGCAATGCAACCGGTTTTACGGCAATATCACCGAATAACCCCGCCAGTTTATCCATGCTTTCCTTCGATGCCTCTTTAACGGCTGATTCCGCTGGCGGACGGACTGCGGTGTTGAGAAAAACAGAGTCAGGCCGGAAAGTTGATGCAATCTCCGCAATGTTTAGCATCTGTTCTTTGGAATCATTGACTCCCGGTACAACAAACACCTCAAGATCAATCCTGCCTGTGAATTCATTACGAAAAGCGCGGTATCCTTCTATGATTTTCCTGAATCGCAGTGATGGATGCGCCCGGGTTATTCTACTGAAGGTCTCCTGATTCCACGCATGGAGCGACAATTTGACAATATCGGCGTTTAAAGCCTGTCTCCTGATATCCTCCATAAAAAAGAGCGATCCGTTGGAAAGAAGCAACGATGGGTAAGTTGTGTGTTTTCTGATATAAGCGAGAACCCTTCCGAATTCACCGTTCAGCGTCGGCTCTCCCGAACCGGCAAGAGTGATAACATCGCACTGGCCCTTATTTTCCATCCATACTTCAATTTCGCCTATGACAGAATCAGCAGGAGGACTTTTCTGCTGCTGAACTGTTGTGGATTCGGTTTCACCTATCTGGCAGAACACACAGTTGAAAGAACATGTCTTCGGCTCAACCATGTCAACCCCCAACGAACGCCCGTAACGCCTTGAAAAAACCGGACCGAAAAGATATCTGTATGTACTGGCTTCTTTTTCCATGTATTACCCGATTATTCCATATTTCCCTTCTCGCAGATCAATCCTTTGACAGCGCATTCAGCTGCTTGTCTGAACCGAAAACCAGCAGTTTGTCTTCCGGCAGAATGGTTTCATCCGCATTGGGAATAATGACATCGCGGGGAGCAGTAGGATCCTTTGACATCCGGCGTACGCAGAGTACTGTAACACCGAATTTTTTGCGTACTCCAACCTCGGCCAGCGTTTTGTTCCGCAACGGTTCCGGCACATCGATTTCGGCAATGTTAAAACCGTCAGAGATCTCAAAAAGGTCGATAGACCCACGTGAAAGCAGAGTGTGGGCCAGACGCTGCGCTCTGTCCCTGTTGGGGTAAACCACAACATCAGCACCGACCCGGTAAAGGATTTTACCATGCATATCGGAATTGGCTTTTGCGATAACATTTTTGACCTTCAGCTCTTTGCAGTTCACTGTGGCCATGATGCTGCCCTCAATGTTGGAGCCGATTGCAACCACAATCACATCGCAATCCTGGAAACCGGCATCTTCAAGTGAACGTATATTAGTGGCATCGCCCTCCACCGCTTTGGTGACAAACTGCGAAAACTCCTGTATCAGTTCACTCCTCTTGTCAATCATCAGTATTTCAGCTCCGCGTTCAGCCAGACTTTCAGCCAGCTCCGCTCCGAAACGTCCTGCTCCGATTATTCCGATTCTTTTCATATTAAATCCGTCTGTCTGTTTTGTTTGTTAAAAACTGTCTGCACCTATTACCCGACCTCTATTTCCTCCTCAGGGTAACGGATGCGTTCGACAATCTTTCTGTTTCCTATGAGCAAAGCGGCTGTCATCGGCCCCAGTCTGCCCACATACATGCAGACCATTATAATAAACTCTCCCATACGGGACAATGTCGGTGTTGTATCCATGGACAGTCCGACAGTGGCAAAAGCCGATACAGTTTCAAAAAAAAGATTGCTGGCTCTGCCCGGAGTTTCCGGTTGTTCGGAGTGCAGAAGTAAAGCGTAGGCGCATAGAACGCCGAAAAGAAACAGAAGAAAAATAATTATTGCCTCACGGACAACTCTCGGAGGAACGCACCGATGGGCGATAATCGTCTGGCTGCGGCCCTTGCAGATAGAGATGATTGTCATTATCAGAACAAAAAGTGTTGTGGTTTTAATGCCTCCAGCTGCTGACCCGGGCGAGCCGCCTACAAACATGAGAAGGGATGTTGTAAAACGGGTTGATTCGTGAAGTTCTGTCATCGGTACAGCGTTGAATCCCGCTGTACGCGGAGTCATGGCCTGAAAAAAAGATGTGCATATTTTATTGTGCAACATAGGAATATCTCCGAGAGTATTATCCCATTCCTGGAAAAGAATCAGTACTGTGCTCACAGACAATAGCACCAGGGTTGATAAAAGTACAACCCGGGAATGCAGACTTATCCGTCCGCGCGTCATCAGGTTCCGCCGCCATAACTTAAGCTGTGTTATGTTAAAAATCACAATAAACCCCAGACCTCCGGTTATAACCAGGGCGGAAACGGTCAGCATATATACAGGAGAATTCTGAAAATATACCAGACTGCTGCTGTGCAGCGAGAAACCGGCATTACAGAATGCGCTTATTGAATGAAAAACTGCATAATAAATGGGTTTGGCTGCTCCGTTTCCCATAAGATCCGCATATTCCTCCGGCGGAAAAAGGTAACACTGCCATAACAGAATTGCCCCAGTGGCCTCAAATAACAGAGTAAAAATGATGGTAAGTTTGAGCAATGACCGCAGACTGTACGCATCGTCTGTGCCGTATGTATTCATGAGCACATTTTCGCTTTGAAGAGAAAGTCTCTGACCGACAACAACCAGGAGGAAAGTTCCTATTGTCATTATGCCCAGTCCTCCCAGCTGAATAAGCATAAGCACGACAAGCTGACCGAAAAGGGTCAGTTCCGTGCCTATATCAATAACAGTCAGTCCTGTAACACACACAGCACTGGTTGCCGTGAAAAATGCGGATAACGGCTGCAGAGAACCATCAGCAACACTGGCAAAAGGAAGCATCAGTAAAAAGGCGCCGATCACAATGGCGGCAAAGAACACGCCTGCGGCAATCCACTGAGGCGGAAGGGCTCTTTTTGTATTTTTATCAGCAAGGTTTATTTTCACATCACCCCAGAGTCTGCCACATTTTTATAAAAGGCGCAATTTCGAAACTTGCCGGATGTGACATAGCATCCTGTTATGCATTCTGCACCATGTCAGGCTTCACCTGCCTCAACGGCGCGTTCCTCAATGAAAGTCCAGCGTTCAAAGAGTTCTTCCAGCTCGGTTTCCGCCCGGGGCAGGCGTTCGGATGTTCTTTCAGCCTTTTCAGGATCATTCTGATATACCATAGGGTCAGAAATTATCTCATGCAGTTCTGCTATTTCCTTTTCCAGACGCTCAATACGGCCAGGAAGCTCTTCACGTTCACATTTTTCTCTGTAACTTAAACGTATATTCTTTTTCGGCTTTTTATTGCGTTGCGGCTTTTCTTTTTTCGGAGGAGATGGTTCTTGCGTCCGGCGCTGAGTCAGCCAGTCACTGTAACCGCCCGGATACATACCGACATTCCCGCAGCCTTCCAGAACAAGAGTACCGGTAACAACATTGTCCAGAAAAGAGCGGTCATGACTGACAAGCAGCAGGGTGCCCTGATAATTCGCCAGCTGTTCTTCCAGCAGTTCCAGAGTCTCCACATCAAGGTCATTGGTCGGTTCATCCATGACAAGCAGATTGCCAGGACGTGTAAAGAGTTTTGCCAGCAAGAGACGGGCCTTTTCTCCTCCTGAAAGGGCGCCGACGCGTGTCCGTGCCCGTTCGGCTGAAAACAGAAACTCTTCCAGATAACCGTAAACATGTTTGCGGTGACCGTTTATAACAACTTCATCGCGGTCTTCCGCGATATTTTCAATAATACTTCTGTTCAGATCCAGTCTGCTGCGCAACTGATCAAGAAAAGCCATCTCTATACGGGTGCCGAGTTTTATTTCTCCTGAATCCGGTTTCAACCGGCCGCAGAGCAAATTGATCAGCGTAGTCTTGCCGGATCCGTTCGGACCGATAATTCCGATTCTTTCTCCGCGGATGATCTTTGCGGAGAAATCTTTGATCACAGGGGGGGTGTCAGGCCATGCGTATGATGCGTTTTCAATTTTTATCACCTGTTCACCGGAAAAGCTGGCTGAATTGATATTCAATTTACTTACGCCTGTTTCCCTCCGCCTCTGCCGGAACTGATCTCGCAGACTTTCGAGTGAGCTGACACGTCCTTCGTTACGTGTCCGCCGGGCTTTGACACCCTTACGCAGCCAGGCCTCCTCCCTTGCGAGCAGTTTGCCTTTGCGTTCCCAGTAAACAGCTTCATCATTGAGGAGTTCCTGCTTGCGTTGCAGAAAGGTTCTGTAATCGCAATTCCATCCTGAAAGCTCTCCGCGATCAAGATCCAGCACCTTATTTGCCACACCTTGCAGAAATGAACGGTCATGGGTTACAAACAATGTGGCGAAGCGGCTGCGCTGCAGATGTTTTTCCAGCCATTCAATGGTGGCTATATCCAGATGATTGGTAGGTTCATCCAGTAACAGCAGGTGAGGTTCAGCAGCCAGGGCCCTTGCCAGAAGAACACGACGGCGCATACCTCCTGACAGGTTGCTGAATGTCGCATTTCCCTCAATTCCCAGTTCAGTCAGATAACGCTGTGCACCGGGATGGTTTTCCTGCTTTCCGACATGCGTTATTCCGGCATCAACAATTTCTTCTGCTGTGCCGGGCATATCGGCGGGAACGTCCTGTGAAAGTGTCGCAACACGTAGGTCAGGCTGACGGATGATCTTTCCGCTGTCCGGTTCCAGGTCTCCGCTGAGTATTTTGAGCAATGTTGATTTTCCTTCTCCATTCCGCCCGGTAACGCAGGCCCGCTCTCCGCTCTCTATATTAAGAGTTATGTTATCGAGAACAACCGGTCCGCCGAACTGGATGGAGACCTCTTTTAAACTGATTAATGCCATAGGCGCGTATTATATCATCAGATCTGAAATATACCCGTTGAAAAAGCAGTTTGCAGTTTCTTTTTGTGTTTTAACGGAAATCGGTTATAATCACGGAAGATTTTAATTCATAACCTCATCATATCGGAGCGTATCCTTTGAGCAGTCAGAATAACAAACTTTTTGTCATTGATGTAATGCCCCTCCTCTACAGGGGGCACTTTGTGTTTCTACGAAATCCCCGTATGACAAGTGACGGTATAAACACTTCTTCTCTGTTTGTTTTCGCTTCATCGCTGATGCAGCTGCTGGATGAATATAATCCCACACATGTGGCACTGGCATTTGATTCACGTACAAAAACATTCCGCCATGAAATTTACTCTGAATACAAGGCTAAGCGCGAGAAACTGCCGGAAGATATCGCTACCGGCATCGAAATGGCTCTTGAGCTGGCGGATGCCTTGCGCATTCCTTCTGTAAGAGTGGACGGATATGAGGCCGATGATGTAATGGGCACTCTTTCGCGTATGGCGGTGGAAGCAGGCTGGGAAGCCTGGCTTTCCACACCTGATAAGGATATTGCCCAGCTGGTTGCCCCCGGCATTTATCTTCACCGTCCCGGCAAATCCGGTGCGACATCGGAAGTTTACGATGAAGCCGGAGTCTGTGAAAACTGGGGAATCAGTTCTGTTCCGCAGATGATAGATCTGCTGGGCCTGGCTGGCGATACTTCTGATAATATACCGGGCATACCCGGTGTAGGGGAAAAGACCGCACAGAAGCTTCTAGCGGAATACGGTACACTTGAAAATGTTCTGGCGCACTCGGCTGATCTGAAAGGAAAGCTGGCAGAAAAAGTGCGTGACGGGGCTGAATCCGCCCGGCTGAGTTATGATCTGGTACGCATCAGACGTGATATTCCTCTGGGAGTTGAACTCGATGATCTCGAACGCGGCCGGCCGGATCAGGAAAAAATCCTGAATGTTCTCCGAAAATACGAACTCAATACTATAGGCAAACGTATGTTCGGCGAGTCCTATGCTGCGGGCTCTACGGATGGAAACAAAATAAAAAATCTTTATGATATTGAGCATACCTACAGCTGCGTGAAAGATGAAACGCAGCTATCCGCTCTTATGTCGGTTCTGGAATCAAAATCAGTCTGGGCTTTTGATACGGAAACCAACGGACTCGACCCTCGTCATGATTCGCTCGTGGGACTCTCTTTCGCAACGGAGCCGGGACGCGCCTGGTATGTGCCCGTGCCTGCAGACCGCTCTGAATGCCGCGCCTTTCTGGAAAAATTCAAGTCTCTTTTTGAAAATGAATCCATTACAAAACTGGGGCATAACGTCAAATTTGATATATCCATGCTGATGCAGTACGGTATTTCTGTGAAAGGTCCTGTGCATGACAGCATGCTTGCTCATTATGTACTTGATGCCGCTGACAGACATGGAATGGATTATTTGGCCAGGCAAATTCTGAACTATGAAACCATTCCCATTTCTTCACTCATAGGCGAAAAGAAACGAGGTAAAGAACAACTGAAAATGGGAGAACTCCCGCCGGATAAGATCTGCGATTATGCCGCTGAAGATGCCGATGTAACTCTGCGCCTGGATGCAGTACTGCGGAAAAAAGCGGAGGATGAAGGCTGCATTACGGCTCTTAGGGAAAGCGAAGAACCACTGATCCGTGTTCTGGCTGAAATGGAATACGAGGGAGTGCGCATAGATGACAAAGCTCTGCGTGAATACGGACACGAACTGGACAGGGAGCTGTTGCAGCTCGAAATAGAAATACGGGATATGGGCGGCGGAAATTTCAGCCCGTCCTCTCCGAAACAGCTGGGAGAAGTTCTCTTTGACCGACTGAAACTGGATGACAAAGCTAAACGTACCGCAAGCGGACAATTTGCTACGGGCGAAAGTGTTCTGATGAAAATACGCGACAGGCATCCTATTATCAACAAGGTGCTCGATTACCGCGCGTGTAGCAAGCTTAAGTCCACTTATGTGGATAAGCTGCCTCAGTGGATAGACCCTGCAACGGGACGTGTGCATACAAGTTTCAGTCAGGCCCAGACAGAAACCGGACGTCTCTCTTCTTCAGGTCCTAATCTGCAGAATATTCCTGTGCGTACAGAGCGGGGGCGTCACATACGCGCCGCTTTTGTGGCACGGGATGCAAACCACCTTTTAATGTCCGCTGACTACTCTCAGATAGAATTGCGTATTATGGCCGCGTTCAGCCGTGACCCCGCCATGCTGGAATCTTTCCGTAAAAATCTGGATGTTCACAGGGAAACAGCAGCCCGTGTCTATAATATGATGCCGGAACTTGTTACAGATGAAATGCGCAACGCAGCAAAAATGGTGAATTTCGGGATTATCTACGGAATATCGGCGTACGGATTGTCACAACGCCTGAATATATCCCGCAAGGCAGCTGCGGATTTGATCGACAATTACTTTATCAAATATCCGGGCGTGAAGAAGTATATGGACAAATCAATCGCGGCTGCCAGAGAAAAAGGCTATGCGGAAACCCTTTTAAAACGCCGCCGGTATCTGCGCGACATTAATTCGCGCAACGGCACAACACGGCAGGGAGCGGAACGCAATGCCATCAACACTCCGATTCAGGGAACTTCCGCTGATCTTATCAAGCTGGCCATGGTAAAAATGGACAGGGCACTGAAAAAACGCGGTCTAAAAACAAAGATGGTGCTGCAGATTCACGATGAGCTCCTGTTTGATGTGCCGCGCAATGAGGTGGATGAGGTGCGGAATCTGGTTGCGGAAATTATGTCCGGAGTATATGATATAGGGGTTCTTATGAATGTCACAGTCGGGGTTGGGGATAACTGGCTGGAGGCGCATTAGCAGCCTGACGGACGGCTTGCTGAACACGGCGCTGTGCTGAACCGACTGCACTCCGAGCCGTTGAAACAATCGTCACACATTATTCTGAAAAAGGAAACTGATGAAAAAATATCTGCTGTTTACATTGCTGTTGTTGACCGGCCGGCTTCCAGCCGCTACGTTTATGCTGGAGACCGAAGATTTTGCCGAAAAAGGGGGGTGGGTCGTTGACCAACAGTTCATGGATCAGATGGGGTCGCCTTTTCTTTTAGCTCATGGTCTGGGCAGGCCGGTAAGCGATGCGGTACAGAGTGTAGATATCAAGGAGGCGGGTTCATACCGCGTTCTCGCACGCACACGCAACTGGAATGCGGTCTGGAACAGTAATGCAGCAGCGGGACGTTTCCAGGTGCTGATCAACGGAAAAGTATGTGGAGAGGAACTCGGCGGCAAGGGAGCCAACTGGCATTGGCAGGAGGCTGGATGTATAAAACTCAAAGAAGGTGCAGCTGAAATATCACTCCATGATCTTACAGGATTTGACGGACGTTGCGATGCGATAATTCTGACAGATGACAGAACTTTTGTTCCGCCCGATGATATCGTAAAGCTTGAGGATTTCCGCTACGAATGCGGTGCTCTTAAAATGCCCGTCGGTGATAAGAAATTTGATCTGGTTGTTTCCGGCGGCGGTGTGGCGGGGGTCTGTGCAGCAGTATCCGCGGCGCGTCTCGGCCTGAAGGTTGCCCTGGTACAGGACCGTCCTGTCTGGGGAGGTAATAACAGTTCCGAGGTGCGGGTACACCTTGGCGGACGCGTCAATATCGGACCGTATCCCGAACTCGGTGATGTCGTCAATGAAGTAGGTCCCGCCAGAAGCGGCAATGCCCGCCCCGCAGCTTGGTACGAAGATGAGCGTAAAAAGGCGGTTGTTAATGCCGAAAAGAATATAACACAGTTTCTTAATACCCGTGCAGTCCGTGTGGAGACGGAGGGATCGCGTATTAAAGCGGTTATCGGGCGTCATATAGAAACCGGAACCGAAACCCGTTTTACCGCTCCGCTGTTCGCCGACTGTACCGGTGACGGGTGCGTGGGAATCGCTGCAGGTGCTGAATACCATTACGGCCGCGAAGCGCGTTCCGAGTTCAATGAGCCCACGGCTCCCGAAAAATCCGATTCCATGACAATGGGATCTTCAGTTCAATGGTACTCCAATGAAAGAGATGCGGATGTTGATTTTCCCGATATAAAATGGGGGCTGGATTTCAATGATGAAAACTGCGAGAACGTTAAAATGGGCGAGTGGACCTGGGAAACAGGTATGAAATATCATCAGGTGGATGATTTCGAACGTGTGCGCGACTACGGAATGATGGTTGTTTTTTCCAACTGGTCACACTTGAAAAATCACTCCCGCTATAAAGAACGTTACACAAAAAGCTCGCTCGACTGGGTGGCATACGTTGCCGGGAAGCGTGAGTCATACCGGTTGACGGGTGATCTGATACTTACAGAGAATGATTTGATAAAGGATATCATCTATTCTGATGGCACGGCCTCTTCCACATGGACTATTGATCTGCACTATCCTGATCCGGAAAATACAGAAAACTTTCCCGGAGAGGAATTCAAATCCATCTGCAAGCATATACCTATATATCCCTATCCGATTCCCTATCGCTGTCTTTATTCAAAAAATGTGGATAATCTATTTATGGCGGGACGCAACATCAGTGTGACTCATGTTGCCCTGGGAACAGTACGGGTGATGCGGACAACAGGCATGATGGGCGAGGTTGTCGGTATGGCCGCTTCTATCTGCGTCAAAAACACTTGTAAACCGCGCGGAGTTTATGAAAAACATCTGGCGGACCTCAGAAAACTGATGAAGAACGGTGTCGGACTAGGAGGCGATCATCCGCCGCAGACTTACAACATGGGACGTTGTAAAAAACGCGAAACACCGCTTGAACTGTGATTTATCGTGCTTTGCACTTTGCAGAAAGCGGAATGTGAAATGAAGAATGTTGATCACTTCGTCTTTAAGGCAGATATGTTTGCCAAAAAGAACAATTCATTATGCCGAAACATGAGATAGCTATATTTCTGGAGAGCAAAATTCCATGTTTCAGTTTTAAACAGCGACATCTGGAACGGATGAAATGCGAACTGCCTTATGCGATTCCGGCATGGTGCCGGAACCGCACAGATTTTCTGAGCGCCCTTCCCCATGCCCGAACAGCGCTTACATGGACATTTGAACAGGAGTGGTTCGATATTGCGCCTGAACTGTGCAAAATAGGAACACCGGCAGCAGGAAGGGATTTCTTTCATGTCACATCTGTGCCGCCACATATAGAGATCAGAAACGGCACCTTCCATGGTTCTGTGATTGCGGAAACAGCTCTGGGCATGCTGCTTGCGGTCAATCGCGGCATACTGAAAGCCTTCAGGCATCAGCTTAATGGTGAACTGTGGCCAGCAGAATATCTGTTCGACAGCCGTCTGATATATGATTCACATGCTGTCATCATCGGTTTCGGACATATAGGTTCGCACATAGGACACCGACTCAAATCTTTCGGTGTGCATATCACCGGAATAAAACGCAATGCCGATGTCATTCCTCCTGACTGGTTCGGGAAGGATGATTCCATCAGACCGCCGGAGGATCTGCACCCGGTCCTGAGTAAGGCCGATCATGTTATCGCGGTACTCCCTTCCGATACCGCAACAGATGGCGTTCTTGGAAGGCAGGAATTTGAGATTATGCCTTCACATGCGGTTGTTTATAATTTCGGACGAGGAAACTGCATTGATGAAAAAGCACTGGCCTATGCCCTGCGGAACGGTGTGATTGCCGGCGCGTGTCTGGATGTGTTTGCGCGGGAACCTTTGAGTGCTGATTCTCCTCTTGCCGATAAAAACCTTCCGGGTCTGTTGCGTATGCCGCATTCATCTGCTTTCTGTGACTCTTATATAGACTGTTTTCTAGATGAATTTACTGAGTGGATTAAAAACTGAGCTATGTTAAAACCCGTTATTGAGTTGTGATTCATCAGAAAACAACAGCAATCAACACTGAATTTTATGCGGAAAATATACAAGATCAAGTCTGTAGAGGAAACCTGGGATGCGGCAGCTGATGTTGCTAAGCTTCTGGTGCCCGGTTCTGTAATGGCCCTGCACGGAGACCTGGGAGCAGGGAAGACAACTTTTATGCAGGGAATCGCTATGGCTCTGAATATTGACCGTCCTGTGACGAGTCCTACATTCACCCTCTCCAATGAATATGACGCATCTGGATTTAAACTTGTCCATATGGATCTTTATCGTCTTTCTGGCCCGGATGATCTGCTGGATATAGGTTACTGCGAGCATCTGGAGAACGGTGCTGCAGTTGCCCTGGAATGGCCGGAAAGGGCCGGGGAAATGCTGCCCCGTGACACCATTCATGTATTTTTTGAAATCGGTGAGTCCCCTGAAGAACGTATAGTCAGCATTGTAAAAAATGAAGACTGACTACATGCTCTGCGTCTGCTGATAATACAGCGGCAAACCTCGCGGCGGAACATCCGGCATGACGCAACCATGCCGCAGAGAGCGTACATACCGGAAAACTGGCGGCCTGTATTGCAGATTTTACGATATCAGCTGCTGTGTTTCTTTACAAATTCGCTGATTCTCACAACAGCCTCTTTCAATTCCTCCATGCCTGTCGCATAGGCACAGCGCAAAAAACCTTCGCCGCAGGAACCGAATGCGCTGCCGGGAACACAGGCAACGTTGTACTCCTCAAGCAGTTTCATCGCAAAATCATACGATGAAAGACCGGTTGTCTGTATGCTCGGAAAAACATAAAAAGATCCGCGCGGCATAAAACAGTCCAGCCCTATTTCATTAAGTGATTCAACAATGAAGTTCCGGCGGAACCTATATGATTCACGCATTCTGATCACCTCTTCCGCTCCGTTGCGCAATGCTTCAAGTCCGGCGACCTGACTGATGGACGAAGCACACATTATACAGAACTGATGAATTTTCATCATGGCGTCGGTAAGCACCGGGGGAGCGCAGACATAACCGAGGCGGAAACCCGTCATGGACCAGGCCTTGGAAAAACCGTTGAGAAGTATCAGGCGATCCTTTATCCGGGGAATTGACGAAAATGATGTACGCGTTCCGTCATAGATCAGTTCCATATACACCTCATCCGATATCAGGATGATATTATGCTTTATCGCGAAATCCGCCAGTGCTTCAACATCCTCCTGCCGCAGTACAGCGCCAGTAGGATTGTTGGGAAAATTCAAAAGCAAGGCCCGGGTTGCCGGCGTCACTTTTTTATCGAGTTCTTCTATCGTTATGCGGAATTCGTCCTTCCGGTAGGTTTCAACCGGTACGGGTATACCGTGCGCCATACTGATCAGGGGGCCATACGCCACAAACGCCGGTTCGTGATAGAGAACTTCGTCACCGGGACGGATGATAGTGCGCAGCGCGATATCCAGAGCTTCACTCACACCGACTGTCACCAGAATTTCATGCTCGGGATCATATTGAGCATCAAAAGACTTTTCCATATAGGCGGCAATTTCACGTCGTAGCGCAGGCGTGCCGAGATTGGATGTGTAACGGGTGGATCCATTCTCTATGCTTTCCACTGTTTTGGCTCTGATATGCCATGGCGTACTGAAATCAGGCTCACCTATTCCAAGTGAGATCACATCTTTACGGCTGGCTACAATATCAAAAAAATCGCGGATTCCGGATTTGGGCAGATTACTTATATGTTCTGCTACGAAATCAGGGACAGACCTTGAGTCGTTCGTCATTGTTTTCCCTCTCCATAAGAACACCCTGGTCCTTATATGTTTTAAGCATAAAGTGGGTTGCTGTTGAAAGCACACCATCAATGTTTGCCAGACGCGCACTCACAAAACCCGCCACTTCCTGCAGAGATGAACCTTTGACGAAAAGAAGAAGATCATAACCTCCTGACATGAGAAAAATTGATTCAACTTCACTGAACTGGCCGATCCGTCTGGCAATACTGTCAAAACCGCCGTCATGCTGCGGGCGAACCCGAAGTTCAATAACCGCACGTACATCATCAGTATCGAGTTTATCCTCATTTATGATGGCTTTGAATGCGCGTATAATTCCTCTGGACTGCAACTCTTTTATGCGTTTTTCAACATCTTCAGCTGTGCTCCCCAGTTCTTTCGCAAGTATGTCACTGGATTCTCTGGCATTATCCGTTAACAGATCAAGTAATGGGTCCATAATAAAAAACCTTTCGTTATTTATATGCGTCGTATTCTAAACAATGATGCAGCTTGTAAGCAAGGATGAAGAATCAATTAGTCTTCCATAACAGCAATGAAGCTGGTAATATACTGAACTTTAGAAGTCGGCAAGTCTCCGCATTTATCAGGTCTGTTATATGAATGTAATCAAGCTTTCTGAATATATCGAAACATTGGAAAAAAACCGTAAACCATGGCAGAAGAATTACTACGCCATGTATTCCAGTCTGCTCAGGGGCGTGGTCACCGACCCTGTGTTGATGCAGGTTCCTCTTGACGACCATCTTGTCCACCGCGGTGACGGGGTTTTTGATACCTTCAAGTGCGTCAACCGCGGGGCATACAACCTTGACTCACATCTCAGACGATTAATCCGTTCAGCATTTTCGACAGGACTGCGATGGCCCGGCGGTATAGATGAGATCAGAAAACTGACTGTTGAAACGCTGAAGGTAGCCGACAGAGACAACTGTTCCGCAAGGATTATTCTTGCCCGCGGTCCCGGCAGTTACAGCGTAAGCCCTTACGACAGCGACGGTCCTTCACTTTATATTGTCGTCTATACCGCAGGAACCCCTTTCATGGAACGCAAACCTGAAGGCGCCGATGTACGCCGGAGTCATATCCCGGTAAAACCTGCCGAGTTCGCCACTGTAAAGAACTGCAATTACCTTCCCAATGTGATGATGAAGCGTGAAGCTGTGGACTGGGGAGTTGATTTTGTGGTCGGTTTTGATGAAAACGGTTTTATGACAGAGGGAGCCACAGAGAATTTCGGAATTGTCACAGACAGTAAAGACCTTGTTTTCCCGCGCATGCGGAAAATCCTCAGCGGCACCACCATGAAACGCACCATGGAATTCGCCCGGGAACTGGTCGGAAAAGGAATACTGGAGTCTGTCGGCTTCGGCGATATTACACTGGACGATGTGAATGGCGCCCGTGAACTGCTGATTGTCGGTACAACACTTAATGTGGTATGCGCCAGGAGTTTTGATGGAAGGCCTGTCGGAAACGGACGGCCCGGCAGGACAGGACTTACCCTGAACCGTATGGTTGCCGATGATATAAGAAGCAACGCTGAGCTGAGAACCGAGTATTAGGAATGCTGATAATGCGCAGGTTATCAACTACGTAGAAACAAAAAATGAAAACTTTTTACATGCTTCAACAACCCGTATCTTTCTGCGCTTTGCGTATTGAAATTTGTTCAGACTACAGACAACACCGAGGAAAAAGATAAATGAGACCGTTACAACTGAAGGGAACAAACGTTTTTTCAAAATTCAGACTCGACTCCCTGTCTACTGCCTTGAAGAATGCTTTAGTATGCGGTGACGATATACAAATCGAGTCCAATTATATCTACCTGCTTGAGACAGACGGAGATCCTGACACCCGGACCATAGAACGAGCCTGCACTCTGCTTGATGCCCGGCAGTTTAACGGTTTTGAAAGGGGATTCTATATTACACCGCGTAAAGGAACAATATCCCCCTGGTCATCCAAAGCGACAGATATATTTGTGAACTGCGGTATTACTTCAGTAAAGCGTGTTGAACGCGGCGTGCATCTGGTTATTACTGTAAACAACGAGGAACTGTCTTCGGCTCAGCTTGCAGATGCTTACGACCTACTGCATGATCGAATGACAGAAGGTCTGTATGTTGATATTGATGACATTTTTGACCATCTTCCTCCGGCGAAAGGTGTTGTATTCAATATTCTCGAAGAAGGCCTTACAGCGCTTGAAAAAGCCAATGTGAAAATGGGGCTTGCACTTAGCAGAAACGAGATCGAATATCTCTACAGCTATTTTTCAAAAGAGAAGCGCAACCCTACGGATACCGAGCTGGTTATGTTCGGTCAGGTGAATTCTGAACACTGTCGGCATAAGATATTCAATGCCGACTGGATTGTTGATGGTGAAAAAAAGGAGCTTTCCCTGTTCGGAATGATCAGAAATTCACATAAGTCCAATCCGGGAGGTACTCTGGTTGCATATGCGGATAATTCCGGTGTTATGGAAGGGTTCAGGACAGCCGGGTTTGCTATCGACGGCCGGAGCGGAAAATACCAATTCAAGGATAAACAGATTGATATCCTGATGAAGGTTGAAACACACAACCACCCGACAGCCATATCTCCTTTCCCGGGTGCTGCAACCGGTGTAGGTGGCGAAATCCGTGATGAGGCGGCCACGGGAACCGGATCAAAAACCAAGGCGGGAATAGCCGGATTTATGGTTTCAGATCTCAGAATTCCCGGATTTGCAATGCCGTGGGAGAAAGATTATGCGGAATTTCCTTCCCGCCTCGCGACACCGCTGGAGATAATGACAGACGGTCCTGTAGGAGGAGCATCATTCGGAAATGAGTTCGGCCGCCCGCAACTCTGCGGTTTTTTCCGTACTTATGAAGAGATGGTATGTGAGCGTTACATCGGGTATCACAAACCCATTATGCTCGCAGGCGGTATGGGAAATATATACAGGGATCAGGTTTACAAGAAACATCTTAAGCCTGATTTTCTGATTGTGCAGATAGGCGGACCCGCGATGCGCATAGGACTGGGTGGCGGCGCTGCTTCCTCAATGGATACCGGCAGCAACGATGAATCTCTGGATTTTGATTCCGTACAGCGCGGCAATGCCGAGATAGAACGACGATGTCAGGAGGTTATCGACGCCTGTGCTGCCATGGGAGAGGATAATCCTGTTGTCAGCATTCACGATATCGGTGCCGGAGGTCTTTCCAACGGCTGCCCTGAACTGGTGGAGGAAACCGGAGCCGAATTTGATCTGCGGACTATTCACAATGAAGAGCCGTCAATGAATCCCATGGAAATATGGTGCTGTGAGGCTCAGGAAAGATATGTGCTGTCCATTGCACCAGAGAACAGACAGATGTTTGAAGATATCTGCCGGCGTGAACGGTGTCCGGTGGCTTTCATAGGTACTGCCCGCATTGACAGACGTCTGATTGTAAATGATACATATTTCAATGATAAACCCATTGACATGGATATTAACGTTCTGCTGAGTAAACCGCCTAAGGGTCTTCGCGATGTCAGGCGTTCGGATATCATGCCGCCGGCTCTTGACTTCGATTCCGTAAAACCCATAGATGCGCTGGAACGTGTTCTGCAGCTTCCTGCTGTTGCTGATAAAACTTTTCTGATTACCATTACCGATCGCACCGTGACCGGCATGGTGCACCGTGATCAGATGTGCGGACCATACCAGCTTCCTGTAGCCGATTCCGCAGTGACTATCACAGGTTATAAGTGCTTTACAGGTGAGGCCATGTCCACCGGGGAACGTACTCCGGTGGCTTTGATAAGCGGTCCCGCATCAGCACGTATGGCGGTTGGTGAATCTCTTACCAATATCGCCTGCAACAATATAGGCGCAATTGGAAATATCAAGCTTTCGGCAAACTGGATGTGTGCCTGCGGTGAAGAGGGGGAGGATGCGCGTCTGTTTGATACAGTCCGGACAATCGGCATGGAGTTATGTCCTGATCTGGGTATTTCAGTGCCGGTCGGGAAAGATTCTCTTTCTATGCGTACCGTATGGAAGGATAAAAATAAAAAGCAGCACAAACAACGGGCACCGCTGTCTCTGATTGTCAGCGCTTTTTCCCCCGTGTCAGATGTGCGCAAAAGCGTTTCACCTGATTTAAAACCCGGCGAGTCCAAACTTATCCTTGTCGATCTCGCTTGCGGAAAAAACCGTCTGGGGGCAAGTGCTCTGGCACAGGTTTACAACCAGACAGGCACTGAAACACCTGATCTGATGAATCCTGCAGTTCTTAAAACATTCTTTGAAACTATGCAGGAACTGGTGGAAAAAGAGCTTCTGCTGGCTTACCACGACCGCTCGGACGGCGGTGTTGCCGCAACACTGGCTGAGATGGCTTTCAGCGGGGGGCGAGGCATAAAAGCGGAGTTGTCCGGCAATGATATTCTCGCTGCTCTGTTCAGCGAAGAACTCGGTGCAGTTCTGCAGGTTGCTTCAGACAATGTGACTGAAGTGACTGACCTTTTTAAACAACACGGACTGAACGGAGACTTTATTTCTGTCATAGGTTATGTTGAAGACAATCGTGAATTCACTGTCTCCGTTGGCGGAGAAACTGCAATTAAAACCAATATCACCTGGCTGCGCAGAAAATGGTCGGCATTGACCTGTCGGATGCAGGCGCTGCGCGACAATCCTGATTGCGCCTGGCAGGAATATGACAACGGTCTTGATGAGAACGATTCCGGAATGCAGTTTGAATTAACTTATAATCCGGATGAAAACACGACAGGAACAGTGGAAATGCTGAACCGGAAACCGCGTATGGCTATCCTCAGGGAACAGGGAATCAACGGACATGTTGAAATGGCGGCCGCCTTTGCTCTGGCCGGTTTTGATCCTGCGGACGTCCACATGACGGACCTGCTGAACGGAAGAGCAGATCTTGCGGATTTCTGCGGGCTGGCCGCCTGCGGCGGGTTTTCCTACGGTGATGTTCTCGGGGCCGGTTCAGGATGGGCGCGCAGTATTCTTTACAATGCGGAACTTGTGCAGATGTTCAAAACATTTTTTGAACGTCTGGATACATTTACACTGGGTGTCTGCAATGGGTGCCAGATGGTTTCACAGCTCAAGGATATTGTGCCGGGTGCAGCGCACTGGCCGCGTTTTGTGCGCAATGCATCCGAACAGTTTGAAGGACGTTACGCTACGGTCGAAATTCTGGAGTCACCATCTGTCCTGCTCAAAGGCATGCAGGGATCACGTGTTCCTGTTGCGGTTGCCCATGGAGAGGGGCGGGTCGAATTCGCGGATGCCGCCAACGACGCTTCCGCACTGGCCGCCCTGCGCTATGTTGATGGACGAGGAGAGCCGACAGAGCGTTACCCCTGGAATCCCAACGGATCCAAAGGAGGCTTGACCGGATTCACCACAGATGATGGACGTGCAACCATTATGATGCCGCACCCCGAACGCGGATTCCGTTCCGCTCAGCTTTCCTACAAGCCAGACAATATATTCACTGATGAGGCCGGTCCCTGGATGCGCATGTTTCATAACGCCTTTGCGTTTGTAAACAGATGAAGATGCTTTCACGGTTTTCATGCTTGTTTGCACTTGGTTTTTTGCCTGTCGCTGTTGAGATGTGCATTCCTGAAAAAGCTTACACGTACGGCACAATCAGGCGGAAATATGTCTTTTCAATCCTTTTGAAACGCAGAGCGTTTTTTATTGCCGTTAACGGTTTTTTTTTATAATCTTAATTATTCAGCGTACTTACATGAAGTTTTAAGAACAAATGAATGCTATCGTGAAAGGAGCATATCAATGGCTAGAAACGTAACAATGTTTACAGGACAGTGGGCTGACCTCCCGTTTGCACAGGTCTGTGAGATGATGAGCGAATTCGGTTATGACGGCCTGGAACTCTGTTGCTGGGGAGATCATATTGATCTTGATAAGGCATCCAGAAGCAAGAAATACTGTGAGGACAAGCAGGCTGTTCTTGAGGAAAACGGTCTGGGATGCTGGGCTATTTCAAACCATCTTTCCGGCCAGCTGGTGTGTGATCCTATTGACGAGCGTCATTACGCGTTTGCTCCGGCTGAGTGCAAGGGTGACCCCAAAAAAGCAAAGAAATGGGCAGTCAGCATGCAGAAGAAAGCAGCCAAGGCCGCTGTCAATATGGGTGTGAATGTTGTTAACGGCTTCACCGGTTCCCCTGTCTGGCATCTTCTTTACTCTTTTCCTCCGTGTCTTCCGGGACAGATAGATGCAGGCTATAAGGAATTTGCCAAAACCTGGAAACCTATTCTCAACTACTATGCGGATCTGGGCGTGAAATTCGCTCTTGAAGTGCATCCCACTGAGATAGCTTTCGATATCGCATCGGCCGAACGTGCTCTCGATGCGCTGGACGGACATCCTGCATTCGGTTTTAATTACGACCCTTCGCATCTGGGATATCAGGGTGTTGACTATGTTAAATTTATCCGTAAATTTTCCGATCGTATTTTTCATGTTCACATGAAAGACGCCTGGTGGGGTCATGGTGACGGCAGTGCAGGTATTTTCGGAGGCCACACGGATTTCGGTGATCCCCGGCGTTACTGGGATTTTCGTTCTCTGGGGCATGGAGACATCAACTTTGAAGAGGTCATTGTGGCCCTGAATGACATAGGTTATGAAGGTCCGCTCTCGGTTGAATGGGAGGATTCCCGCATGGATCGCTGTCATGGCGCTCAGGAAGCATGCGACTTTGTACGCTGCGTGGATTTTCCGTCCAGCAATATAGCTTTTGATGGTCAGTTTGATCGTTAACAGGAGATCAGAAATGAAATGTACAGCCGGACGGATTCTGTTTGGATTGTCGTTGTTTGCCGTTCTGGCGGGTTGCGGAAAAAAGGCTGCTGAGGGGACTGCGGATAATCCGATTGAACTCTCCTACAGCATCTTTTTTCCTCCGACCCATGTGCAATGCATATTATCCTCCGCCTGGGCTTCTGAAATTCAGAAACGCACAGGCGGGAGGGTTAAGATCACTGTCTATCCCGGCGGCTCTCTGACCAAGGCGCCGCAATGTTATCAGGGAGTAGTTGATGGTGTCTCTGATATCGGTCAAAGTGCTTTTGCATATACCCGGGGGCGTTTCCCGCTGATTGAAGGCATCGATCTTCCGCTGGGGTATCCTGACGGTATGGCTGCAACACTTTCCGGCAATGCGGCGATTCAGAAATTCCGCCCTGAGGAGATTCAGGATACGGAAATTATGTACGTCCATGCTCATGGTCCGGGCATTATTGCGGGCAAAAAACCTGTCAGACGTTTGGCGGACATGAAAGGCCTGAACGTCAGAGCCACCGGTTTTTCGGCAAAGGTCGTCGAAAGTCTTGGCGGTTCTCCTGTGGGTATGCCGCAGGGGCAGGCCTATGAGGCGCTTCAGAAAGGCGTGGTTGACGCCACTGTCTGTCCGGTGGAAACCCTGAAAGGGTGGAATCAGGCCGAAGTGGTTGAGTATGTGACCGATTCCCAGTGTATCGGATATACAACAGCGTTTTTTGTTGCAATGAACAAAAAAACATGGAACTCCCTTCCGGCAGACATAAGAAAAACAATTGAAGAAGTTAATGACGAATGGATTCCGAAACACGGACAGGCATGGCTGGACGCCGATGTCGAGGGACGCGCTTTTGCCGGGGAGAACAACTGCGAGTTCGTGCAGCTGTCCTCTGAGCAACAGGAGCTCTGGACAGAGTCCGTATCACCGCTGATTGCCGACTACATAAAACGCACGGAAGAAAAAGGTCTTGCGGGAGCTGAGTTTGTCAGTACTCTGCAGAAAAGCGTAACCGGAACATCACTACGGTAAATCATCTTCCTTCCTGGAGGGGAGATTCCTTTAAAATGAAACGGATATGCGGATACGTTGCGGTTCGGCAAAATATCAATTCGTCGGATTGTGTGTGAAAAACGCCTCACTGATATGCAAAAAAAATCCAGTCAGACAAAAGGCTCTTCTTTAAACTGGTTCTGGAGCGGAGCCGTTATACTTGTCAGGGTAATGACATTCCTCTCATGCGCTGCACTGATAGTTATGGCGTTGATTACCTGTGTTGACATTGTCCTTCGTATTATGCATGTGCCTGCCAAGGGAGCGTACGATCTGGTCCGACTCTGCGGAGCGGTCAGTGTTACCTGTGCGCTGCCCCTGACCACAGCGATGAAGGGGCATGTGGCTATAGAATATTTCTTTCACAAGCTAAACAGATACGGCCGTATTATCGTGGACTCATTGATGCGGGGAATTGTTTTTCTCGGATTATCCTTCGCATCGTGGGCTTCTTTTGGTTACGGAATGCGTTTTCTCAGCAATGGAGAAGTAACCAGTACAATAGAGGTTCCCGTTTTCTGGGTGCCCTGGCTGATGTCCGTGTCCTTTGCGCTTACAGCTCTCGTTGTTCTTTTCCATCTCATTTACCCCGGCAGGGAACTGGTGCGCTTATGACTCTTGTCCAGATAGGTGCTCTTGGCTGTATTTTAATGCTCCTGCTGCTTTTCGGCAGCATGCCGGTGGCTTTTGCCATGGGAGTAACAGGCATCTGCGGTTATGCGGTAGCTGTTTCAGGCAGAGCGGCTATGTCGGTTCTTACCGCGGATGTTTTTGAAATTTTTTCCAGCTACAGTCTCACAGTGATTCCTCTTTTTGTATTTATGGGACAGGTATCGTTTCATGCGGGAATCAGCGGCAGGCTGTTTGCGGCGGCAAACAGCTGGTTGGCAGGATTACGCGGAGGTCTTGCAATGGCTACAGTCGGAGCTTGTGCAGCTTTCGGTGCTATCTGCGGTTCGGGGCCCGCCACTGCTGCGACAATGTCCGCCGTGGCTCTTCCGGAAATGAAGAAGTATAATTATGATCTTTCTCTTGCCAGCGGTACAGTTGCGGCAGGGGGGGGGCTCGGCATGCTTATACCGCCAAGTGTGGTTTTTATTGTTTACGGGGTGTTGACTGAACAGTCTATAGGAAAACTTTTTATAGCAGGTATTCTACCGGGATTATTAACCGCAGTGACATTCTGTCTGGTGATTGCCGGACAGTGCGCACTGAAACCGGCTTTGGCCCCTAGGACAAGAAAAGTGACCTGGTCTGTTAAATTCAGAGCTCTGGCCGGTGTTCTGGAAACATTGCTGCTTTTCATGTTTGTAATGGGTGGCATTTTTGCCGGCTGGTTTACACCGACAGAGGGTGCCGCAGTGGGGGCTGCTGGATCGGTTGCAATTGCAGCGGCCGGTGGCAATTGCTCTTTAAAAATGCTCATGAAAGCCGCCCGGGAAACAGTTCGGACATCTTGTATGGTTATGGTTATAGTGGCCGGTGCCACCATCTTCGGTCATTTTCTCGCCATCACCAATATCCCAACCGCTTTCGCCGCATGGCTGGCGGGTCTGCCCGTAGCTCCGTGGGTTATTGTAATAATGACACTGCTGTTTTATCTTCTGGCCGGTTGTTTTGTGGATGCTCTTGCCCTGATCCTCCTGACTATCCCTATTTTTTATCCGGTTATTATACAGCAGCTCGGATATGATCCTGTATGGTTTGGTGTGATGATAGTCATGGTGACTCAGATGGGCGTGATCACACCTCCGGTAGGTGTTAATGCGTATGTGGTCAGCGGAATCGACAGAAGTGTTTCCCTGCAGATGGTTTTCAGGGGGGCTATGCCTTTTCTTTTTGCATTGGTCGGTATAACGGCTTTACTGATGTTTTTCCCGGAAATTGCCACCTGGCTTCCTCAGATGGTCAAATAGAGACTTGTGTTTTTCGCTGTTCCACCCTGACTTTATCCTTTCCTTATCTTATATAGATAAAATAATATCTCAGTTATATCTAGTAGATAGTTATACGGATTTTATTATGTGTAAATTAACGATATATCTTTTATTTGATAAAAAAAAATTGTAACATAACAGTATTGAGTGTAAAATTTTTTTTCTGAAGAGGTATGAAGAGGTATATATGAATATCAATCCGTGGAATAAGGCTGTAGTATATGTTGTTGACGATGATGAACAGGTCAGAAAATCTATCGTTCGACTACTCAAAGCGGCCGGATATCAATATGAAAGCTTCGCGAGCGCTCAGGAATTTCTCGATGCAGCTTTGAAACAGGCTGAGGCTTGCTGTGCTCTGCTTGATATCCGTATGCCCGGAATGAGCGGTATGGAACTTCAGAAACGCATGCGTGAGCAATATTCTGACATCCCGGTTATTTTTATAACCGGACACGGCGATCTGGAAAAGAGTATCGACGCATTTCGAAATGGAGCGGTTCATTTTCTTACAAAACCGTTTAACAACGATCAGCTTCTGTCCGCAGTTCGTGAAGCCTTGATTAAAAGTTTTGAAGACCACTCCAGACGTCAGCTGCTTATAACCGCCCGGAAAGGATATGAGCGGCTTACATCACGGGAACGTGAGGTATTCTTCGGTGTTGTCCGCGGATTGCTCAATAAGACCATTGCCAACCGGATAGGTATTACCGAGACGACAGTCAAGGTGCATCGTGCTCGTGTGATGGATAAAATGCAGGCACTTTCGGTTGCCCAGCTGGTGAGGATGTCTGTTCTGTTGGCAAATGCCGGAATTATAAACAGAAATCAAATCGAACTGCCTGAGGGGTAGTGTGAATAAAGAAACCATTTTGCTGATTGATGACAATGCGGTTAACAACCAGCTTGTCGCCACATATCTTCTTCCCTGCGGCTACACAATACGTATTGCGGAGAACGGCAGGGATGGGTTGCGCATGGCGGTTGAAAATCCTCCTGACATAGTGCTTCTGGACGTGATGATGCCGGAAATGGATGGATATGATGTCTGCCGGCAGTTACGTAAAATGCCTGAGACTGCGGATATACCTGTTCTGTTTATCACTGCGGATGCATCTCCTGAAAATCATAAGCGCGCTTTCAATGTAGGGGGCAATGATTTTATTACAAAGCCCATATATGAAAGTGTACTGAAGACAAGAGTTTCAAATCTTATCAATCTTTTCAATTCACGAAAAGAGCTTGTCGAACTCAACCGTCATTACGATCTCGCTCAGAAAATTTCTCTGACCGGTCACTGGATGTGCTACCAGCATTTCCGCCGCAAACCTGTATGTCACAGCTCCGCTCAGCTTATTGATATTCTTGCAATACCACCTGATATGGCCGAGACCTTTGCTATGGGGGAATTCCTTTCCGCTTTGACATCTAATGCGGTGGAACGTGAACGTATAGTCAGGAAATGGATAACCGCCCGTAACAACTGTGAAGATTTCCGGGAGTTGATTATCTGTAAAATAAAAGGCAAAAAAAAGAACCTGCGCGTATGGGTACAGTTTGAGAGCGGCAACGGATATCTGCAGGCATTCGGTTCCGTACAGGATGTTACCGGCCTTATGGAAATGCTGTATGAAGCGGCAAAACTGCAGAATGAAGTTGCGGATAATGACAGGTATAATTCCATGGTTGAATCCGGCACGCAGCTGGCTCACGAATTAAACCAGCCCCTTGCTTCCATAACCATGAATGTCAATGCTACAAGGATGTTCCTGGAAAACGGAGATTTTGACAGAGACGAGCTGTGTGAGATCATACGTGATGTTGAAACTGAAGTTATGCGGGCAAAAAAAGTGGTTGAACGTATGCGCAATGTTGCCATGCATAAACCGCTGCAGCTGGAGGAATTTGATCTTCATAAACTGATATACGATACAATGCGGCTTTATCAGAGCGATTTTGCACTTTCAAATTTCACGTTCTCTCTGAAAGATATGGATGCCCCTCTGCATATTGTTGCTGACAGGGGGGGGGTTCAGCAGATACTGGTCAACCTTATAAAAAATGCTTACGAATCTCTGCAGGATTCCGAATCTGAAAATCCGCAGGTGGAATTGAGAACGCTCAAAAAGGATGAAGCAGTCTGTATATATGTTTCTGACAACGGAGCCGGGGTAAGCTCTGCTATTAGTTCAAGCCTCTTCACTCCTTTTGTTACAACCAAACAGGATAATTTAGGCCTTGGACTTCCGGTCAGCAGAAGTATTGCAACCCGTCTTGGAGGTTCGATAGAATATCTTCGGGAATGCGACAGAAAAGGGGCTGTTTTCTGTGTGGTGCTTCCTGAAAAATTCAAAGCGGTGTAATACAGGAACAATATGATGGGAGATTCCTTACTGCAGCTATATTTCGAAACGGATTCGTGGTTGTGCCTTGCTTTTGCGATTGCATGCCTGGGAGCATTATGGATATATCAGAGACGTATTCTGGCAAAAGTCAAATTGCAGCATCAGGAGCTGACAGAAAATGAGCATTGGCTTAATGAAGCGCAGCAGATAGGAAATATCGGAAGCTGGTACTGTAATGTTTCTAATGGTATTGTCCGGTGGTCTCCTCAGTTTTACCGGATGCTGAAAGTGCCGGAAAACACAGAAGCCAGTTTTGAAAAGTTATACGATGCTATTCACCCTGACGACAGAACGCAGGTGCAGAGAAGTATCAGGAGAATTGAAAAAACCGGTGAATCTGAAGTTATCAAATTTAGGATTCTGTACGGCGACGGGGCAGTTTCGTATATGGAAAACCGCATTAACTGTACATTTGGCCATAATAACAGAGTTAACGCTATTTATGGTTCGGTGCTGGATGTCACTGAACGAATGGCTTATGAAGACAGTCTTAAACGCATAGTCGAGGAAGCGGAATCCGCCAATAAGGCGAAAGGCGCTTTTCTTTCCACAGTAAGCCATGAAATCCGTACGCCGCTGAATGCTATCATAGGCTTCAGCACACTTATGGCGGAGCAGGATCTAAGCAAAGAACAGTATAAAAGTTACAGTGAGTCAATCAATGCGGCAGGAAAATCGCTTGGTGCGCTTATTAATGATGTCCTTGATCTTTCCGCTCTTGAGTCTTTGAGTTTTACGCTTGTCCCCATGGATGTGGATATTCACCGTGTACTTGATGATGTGAAATCAGTTTTCAAGTTGACAACAGCTGAAAAAGGGATCACTCTTAATGTTGAAATTGATGATAATATTTCCCGAGTGCTGATTGATGGCAAGCGGTTGCGCCAGATTCTGATCAACATTGTCGGTAATGCTGTCAAATTCACCTCCAAAGGCGGGGTGTATGTTCGGGCAGAAGTAGAACAGCAAGAGGATCGGAGAGATAATTGCGATCTTGTTTTCACAATATCCGATTCAGGAATAGGCATTAACGAAACTGATCGCTCCCGTATTTTCAATGAATTCGAACAGGCCTCCGGTGACATAAACCGCAAATTCGGCGGGAGCGGTCTCGGACTGTCTATTGTCACACAGCTTCTTAATCTGATGGGGGGAGCAATAGAACTTGAAAGTGAAGCCGGTAAAGGTTCAACTTTCACGGTGAAATTCTTTAATGTACCGCTTACAGAAATGAATACATCATCAAAAGCTTCCAGAAAAACAGAACTTTTTGTTGAGCGTTATATGGGCGAATTCAGATCCCTGTCCAGTAAACAGAAGAGTAATATGCCGCAAAAGCAGACTGATGCTGATGATTTGTTCGGGCTCGACAGCGAGTCATTCAATAAACTGCGCCATGCCTTTAAACCCCGTTTCATAACTCTTTCCCAGGGAGTGAATATAGAGTTTGCACGGCAATTATCGGCGGATCTGCATACCTGGGCGGTTAAAGAGAATAATGAAGCTCTGCTGGCGTTCTCAAAAAATTTTTTCCGAATAATATCAAATATGAATGTTAAAGAGTTACTGAAAATATCCAATGCAATTGCTGCAGCGGAAGATTAAAACGCTGACAAACTGTCAGCCCCGCCCGTGGTCTGCGGTTGAGTGTGAGTGCAGTTATGAGGAGAAAACTGCGGTTGAAGCACCAGGCACTCTGCATGCACGCGAAATTCATCTCAGGCATCCCGCGACGAATAGAAAATTGCTTTTGAAAGTCGATCCGCCGGAGGATATGATGCGTGTCGTTTCGATTATGTCATGACTCAGCATTCCGCCGGGTAGCTTGGAAATCTAAATCCGCGAAATTCAAATTATTATAATCTTAGTAAGAGCGGTATTTAATGTTGAGATGCTGAGCATAATTATTGTAACGTATTTAAATATATTGCGTGGCAATACGGCCGTCGCAGATAGCGAATTATACAAAATAAATGAAGGTGACAATATTATGATAAAAAGATCCATACTCGCATTTACAGTTGCTGCTTTCAGCATTGTCAGTTCTGCCAAAGAAATCAGGAATCTGCACTACCACACAGAAACGGAATTAGCTGGCGGAGACGATTACATGCGTTCTCAGTGTCAACTCGATCTTAAGTATCCTGATGGAAAAACAGGCTGGCCAGTTGTTGTCTGGTTTCATGGCGGCGGTCTTGAACACGGCCATCGCCATTATCCGTCTCTGCCCTCTGATATAGCAGTTATCGCTGTCGGCTATCGCCTCCATCCTAAGGTGAATATGCCCGTTTTTATTGAAGATGCTGCAGCAGCAGTTGCCTGGACTCTTAAAAATATTGAGCAATACGGTGGTGATTCCGAAAAAGTTTTTGTATCAGGACATTCAGCAGGGGGGTATCTCACAGCGATGACAGGCATGGATCCGAAGTGGCTTGCGGAACACAATCTGGATCATAAGAAGATCGCAGGACTCATTCCCGTCAGCGGCCAGATGTCGAAACATTTCAATGTCAAGAAATGGATGGGATACACAGGTCCGAAATTCAGACCTGTTGTTGATAAATACGCACCTCTGTATCATATTAGCGGAGATCTTCCGCCTGTATGCCTGATAACCGGGGGACGCGATATAGAATGGCCGTGCCGCGTAGAAGAAAATGAATTGCTTTCAATCAGTCTGAAAAAAAGCGGAAACAAAATGGTTGAATTTCATGAAATGAACGGTTTGAACCACGGAACAGTGGGAAAAGGGGCAATGTTTATTATTCCCGGTTTTATCAGACGAGTGCTGAATACGAATAAGTAGCTTTTCTTATTTTTTTAACGAAATACGCAGATGTGTTGCTTACGGGGTGGCAGATGTGCTTTCTGTCAACTAGGATACAGCGGAAAAGCGGATTGCGCATATCACTCGCATTGATATTGCAAAT
>JAWOEI010000057.1:0-31746 GCA_046482825.1 Kiritimatiellia bacterium
GCGGAACCCTTCTGCAGACTGATGTCACCTGCGAAATATGCCGCGCTCTCTTTCTGACATATCCGCCGCAGATTAAATAAGCATGGAAACATCCTCAACCAGTTTAACTGCTTATATATTCAGGCTGATTTTTAAAAGCGATAAGTGTATAATAACGCAGATTTTATTGACCATAGCTTTAAGGAGAACAACATGAGCAATGCTTTTTACACAATGGGATGCGGAGACCGCTTCGCGCATCAGGGAATCGCGCAACTTACAGCTTTCATTGAGGCCGGTAAGCAGGGAATTGAAATTTCACCGGTCTGGAATAAGTCTCATCGCGAACATACAACCGTACATACCGGACCCGCCTCGGTTCGCGCTGAGGCCGATGCCGCCACGCAGTCCCTGGGCTGGGAGAAGCCTTACTTTGTGGATGCCGACCATATCTCACTTGAAAATGTTGACGGCTTTATCGAAGCTTCAGATTTCTTCACCCTGGATGTGGCCGATTTCATCGGTGAGGCGGCGGATTCTTCTGCGGTCAATGCTTTTGTCGATGACATGACAGAGTATGCCAGCAAAATAAACCTGCCCGGAGTGGAAGAAGTATTAACGGTTTCCAGTGAGCAGATCCGCGCAATTGCGGAAAAATACCTTTTTGCGGTTCAGGAGGCGGGGCGTATATACCGTCATATTGCGGAAAAGAAAAACGGTGCCTTTGAGGTCGAGGTTTCCATGGATGAGACCGACGAACCGCAGACACCGGGTGAAATGCTTTTTATTCTGGCAATGATTGCGCGCGAAGAGATTCCGGTTGATACTATCGCCCCGAAGTTCAGCGGTCGTTTCAATAAAGGCGTTAACTATGTGGGTGATCCGGCTCAGTTTGAAAAAGAGTTTGGACTCGATGTTGCCGCTCTGGCTTTTGCCGCAGAAAAATTCGGTCTGAAAGAAACGCTGCGTCTGAGTGTGCATTCAGGTAGCGACAAGTTTTCCATCTATCCGGCAATGAATCGCGTTATTAAGAAATTCGGAACCGGCCTGCATGTCAAGACAGCGGGAACCACCTGGCTGGAAGAGGTTATAGGTCTGGCGGAAGCGGGAGATGACGGACTCGCAGTGGCAAAAAAAATCTATGTCAATGCTCTGGCGCGTTACGATGAGCTTGCGGCACCCTATGCTTCGGTTATCGATATCAATCCCGCGCTGCTTCCCGTCGCAGAGACGGTGGAAAACTGGAGCAGTCATGATTATGTCAGCGCATTGCGTCACGACCTCGACTGTCCCGATTACAATCCCGGATTTCGTCAGCTCATTCATGTGGCCTACAAAGTTGCCTTTGAACTGGGCGATGAATATATTCAGGCCCTTGAAAAGCATGAGCAGACAATTGCAGAAAATGTGACCCGCAACCTGCTTGAACGGCATATTATTCCTATCTTCAGCTGATGTCGAAGCAACTCTGACAGCAGACATGCTGAAAACGATACTCAGTTCAGAATTTCCTGCACTACGGGACATTTAAGGCAGACTTCGATGTCTGTATCTTCTCCTTTACGGGGAGCTGATTGTCCGCCTGTCACCAGCCAGCAGAGTTTGCCGTCGGTTTTATAGCACGGGCACTTTTTCAGCCATTCCGGGTGACATTTCATAATTTCCCAGCAGGGTTTGCGCGCTGTTTTTGAGTGATAAGCTGCCGCCAGAACGAGCATCTGCACCATGATGTGTGTGGGCACCTTGCGCCAGCCCTGTTCATAACTCTGCACCGCCCTGATGGATATACCTAAAGCTTTGGAAAGCGCTGATTGGGTCATGCCGACTTTTTTACGTATGTTTCTAACCGTTTTTGAATGACAGGAAGACTTAGCAGCTTTTTTTTCATCCATGATTTTCAACCTTTATTCCGCTTCTCAATCACCTTGCCGTTACCCGGTTCTTTGGCGTATTTCTTTGTATGTTCGGCAATCCTGTCTGCAAGGGGCATAGAGCAGAGAGAAAATTTTTTCTGGCGTATGCCTGTTATCTCCATGCTCCATGCCGTTTATATGCGGCATGAAGCCATACGTTTGTCGGCCGATTATAACGGTTTAATTTCGAAGTGATGCGTAACGGGCCTGCGCAGTTCATTGATCTGCTTTTCCATATCTACGATCTGTTTGTCAAGCTCGGCTAGTCTGGCGGCATCGCCGGTTTTAAGCTGAACTTTGCGCCAGCGGTTGAAATAGACATTGTTCTTTTTGAAAACAAGCGACAGAATTCTGTCGGCCTGTTCGCTTGCTGGTGTAGCAACCTTTGCCAGGTTGGTGCAGGCCACGCTGTTTTTCGAAGTGATTTTCACCACGCTTTTTCCGTCAATAAACACATGGTATTCACCATCGGGAAGGCCTTCGACGCGCAGTGGATACCGGTTGAGATCGCAGGTTATTTTTACCAGCTTGAGTGCATTGACAGCGCGTTTGTCAATCGGCATGGGCAGGGCATTGTCAAGGCGGTCGAAGCTGAGAATCCCGTCCTTATAAGAAATATTGGAAACTGTGCAGTTGCTGGTTTCAACCTGTTTTTTAAAGAAGTTATACCATTTTACAGAAGTGTCTATCACGGCCGATGAAACGAGTGCCGGAGCATTCAGCCCTTTAAGGACTGCCCATGCCATGACGGTATGTCCGCAGGGACCTGGATGAACGGCATCGCCTTCGCCTATCGTTTTTTTCTGTCCTTCAGTGCGTTTGGAGATAACATCCATGTATGGATCGAACTGATCGACATAAACCGCACCTTCGGCTGCGGCGACATCTTTGAGTCCGTCAGAGAATTTACGCAGTGAGATGTTGCGGGGATCATCTTCCGGTTCTTTTTTCATGTCTTCAATCGGCTGGGGAGTCAGCAGGGCAACACGCGCACCGTTCTTTTTAAGCGTGTGTACAAGTTCCTCCTGACTGCGTTTATAGGCGCGGAAGATATCAGGTCGGAATGCCTGGTAGCTGTGGTCGTTCATGCCGAAATTTACAGTTACCGCTGTGGGATTAAGAGGCAGAACATCGCGTTCAAGTCCTTTGTGGACAGCTTCTGTGACCATATCTTCCAGCAACTGACCGGTGGCTGAAAAGAGTTTCTTTTCATCAGTTTTCCAGCGTTTACGCAACCATGCGGTGTCACCGCCCCAACCGGTGTTGCGGAAAGTCAGGTTGTAGTCGGGGAAACGGGTAAGTGTATAAGCTTCAATATAGGTGGTGTATAGTTTCTGCTGGGTGATGCTGTCACCCAGAAAAACCACAGTGTCATTGTTTTTTATAAAAAAATCTTTTTCTTCCGCGTATTTATACTTGTCGCCGCATTTGCCGACGGCGGCTGTCAGGGCGATTGTCAGTGCCAGGAAGGCTGTAGCTTTCAGATGTCTCATAGATATGTCCTTTCAATACAATTTATAATGACGTCGTACAGTAAAAACTTTTCAATGGAAAAAGTCAAGGTGCTTGCGCATTGCCGGGGCGCAACTGCGAATTGGTGCAAATCGTCAAATTTGCGGCAATTTGCATCATACATCTTCCGAGGTCAAGGACCTCGGCTACAGTTCTAAACCAGCGGAGCCGCCTGTCTGCCGACAGGCAGGGAACCAAACTGAGCCTCTGTGATATGCAAATGGTTTTTCATGTATTGAACAGTTGGGTGATATGCACCGCTGGTTTAGTCAACAACGTTATGCGTTGCATAGGAATAAAGAGAAAAAGGAATCCATCTGATTTTTCGTGTTTTTCGTGGTTAAAACTGCGAAGGCAACTACTGTTTTAAATGCTGCTTTAGTTGCTTTCAATCAACAACTTATGCAAATGGTCTCCTGGGTTTCTTGTTTTTTGCGACAGGAGTTGATTTTATAGCGACTAATGCATTTTTACTGTAGGGCAGGGTCCGTGACCCCGCCGTGCACCGATCCGCAGATTCGTCTTGCAGCGAAAAACGGCTTGTGAAATAAGTTGTCAAAGAGAGTTAAACTTTCTATTCTATTGGCCTGTTTGATTGATTTCAGAAAAGGAATATTCTATGGCTTTAAACATTGTTACAGAGATTGACAACAGGGTTTCCATCCGTAATGTGCTGATGAGTGTTTCCGATAAAAGCGGTTTGGAGGAGTTTGTCCCGGGACTGGTACGGAACTGCCCCGACGTGAAAATTTATTCTACAGGCGGCACCTATGCCGCTGTTGCGGAAATACTGGGTGACGAAAGTGCATCAAAGCATCTTGTCGCTATTTCGGATTACACGGGGCAGCCGGAAATGCAGGGCGGGCTGGTGAAGACTCTGGACTTCAAAATTTATCTGGGTCTTCTGAGCGAAACCTATAACGACGCCCATCAGGAGGATCTGAAGCGGATCGACGGCGTTGCCATGGATATGGTTGTTGTTAATCTGTATCCCTTCAGAAAAACGGTGTCCCGCGAGGGTGTCACACCTGAAGAGGCAAGAACCAATATAGATATAGGCGGCCCCTGCATGGTGCGTGCGTCCGCAAAGAACTATCTGCGTGTGGCTTCGGTAACCGATCCGGCGGATTATGCCGCAATTCGGAATGAACTTGCTGAAAAAAGCGGTAAGATTTCTTTTGAGACGCGCCTGAAGCTGATGAAAAAAGCGTTTGCCCATACCGCTGATTATGATGTGGCAATCGCCGGGTTTTTTGACGGTGTTGATTTTGATGCCCTTGCTGAAATATACAATCTGCACGAGGACTTATGATAGATCTGCATATCCACTCCACTTTTTCCGACGGTTCTGAGACTCCGGAAGATATTGTCGAGCGGGGCAGGCGGCTGGGGCTTTCCGCCATTGCACTGACTGATCATGACAACATGGCCGGGGTGCCTGCATTTATGGAGGCCTGCCGCGATAAGGGGATTACAGGCTTGCCCGGTGTGGAGGTGAGTGCTGCCCTGGATGATAGATACGGTGATAACAGTACTCTGCATATTTTAGGATATGGCCCGGACTGTCAGGATGTGCAGATGCGTGAATTGCTCAGCCGGGTACTGGATGGCCGCGCCTGGCGTAATGAGCGGATTATAGCCAGACTTTCGGACCTCGGAGTTGAGCTGGACTGGGACGAGGTCGAAGCCTGTGCGGGCGAGGATGTTATCGGTCGTCCGCATATTGCCCAGGCAATGGTTGACCGTGAATATGTGTCCACTGTCCAGGAAGCTTTTGACCGTTACCTCGCCAAAGGTGCTCCCGCGTATGTTGACCGCTATCGTCTTTATCCCGAGGAAGCCGCACGTATGATAACCGATGCCGGGGGGTTGATTTTCTGTGCGCATCCGTTTACCTGGATAAACGATGAAAAGGAACTCGAACGGGAACTGAGAGCTTTCAAGGATCTGGGGCTGGCTGGAGTGGAAGTCTGGCATTCAGACCATACGGATGAACAGATTGTCGCCCTGTTGCGAATTGCAAAGAAGCTGGATCTGATGGTTTCAGGAGGTTCGGATTATCACGGCGAGACCAAACCTCTTATCAGTATGGGTACGGGGCGTGGTACCCTTGCTGTCGATGATGTGTATGCAGAACGCATAATTGATGCGCTGGGACGCGACAATCCGCGGATATATGTGAAAACGTGATGCGGGGGCCGCAAGGTCCACTAAGTCTATGACGTCCACCACACCATTTTAAATGATACTAATGCATTGATGTACAAATGAAAGAAATTCTTACAGAGCTGATACGCCGGTCAACCAGTGATCTGTCTCAGGATGTTGAGAAGCGCCTGAAAGCAGGCCGGGACGCTGAAGAGACCGGATCGCGTGCGGATCTGATGCTGAATGAGATTCTTGCCAATATTGAGTTGGCCAGGAAAAATTCTGTTCCCATGTGTCAGGATACAGGCACGCTGACTTTTTTTTTCAGGGTGCCGGACGGTTCTCCGGTTCTACCCCTGGAAAAGGCGGCACGTGAGGCAGTTGCAGCTGCGACGGAAAGTGGATTTTTGCGTAGAAATACGATAGATCCCCTCAAGGGAACATCGGTGGATTCAAATGTGGCTGAGGAGTGTCCGGTCTGCATTTTCAAGCGGCATGATTCTGCGGATGTGACAGTTCATCTGCTGCAGAAGGGCGGCGGCTGCGAAAACATGAGCATTCAGTTTTCGCTCCCGGACCAGGAACTGGACGCAGGCCGGGATCTTGAGGGGGTCCGGTGCTGCCTTCTTAAAGCGGTTCACCTTGCGCAGGGTTTCGGGTGTTCACCCGGAATACTGGGTGTCTGCATCGGTTCTGACAGGGCAGGCGGTTATAAAGTCGCCAAAGAACAGCTGCTCAGAAAGCTGGATGATGAGTCGCAGAACGCTGAACTGGCACAACTGGAAAAACGCGTTCTGACCGAAGCCAATGAACTGGGAATAGGCCCTATGGGACTGGGTGGGCGGACAACCCTTCTGGGTGTTAAAATAGCATCGCGTACACGTCTGCCAGCATCTTATTTTGTCTCTGTCGCCTATATGTGCTGGGCCTGCCGGCGTAAAGGTGTGCGGATTGAGCCTGACGGCATAGTTCGATGGCTGTAAAATGCTGGATGCTGATTGAATATTGACAGATGAAAAAAACTATTGCATATCCCTTTACACCGGAACAGATTCGAGAACTTAAAGCCGGTGACAGTGTGCGGATATCCGGCACTGTTTTTACCGGACGGGACCGTTTACACAAATTTCTTGCCGATGGAGGAACTCCGCCGGAGGACCTCCATGACAGTGCCGTTTATCATTGCGGGCCTGTGGTTGTGCGTGAGGCCGGTGTCTGGAGGGTCAGGTCAGCCGGGCCTACCACATCAATCCGCGAAGAGCCCTACATGGCGAAAATAATCGCGGCCTTCGGAGTGCGGGTGATCATCGGTAAAGGCGGAATGGGGCCTGCTACCATGGAGGCTTGTAAAAGTTACGGATGTGTTTACCTGCAGGCGGCAGGCGGCGCAGCCGCCCTGCTGGCGCAAGGCATCAGTTCTGTGAAAGGAGTCTGGTTCCTAGAGGAATTCGGCGCTACTGAAGCAATGTGGAAACTGGATGTCAGCGGTTTGGATCTGGTTGTCGGCATAGATGCCTGCGGAAACAACCTCTATGAAGAGGTGCGGTGTGCATCCGAAAAGAAGTTGAAAACAGTTCTGTAGGGGCGGAATTATTCCTGCCTTGCGGGAGGGTTTGTTATGAGAATTGTATTTATGGGTTCACCTGATGCCGCGGCTGTTACGCTCAGGAACATTCTGCGTTCTCCGCCGCTGGAGGTCGTCGGGGTTGTAACCCAGCCTGACCGTCCTGCCGGGCGGCGCAGAAAAATGACTTCCTGCCCCTGCAAAGCCTATGCTCAGGAAATGAGTGCAGGACCGATAATCACTCCTGAACGGGTCAACAATCCTGAGGTGCTGGACCGTATCGAGGCTCTTAAACCTGATGTGATTGTAGTAGTCGCTTTCGGACAGCTTTTATGCAGACGTCTGCTCGATATGGCTCCGCATGGTTGTGTTAACGGACATTTCTCTCTTCTGCCGAAATACCGGGGGGCGGCACCTGTTCAGGCTGCTGTCGCCGCAGGTGATAAAGTTTCCGGCGTGACGATTATGCAGCTTGACGATGGCATGGATGAGGGGGATATTCTCCTTAAGGCGGAGGAACCTATTTACTCTGACGACACCGGAGAGTCATATATGGAAAGACTGGCGATTCTCGGCGCGGTCGCCATGGTTAAAGCCTTGCGCATGATGGACAGAGGTGAACTGAAAGGAACCCCCCAGGACCATTCCGCAGCCACCTATGCCCCCAAAATGAAAAAAGAACACGGCCTCATCAACTGGGAGGATTCCGCGGAGTCTATAGAAAGACACATCCGCGCATATTATCCCTGGCCCGGATCATATACATTTCTGCCTGAACACGCCGTCAAGAATCATTCAACCGGCAGACTCAAGGTTATTGCCGCTGAGATTGAAAAAGAGTGTGAAAATGACTTCTGCGATGCCGTCCCCGGTATGATTTGTGCTGCTAAATCTGCCGGAGTAGTGGTCGCCACAGGTAAGGGTTGTCTGAATCTGACAGTTGTCCATCCGGATGGCAGTAGAAGGATGGACGGACGTGCTTTTCTGAACGGTCACAAGCTTGAGAAGGGTGACTGTCTTCGATCGGAAGTTCAGTGAAAATAATTACTTACTAGCCTTGACCTTTGCGGTTTTCAGTGGCACAATACGTGAATGACAAATGAAAGCTCTTGGTGTACGAGGGATAAGGAGTAAAAACAATTATGACAGTTTCGAAAAAACAAGGTTTTACACTGGTTGAACTGCTGGTGGTTATCGGCATTCTGGGTATTCTTTCAGCCGCGTTGTTTCCGGCTATTTCCAATGCGGTTATGCAGGCCAATATGACGGCGGTTGGTACACGGGGCCGCGATATATTCATTGCGATTACCGGTGCCAATACTGAGCGTGAGCCTCTGGGCCTCGGTAATGTCTGGCCGAAAACACAAGCTGCCGGAGGTGGCGGCGGCGGCGGGGCCGAGATTGATATTGCCAACAAGGGTTTTACTACTGCGGAAGATTATTTTGAAGAGCTGTATGACGGAACAAAAGTCGGTCAGGAGGACTGGAGCCCCTACGTTGCCGGATTTGACTATTCGAAACTGGCCGGTGCCGGTGTTTCCGTCCAGCCCGGAGGAACGGGGCAGCTTGAAGGAGAGCATGTTATGTGGTGCATTGGTGCCAACGTGCGTGATGAGATGGAAGATATAATTCCGATTCTGATTACACGTAACGTATCGGTTGATGAACTGCCTGATCAGGAATATGACGGTACCACTGCCACTCAGATCACATTGGGAGAAAATTTTTCCTCGCCCTTCTCCAACAAGGCTTTTGTTATGATCCGTAAAGGGGGCGCGGTTTTCAAGGCCCGTCAGAAATATTCAAGATTAAACATTATATATCAGCAGCAGTCCTTCAGACTGCCGGAGGCCAGTGGCGATATGCAGAAGTTTCAGTATCTGAAACCGAGTGGCGGTAATTGATAAAGTTTTTATTGAATTGCAAAACACACCTGATTTCTTAAAGACGGGGGAGCAGCTTGCTGCTCCCTTCTTTTATTTATGATTGTTAAAGTTGCCATAGAGGCCGCCGGCGGCAGTGTTTATGATTACGCAGTGCCTTCGTTGATGGAGGCGCAGGTTGCATTGGGCCAGCGGGTGCAGGTGCCTCTGGGCAGCCGGATTGTTTATGGCTATGTGGTTGAAGTTATCCGTATGAACGTGGTCTCTGAAACAGATCTCCCGCTTTTCAGCGGCAAAGCTGAAGAGCGCGGTTCCGCCGGAACCTACAAGCTGCGTCATGTGAATTCAATCGTGGATTCTTTTCCCTGCGTATCGGAGAGTCAGCTGAAACTTGTGCACTGGATGGCGGCATACTACTGCGCCACTTTTGAGCAGACTCTGCGTTGTGTTCTGCCAGCTGCTGTCCGTTCAAAAAATATGCGGGCTAAAGAGCGCCTGTATGTTGAGCCCCGGAAAGGGGAGTTCAAACTGACCGAACGTCAGTCGGAACTTTTTAAAGAAATTATCCGGGTTGACGGCGGATGGATGAGTTTTCTTACCAGGGAGTTCTCATGCACAGCTCAGACTATACGCAATCTTGAGAAAAAAGGCGCTGTTAAAATTGAGAAACGGCAGATACGGCGCGATCCTCTGGCAAACCGCAAGGTTCTGCCCACAAAACCGATGAAGCTCATGCCGGAACAGGATGACGCGCTTCAGATCATAAATGATATGATTGACAGATCGGTGCAGGGGGGGGAGGTTCCGCCTCTTCTGCTGCACGGTGTTACGGGTTCAGGCAAGACAGAAGTGTATCTTCAGACAATAGCCAGGGTTCTGGAACACGGGCGTGGGGCCATTGTGCTTGTGCCTGAAATAGCGCTTACCCCGCAGACAGTCCACAGGTTTGCCGCACGCTTCGGCAGACGCATAGCGGTGCTGCACAGCGCTCTGAGTGACGGCGAACGCTTTGACGAGTGGCATCGTATACGTTCCGGCGAGGCTGATGTCGTGATAGGACCGCGTTCCGCTCTTTTCGCTCCGGTTAGGAATCCGGGACTGATTGTCGTGGATGAGGAACACGAACCGAGTTACAAACAGGATGAAGCTCCGCGCTATCATGCCCGCGATGTGGCGATAGTGCGTGCCGCCCAGGAAAACTGTGTGGTGGTGCTGGGGACAGCCACTCCCTCTCTGGAAAGCTGGAACAATGCGCAGCGCGGAAAGTATAAGCTGGTGTCACTGACAAAACGCGTTTCTGATCGTCCTATGCCTGATGTTCATATAATTGATATGCGTATTGAAAATACAGACAGCGGACATGCGCAGATATTTTCGACACCTCTGCTTGATGCTGTCAGGGAGCGTCTGGAAAGAGGTGAGCAGACAATCCTTTTTCTGAACAGACGCGGTTATTCAAATTCACTGCAGTGCCCGAATTGCGGTCATGTGGCCGAGTGTCCTGACTGCAATGTTCCTTACACATACCACTCGGCGGACAACTGTCTGCGTTGTCATGTCTGTGGCGGCTGGCGGCATGTTCCCTCTGTCTGTCCCGGCTGCAATGAGCCTGTTCTCAAGTATGCGGGGTACGGCACTCAGCGGGTGGAAATAGCGCTCAAAAAATGTTTTCCGTATGCCCGGCTTCTGCGTATGGATGCGGATGTGACCAGCCGTAAAAGCAGTCATGACGAATTGCTTTCCAAATTTAAAACACGTCAGGCGGATATTCTTCTTGGTACTCAGATGATAGCCAAAGGTCTGGATTTTCCCAATGTAACGCTTGTGGGAGTGCTCAATGCCGATATAAGTCTGCATATGCCGGATATACGTGCAGCGGAACGCACCTGGCAGCTGCTGGCTCAGGTTTCAGGACGTGCCGGACGGGCGGACCTGCCGGGGGAGGTTTATATTCAGACCTATACGCCTGAGCATCCCGCGATCCGTGTCGTCGGCGGTAGGTTGTCATTTGAATCAATGGTTGAGCAGGAAATGGCGGATCGCCGTGAGGGCTGTTATCCTCCCTTCGCACATCTGATATGTCTCCTTTTCCGGGGTCGTTCCGAAGAAAAGACAGCCATGGCCGCCCGGTGTTATGCGGACGAGTTGAAAAAAAGCGATGTTCCCATGATAGTTTCGGATGCGGTTCCCGCACCTCTAGCAAGGGCCAGAGGCTTCTATCGCTATCAGGTGCTAATGCGCTCTCCGTCGGCAAAAAAAATGGTCAGAGCTGTCCGGGAGTTAATGGCCTGTCAAAAAATGAGCGATGATGTTAGAATGACTGTGGATGTCGATGCGGTTAATATGATGTGAGCAGGGCGGCGGCAGGCTGAAGGAATGAAATAAATGGCTGATAATGTCCACAAAGTCCACTTAGTCCAGAATGTCCACCGGAAAATGTATGAGCCGTGTGGTAAGGCAGAGGAATGAAGGATGAAGATTGTCAGATTGATGTTATGTGAAATTGTTGTGCTGTTTTCGTTTTTTGCCATAGCTGCAGAAGAACCCGCAGCGTACAAAGCAACAGTGCTGCCAGAGCCGGTTTGCACACTCGGTGTCCCACTGAAACTGGGCTATCAACTCGGAATACCGGCACATGACAACAGTGCTTTTTATGCAGAGTGTTTTTCAAAGAATGCTCTGCGGCATGAGATTGACAGACTCAACGAAAGTGTTGAAATAGGTCTGCTGGTTTCGCATAAAACTGATCCGCAGACAGGTGAGCTTTCCGTTCTTCTCAACAACCAGTCAGAGGAACTTAAAGGGGTGACTCTGCGAAGCGGGCATCTGTTGCGCGGACGGACTTACATTGCACGGGTGAAAGCGGAAAAACTGCGGGGGGACAGGGGAATTGTACTGCGAGTGCGCCATGAACACGTTGAGAGTGCCCGGTGCGAGATGAAAGAGACGCTCTCCATGTGGAGGAAAGAATCGGAACTGGAATGGGAATTTGTGCCGGATGCAAGTGGTTTTTACAGATGGTCCTTTCTGATAGAACCCGACAGCGAGATCAGGCTGCGTGAGTTTTCTCTGCTTCCCGAGGATTCGGTTTCGATATGGCGTAGGGCAAGCATTGATATTCTGCGCAGTGCCGGAGCCGGAGCTTTCCGCTGGCCTGTAGTGGAGGGGATGGATTTTTACAATTGGTATGACGGTATAGGCATACGTTCCACCCGTACTCCTGTACAGCCGGAAAAAACCGGATTGAAACACCATGATTTTGGTACTGCGGAGTATGTGAATTTCTGCCGTTCCGTCGGGGTGGAACCTCTCATCTGTGTGCCTTTATACACACCGGCTTGCAGCGATCGACGGGTGAAAAATCTCAATGAAGCCACTCGTACAGTTGCCGACTGGGTTGCCTACTGTAATGCGGATGACGGTCATCCGCTTGCCGCCCTGCGGAAAAAAAACGGCTTGGGCGAGCCTCTGCGCGTCAGATATTGGGAGATCGTTGCACCTGCGGCGGGGGCTCTGCTTTCAGCCGAAATGATAGCTTCGGCATGTTTGCAGACGATTGATGCAATGAAAGCGGAGGACCCTGGAATAATGGTCGGAGTGACATTGCAGGACAGATCGGAACATACCCTGGATGTCCTTCTGCAGCAGGCAGGCGGACAAATGGATTTTATTTCCAGTCATGCCGCCGGGGCGTACGAAAAGGTCAGAACATACAATAAGACCGGTGGCGGCAGTCTTATGTTTGCCGGCACAACACTAAAAGCTGATTACGGTGATTATGCGGCCGGCCTGCTTGCAGAATTCAGGGCTGACTCAGAAGAAGTGTATGAATATTATATAAACTGGTACCGTTCTCTGGGCCTTGCCAATGCCGCGGTCAGCAGATTGAATTCAGCGATGGACGGTCCTGTGTGCCTGCCTTACTATGCTGAACAGGTTCTGGGACTTAAATACGGATGCACCGGGCTGTCAACGGATATCGGGCTTTTAAGTGCGATGATAGGACGTTTTCCGGCTGTGAAGCCGTTGGAATATCAGATGGATGCGGGATGTGAAATGCGGGATGCGGGAGCCCCAGCTGTCTATCCCGCATGGACGGACAATGAGGATGTCCTGATTGTTTTTGCCTACAATCCGAAAGCATCGGAACAGATTCTTGTGCTGGATGTAAGCCAGCTGAAGAAAAAGTTCGCCTTCTGGATCATGGATCAGCTCAGTGCTGAAATTACAGAAGAACGCAGGGGCGAAACAGTTCCCGTTCTGCGGCATCAGAAAGCCGGAGATGCAACCGGTATGGTGTTGGAATGTCCGCTGAAACCGATGTCCTTCACAAGGATACTGGTCAAAGAGTAATTCGGCTTCGCCGAATTACGTAATTGCGCTACGCGCAATAGGTGCTGTAGCGTCCCATAGGACGCTAATGACTCATTTTTATAACATTTTAATCTTACAAAATACGCAGTCTTTTTATTATGATTCTGCGATGTTGGAATTCGCGTTTAAGAGTTGGTTGCAAACGAGAAAGAGCAGAATCAGTATGAAAGCATTGATACAGAGAGTAAGAAGAGCTTCAGTTGAGGTGAAAGGGGAGATTGTCTCAAGCATAGGTCCGGGTATGCTGATACTGCTGGGCATAACCCACAGTGACGGATCAGCGGAGGTGAATCGTCTTGTGCGCAAGATTCCGTCTCTGCGCATATTCGAAGATGATGCCGGCAATATGAACCGCTCTGTTGAAGATACAGGCGGCAGTGTGATCATTGTTTCACAGTTCACCCTTTATGCATCCACTGAAAAAGGCAACCGTCCGGGTTTTTCAGATGCCGCACGTCCTGAACAGGCTGAGCCCCTGTATGAAGAACTGCTCGGAAAACTGTGCGATGTAATGGGCAGTGAGCGTGTGGGTGCCGGTGTTTTCGGTGCGCACATGAAAGTGAGTCTGGTTAATGACGGACCTGTTACGCTTGAGCTTTGATCTGTTTGCGACATCTGAAATTCAGGCGCATCTGCGAATTGGTGCAAATCGTCAAATTTACGGCAATTTGCATCATACATTTTCCGAGGTCAAGGACCTCGGCTACAGCAACTAATGCATTTTTACTGTAGGACGGGGTCCGTGACCCCGCCGTGCACCGATTCGCAGATGCGCCTCTGAAATTCAGACACTGAGTTAAGTGATTGTTAAATCAGGATTTTTTGTTATTTTATGAGTTTTATCCAGCTGGCTGTTGCCCTTCGGGTTTTCTTTCTCGCCTCCGGCGGGTATAATAGCCGTCAGGAAAACAAGAAGTTGCGGTCCCGCTCAGCGGGGCGGCTTTGGGCAAGATAACAGTATAAGGATTGAAATCTATGAAAATAACGGTTGTCGGGTCAGGTTACGTCGGATTGGTTGTCGGAACCTGTTTTGCTGAACTGGGCAATGATGTGACCTGCCTGGATGTAATCCCTGATAAAATCGCATCTTTAAAGAAGGGCGTTGCTCCTATTTATGAACCCGGACTCGATGAACTGATCAACCGCAACCGGCGTGAGGGGCGTCTTGATTTCACCACAGACAAAGCGGCTGCCATCCGTTTCGGAGAGGTGATATTCATTGCTGTGGGCACTCCTATGGGAGAAAATCATGAAGCCGACCTGCGTTATGTGGAGGCAGTTGCCGCCGACATAGGCAGGTTCATGCGGAATTACAAGGTGGTGGTCGATAAAAGCACTGTGCCAGTGGGTACTGCCGATAAGGTGCTTGAGATCATCAGGCGTAATCAGAGTAAACCGATTGAAGTTGATGTTGTCTCCAATCCGGAGTTTCTCAAAGAGGGGGCGGCTATCAAGGATTTCATGGTGCCGGACAGAATTGTAGTGGGAACTGGTTCACGTCGTGCGATGGAAATCATGAGTAAACTGTACCAGCCTGTGACCCGGGCGAATCACCCGGTGATCTTTACAGATGTTAAAAGTGCGGAGCTGATTAAATATGCCGCCAATGCCATGCTGGCAACCCGTATCAGTTTTATGAATGAGCTTTCGCATCTGGCTGAAGCCGCCGGGGCCGATATAAAAAAGGTCGCTCTCGGCATGGGGATGGACAGACGTATCGGCTCACGCTTTCTGCAGGCCGGTGTTGGTTACGGAGGCAGTTGCTTTCCCAAGGATGTGCAGGCTTTGATTCAGACCCTGAAGCGTTACGGATGCGCATCCCGCATCCTGGAAGCGGTTGAGGCCGTGAATCACGACCAAAAACTTTCCCTGATGCCGAAACTTGAAAGAATGCTGGGCGAAATCAGGGGGCGGCGTATCGCGGTGTGGGGGCTCGCCTTCAAGCCTAAAACAGATGATATACGCGAAGCCCCGGCTTTGCTGATGATTGAAAAGCTGAGGGAACGCGGGGCTCACGTGTGCGGATTCGATCCTGTGGCTGAAGATAACTGCCGCAAGGCGGGAATCGATATAGAGTATGTCGCCAGGCCTCTGGATGCACTTAAAGATGCCGACTGTCTTGTTCTGATGACCGAATGGGATGCCTTCCGGGCTTTGGACAAAAACGAGATGAAATCTTTGATGAAAACACCCAATGTGCTGGACGGACGTAATGTTTTCGACAGGGAAGAGATGCTTTCTCTGGGATTCAACTATATAAGTGTCGGACGCTGACAGCCTGCCGGATATGCTGAATTTTAGCAAATCTTTTATTATTCCGGAACCCGGTTTCATTGCATGTTTCCAGACAAACACCGTTTATAAATCGCAATTCACCTGTATTCCGCATAATTCATTCTTCATCCCTGTAATCGCTTGCCACCGCTCACCGGATCTGGCATGATGCACACAATGGCGAAAGACGGACATATCAGATTGCTTCCCGCTCATGTGGCCAACAAGGTTGCAGCTGGCGAGGTAGTTGAACGGCCAGCCTCTGTTGTGAAGGAGATGGTTGAGAATGCGCTTGATGCCGGAGCCACGCGTATCGACATTGTAATAACTGCCGGCGGACGCAGACTGATTGAAGTACGCGATAACGGCAGCGGTATGAATCGTGCAGATGCCCTGATGAGTATTGAACGGCAGGCCACCAGTAAAATACGTGATGTCGATGACATTGAGAAAATAGCCACTCTCGGGTTTCGGGGTGAGGCTGTTCCGTCAATCGCTTCGGTCAGCCGTTTTAGAATGAGAACCCGCACAGCGGAAAGCGATGTCGGAACGGAAATAACGATTCTCGGAGGAACCCTGCAGGATGTCAGTGATGCCGGAGTGCCTGTCGGAACAGCTGTGGAAGTGAGGGATCTGTTTTTCAATGTTCCGGCACGCCGCAAATTCCTGCGGGCCTACCAGACAGAACAGGCCCATATTAAAAATGTCTTCATGCTCAATGCTCTGGCCCATCCCGAAGTGGGTTTCACCCTTACCTGCGATGGCCGGGAACAGTATAATCTCCCTCCCGGAGCGGATTTGAATGAACGTATCCGCGAACTGTTCGGATCTGATTATCTTGAAAGGATGCGTCCTGTCGAAGGCGGCATGGGCGGGGTGCATGTCTACGGTTTTGCAGGCCTGCCGGATGCAGGTCTGCGGGAGAGGCGTGACCAGTTTGTTTTTGTGAACAGACGTCCGGCGGCAGCCGCCGTGATCGCATATGCCATAAGAAAGGCTTATGCGTTGAAGGACGGGGAAACCCGTCCGGCTCTCATCCTTTTCATAGACATGGACCCCGGCAGGGTGGATGTGAATGTACATCCGGCCAAAAGGGAAGTGCGTTTTAAAAAGGGAGCGGAAGTGCGGGAGGCTCTTATCCTTACGTTGCGGGATGCAATTCTAAAAAAAAGCGCTTCGTCCGACTGCGTATCGGCGAAAACATCGGATGCGGGTGTTTTCGGAAATTCCGGATTGCGGCCTCTTTCAATGCGCTCTCTTGAAACAGAGGCGCCGATAACGGAAGAAAGTCCGCCAACGGGGCGGTCGCTGTCCGGCGGAAACTATCACGGAATTCCGCCGCCGAAGCCGCCGCCCTTTACTCCTGCGGCACCGGAACAGCAGAAGAAACTGCTGGATACCGTCCCCGGTGAATCCCCGTGGAAATGGTGCCGTGTAATCGGAGAACTGCGGGGCCGTTATATTATGCTGGAAACCGACGGGGGTTTCGTCACTGTGGATCCTGTGGCCGGTATGGAGCGCATATTGTATGAGAAGCTTCTGGATTATGACGGAAAACACCAGGCGATTTCTCAGCCATTGCTGATTCCCGAAACCGTCAGAATGTCACCAGCAGATGCCGAACGTCTGCGTAACAATTTGAGTATCATTGAAGGGATGGGCTTCAAGGTGGCTGATTTCGGCGATGATCATTTCATGGTGGAGGCACTGCCCGGAGTGATAGGTGCGACTTCATGCCGTGATATGCTGCAGACCATTGTCGGTGATATCACTCACGCCGGGAGACAACGGGGTTCCGTCAGGTGGAAAGAGGAACTTGTCGCTCGGGCGGTGTCCCGTGCCGGAGCTTCGGACGGGTTCAGATTTTCCACGGAAGAGGCTGAAAAACTGGTCAATAAACTTGCCCTGTGCCGTATGCCCTACACCTGTCCGCAAGGCAGACCCACAATGATTTTCACGTCTTACCGGGAACTGGACAGGAAATTTGGCAGAAAATAATTGCTTTTTATTGAAAAAGTATGAAAAATAGGTGCTGTTTGCCTTGGATAAAGGCTTTTTTAAAAGAAAAACCAACTTTTTAATATTCGTTATTGCATTATAACTCATTCGCTATTAAATTAAACATACTAACTGCCGGATCATAATTTTAGCATTGATGGACGGTTTTTATATGATAGGAGTCACAAAATGGAACTTTTAAAGAGTAATTGTCGCAACTCAGTCATATTTGTCGCGCTTGCTTTGGCCTTTACGGGATTTGAAGCACAAGCGCAGGTACGCCGCTTAGGCGCAGCCAGAGCCTCCTCGGAAAAGAAGGATGAGAACAGGATCAGAATCGAGCGTCTGCCGCCTCCTAATAAAACCGCTGTTGTACGTACGCCCGAATATGATGTCCAGGTTCAGAACACCATGCGGAAGATCACCCGCAGGCCGCGTGAATGGGCTCTGTTCGAGGTGAAGTATTCCACATCCGCCGAATGGACCGATGAACTGACATTTAATTTTTACGTTATGACCAGGGGCGAGAATGAGGAAAAGAAGGAGATATTCAATTTCTACACTACCACCACGCATTATATCGATATACCCAAGGGCGACCATATGAGCTGTGCAGCCATTCCCCCCAGCCAGATTGAACGTTACGGCGAACCGGTCGCCGTTGCTCTTGAGATTGTTGACAAGAACGGTGAAATTGCTGACAGCAAGTCTGAAACATCCATGCGGTTTCCAGATGAATGGTGGAAGAACAGCAAGGTTCTGGACAGCCCCAAGGTTAAAAGACGCGCGGGAATGGTTGACCGTTCAAAAACCCCGTTCGCTCTGATCAATATCGATGACTATGAGGTGGTGCAATAGTGTTCTCCTCCAACCGAATACTGGCACTCAATGTAGGAGCCGGCAAAATAACCCTGGCGGAATATCAGGTAAAAAGCGGAAAACCGCCCGAGCTTCTCCGCTACGGCACTGGTGTTGCGGGAACAGCACCCGACGGCACTGTTGCCCCGTCACTCGCTGAAGCAGTGCGGTTAGTGATGAAATCCAATGGAATCCGGCCGGCGCCGCTGGGTGTGACTCTTTCAGGACAGGTGGTTTTTCCACGTTTTGTCAAGTTTCCCGCCGTCGGTATGGATAAGCTGCTGCAGATGGTCGAATACGAAGTGGAACAGAATGTTCCTTTCCCTATGGAGGATATCGTATGGAACCATCAGTTTATAGGCGATGATTCCACAGGCGAACAGAGCGCCATGATAGTGGCGGCCAAGATTGACAGCGTTCGCGAAGTGACCTATCAGCTTGCTGAAGCGGGGCTGGAACCGGAGATTATCGATGTTGCGCCAATGGCGCTTTACAACTGCCTCCGCTACAATTACGGGGAGCTTGACGGTTGTTCCCTCCTGCTCGATATCGGGGGACGATCCACAAATCTGATTTTCATTGAAGAAGATAAGATCTACAGCAGATGCATACCTGTTGCGGGTAATGCTATTACGCAGGATATCGCCAAAGGCTTCGGAGTGTCATTCTCTGAGGCTGAGGAGATGAAAAAGGATCTCGGATATGTCTCGCTGGGCGGGGTTTATGCTGCGGAGAACCAGCGGCAGGAACGCATTTCCAAGATCATCCGCAACGTGGTTACTCGCCTGCACGCGGAAATCAACCGCTCGATTAATTTCTACAGGAGTCAGCAGACCGGCACTGCCCCTGTCCGCCTTTTCCTGACCGGCGGGTCGGCTGCTATTCCTCAGCTGGACACATTCTTCCGCCAGAAACTTTCGGTGGAAGTGGAGTACCTCAATCCTTTTCAGAATGCCGATATCAGTAGAAAACTGGATTCTGAACAGGTGGGCATGGATGCGTTTATGCTGGCTGAAACCGTCGGTATCGCCCTCCGTCGCTCTCTGGCCTGTCCGATAGAGATTAATCTGCTCCCTCCGGAAATTGTAAAGAACAGATCTCTCAAACGAAGGGTCCCGTTTTTTATTCTCGCGGCTGCCGGCCTTCTGATGAGTCTGGGAATATGGTCTGTTTATGAAATGAAAATGGCTGATCTCTATTCGGTCCAGGGCAGTCAGGTCAAATCAGAGCTGAATAAACTCAGGAGCAAACAGAAACTACTTGAAAAGGCTGAAGCGGAAAAAGCGGAGGTTCTCAGAAAGGCGGAGGCTGTTAAGGAGCTTATAAGACAGCGCTCAGTTGCTCTGAATCGTATCCGGGCTATCAGGCGGAACTTGTTTGAAGGAATGTGGCTTACAGGTATTTCGCAGGAGAAAAACAGCGAAGGGAATATTTCCGCTCTGCATATCAAAGGACGCGGATGGGTTGATAAGCTCAGGGATGTTGAAGAGAAAGCGCGTGCCGCAGGTCGCAGCGCGACAGCTGTGGAGGAGCTGCGTGACAGACTTAAAACTCAGACAGCTTTCAGAAGCGGAGCCGATAATATAAAGATTACCGGAGTCAAAGACCGCGGTGCTTATCTGATTGAATTTGAAATCAAAGCGGAAGTCCCGTCGGGTCCCACGGGTGAGGGTTCAGGAGCATGATTAAACGTAACAAAATTATTTTGATCGTTTTGCTGTCTGTCGCAGTGCTGGCTTGCGGGGCAGTCGCCTGGCAGATGATCAAAGCCGCCGGGGAAAAATCTGAGGCTGAGGAACAGCGTAACCGCGATTTCAATTCACTGAAACAGATTTATAATTCCGAGGTGTTTCCTAGTCCGGAAAATATCCAGCGTGTCAAAGATGATCAGAAGCAGCTTGAGGAGTGGCTGGAGTCCATTTCCAGTCAACTGCACAAAGGTGACCTGTCCGAATCCAACCATACACCGGCAACCTTTAAAAGAGAACTTCAGCAAACTGTAAGAGAACTTTCAGAGCAACCCGGTATTAAGAATGGAAAAATAGTAGCTGCGAATTTCCACTTCGGGTTTGAACAGTATCTGGGCGAATCCAACCAGCTGCCGAAGTCGGATGATGTTCCGCGGCTTGCCCGGCAGCTGGGTATGATAGAAAAAATCAGCAAAGAGCTTTTCGATGCCAAAATTCTTTCGCTCGACTCAATCTCGCGTGAAAAATTTGATGACGCTGAAACTGCCGCGGCTGATACGTCCCGGCGTCAGCCCAGTCGGCGTCGAAGACGGCCGGTGAGTTCAAACAAAGATGAATCCGTTCAGGAAGAAAGCCTTGCAGACAGAGTGGTGGAGATCCCCGAGGGGCTTGTGTCCAAGGAAGAGTTTACATTCGAATTTATAGCTACTCCCGAGGCTTTTATTTCGGCACTGAACAAACTCACAGCCATGGACCTTTTTGTGGTCGTTTCCGAAACCGGTTTCAACAAAACAGGAGACCAGCTGAAAAAGGTTGATGAGATTACACAGGAAAAAAAGCCTGACGGCGTTGCTGCCAGAAAACTTTCGGAGATGAATCACTATGAACGCACCGTTACTGATCCGGTATCTGACCCGCCCGTCAGCGTTAAACTGGTTCTTGAAGTCTATTCATTTAAGGGAGTGTAGGAGCTGTTGTGAAACCGATAAATGAACTTCCTTTACTACGGCAGTACGACAAGTTGATCGCGGTTATCGTGTTGATCGGCCTGGTCGTTTCGCTTTTTTACCTTACCAATGCTGGCTTGTCGCGCAAGAAAGCTGAAGCTGAGTTTTTCGGTAAAATAACACGCCTGCAACCCACAGGTAAACCGCTTGATCCGATTTCGTTGCAGACCTATACGGATGCCGCTAATACAGTCAGGAAACCCCCGGCTCTCAACGTGCCTGACAATAATAAAGCGGGTTGTCTTACGCCGGAACACAGGGTTCTCTGTATAGAAGAGGGATGCAGAAAACCCATACCCTATGCTTCGGAGAAATGCCCCTTCTGCGGAGAGGAGCAGCCGCGTACTCCGGAGAATCCGCCGCCCGGAATGGACAGCGACGGCGACGGTATACCCGATGAAATCGAGGTGAAGTACGGATTGAATAAAAATGTCGCCGCCGATGCGCAGCTGGATATGGATGGAGACGGGTTTTCAAACCTCGCGGAATATAAAGAAGGCACCGATATGTCTGATCCCGCGTCACATCCTTCTCTGATGAGTCTGCTTAGGCTGAAATCAATTCAAAGTCTGAAAATACCATTTATATTTACAGCATTGAATAAAATGCCGACGGGTGAACTGCAGATGACTTTCAATGTCGCAAAACCCCGCCCGAGGACCTATTGGGTAACAGAAGGCGAAGCGATCGGCGATACAGGCTGGGTGGCTCTGAAGGCGGAGAGAAAATCTGCAAGACAGAAAAATGAAGCCAAAGGCTATGTGCAAACCATAGATATTTCGACGGTTGTTGTCAAACGCAAGTCTGACAACAAAGAAGTGACGCTGACAATCAATGAAGGCAGAAAAGATACGGATGTTGAAGCGACAATTGTGCTTCCTCTCGATCAGACTGAATACCAGGCGATTGCTGGAGGAACATTCAAAATTCGCGAAGAAACGTATCGTGTGGTTTCTGTTGACAAAGACGCAGAGTCCGTGACAGTGGAGAACGAGTCAAACGGTAAACAAAAAATTGTTACCAAGCTTGATTAGTTGTCCGGGAAAAGGTATATTGTTACCTCATTTACAAAGATAAACAGGTTGTTTCCTGCCCAATGTAGGAGTCCGTTGGTATGACGTACAGATTAAAGTGTTTGTTGATTCTAGGTGTTGCATTCAGTGCGATGATCGGATTGAGAGCCCAGGACGATCTTGAGGCTCTGTTGCAGGATCTTGCTGATGATCCTGCAGATAAAACTGAAGTTCAGGCTCCTGCGGGAAAGGCGGAAGATGCTGCTGCAGATGTCGGGCAGGAAGAGCCAGCTCCTGAACCCGAACCAGCTCCTGAACCGACTGCCGAGGAGAAGACCGGGGAGGAAAAGGAAGAACCCGCTCCGGCGGCACCTGCTGCTGAAGTGAAGAACGAAGTGACGCAGGAGCCAGATGCTGAGCCCGCTCCGGAAAAGAAGGACAAGGGGGAAAACCGTGTTGCTGAGGCCCCCGCTGCGAAGGCTGAAAAAGCTGCCTCTGAGGATGTCCGGTCTCCGGATGCTGACGAAGATGCGACCTCCGGCGATGAAAAATCAGCAATCATCTCTGAACTGATGACTCTTGAATCTATCCGCCGCAAGTCGCTGGATAATCACGGCTACAACTCACTGGAACTTGCCCGCAATGCCTTTGATGAAGGGGATTACGAGAAAGCCCGTGAACAGTATAAGCAGGCTCTCGATTTTATTGTTGAGCGTCCGTCAACCACGGATGCAATTGCCGAGGCGCGCAAGGGTATGAGAAACGCATACTACCACGATGCTCTCCGTTCCTACAAGGAGCACAATTACGAAAAAGCTCTACCGCTCGCATCTCAGGCGCTTGAACGAGGACATCCCCAAGCACAGCGCCTGGTTGATCTTCTTCAGGATGAGCCCGAGAGAGAAGATAAAGACACAGCAGACATTATTCATCGCCTAAATGATGAAGATTACAAGAAAGACCGCGATCAGATTCGTCGCCGTCTGCGTCTTTCCCGTCAATTCTATACAGTGGGCGAATACGACAAGGCTATGGAAGAGTGTGAGCTGGTTCTGAGCAAGCACCCTGATAATGTTGAAGCAATGCGGTTGCGTAAAATGATAGGTCTGCGTGATAAAATGGTGGCTGATGTGGAATTTGATGCCACACGTACACTCATGATCCGCGATGTACGCGATGCCTGGACGCCCAACCGTTATGCTCTGGAAAGCAAACAGACCGGAATAGGGGAAACCGATGTAACACGCAAGGATGACAAAGTCGATATCAATACCGGCAAAACAGCCGAACAGGTTGTTGCCAGGCAACTGCATAACATCATTATACCGGAAGTGACATTTCGTCCGCCTGCAACCATTATTGACGCGGTTGATTTTTTCAAACAGGCCAGTCAGGATTACGACGATCCTGAAACGCCTGTTGAGCAGCGTGGCGTCAATATGGTTCTGAAACTTAACAGAGGCGGAAACGAAAATGCGGGTGATGCACCTGCAGTGGATGATCCCTTTGCCACGGCTGACACATCCTCATCGGCTGGCAATGTCCCTCAGATATCCGCACTAAGCGCGCGCTTTATCAGTTTATATGATGCCTTGAAACTGGTCTGCGATGTGACCGGAATGAAGTTTCGTATCCGCGGAAACATAGTCATGATCGTTCCGTTCAAAGATCCTGACGATGAGCTGATTACCCGCGCCTATAATGTTCTTCCTACTCTGACAGAACGTCTGGGTGCCGCCGCCGGTGAACTCTCCGGTAGCACTAGCAGCGGTGACGACACATTCATGGAAACATCTGATATGGGCGCGAAACAGGACTGGAATAAGTTCTTTCAGGATATGGGAGTCAACTGGCCCGAGGGGTCCTCTATATCCTATATGGCTACTATAGGCAAACTGAGGGTAACCAATACAGCTGAGCAGCTCGCCAAGTTTGAAAATGTGCTCGAAGACCTTAATGTCACACCGCGTCTTATCGAAATCGAAGCCCGCTTCGTTGAGGTCTCTCAGAATGACCTTAATTCTCTCGGATTTGAGTGGCTTCTGAACAGCGATTTCAGCTTTGATGCAGGCGGGATTCTGGATAATGCCTTGAACCTGAGAGAGCACAGCAATAAACTCGTTGACCAGTATGACAGTAACGGTAATCCGCTTCTGGATGCCGCTGGTGATCCTGTAAAGGGTTATAAGCCGTATATGTCGCCGGGTAATGTGCCGGGCGGATATGTCAATCAGCCTGGTGGCGGCACAACCTATGTTCCTATGAACGGGGTCTACGGCAGTGTTCCGGCTTATAATCATAATATGAGTATAAACGCTATCGACGGCGATACCTACAGGACGGGAAACCGTTTTCTCAGTACTGAGGGCAATCCGATTGCCGGAGAGGGTAGCAGCATTAACGACCAGTTTATGAAAGTCAATGCGTTCCTCGGTAATGCTGATGTCTCTATGATACTTCATATGCTCAGTCAGCGGTCTGACTCGGATCTCCTTTCCGCGCCTAAGGTTGTTACAAAGTCCGGGCAGGAAGCGATCATGAAAGTTGTAACGGAGTATATCTATCCGACCGAGTTCGAGGTCACCATGTCTCAGCAGGGGAATACAACAAGTTCTACCACCGGTAGCAGCGGTGATCCTCTGGCTATCGTTGAACCGCAGAACTTCGAGATGCGCGAAGTCGGTGTCATTCTTCAGGTTGTGCCTGAGGTGTCTGCTGAGGGTCAGATGATCAACCTTCTACTTAACCCGCAGGTTGTCTCCGAGCCGGTATGGAAAAACTACGGCACGAAGGTTCCGAAAAATGTTCAGAAAAGTATCTGGGATGATGTTCTTGGAACATGGATTAAAAGTTCCGAAGTTGAATACACCGAGCTCCCCATGGAACAGCCTTTCTTCCCGGTGCGTTCGGTTTCAACGCAGCTGTCTGTTTATAACGGCGCAACTGTTGTAATGGGTGGTCTGATCAGTGAACAACGCATGACTATGGAGGATAAAATCCCCTTCCTTGGTGATCTTCCTTATCTCGGACGCCTTTTCCGCAGTAAATCGGAACAGAGCGACAAAAGAAACCTGCTGGTGTTTGTCACGGCGCGTCTTGTTGATCCCGCAGGCCGGGAGATCGGAAGTACGGGCGGCGGCACGAAATCAGCTCTGCTCGGCGGTGCAGGAACCCCGCAGAATATGGCGGTGGAAACAGCCCCGGCGGCAGAGCCGGCTGCAGCTGAAGAAGCCGTTGAATTTTAAGGTGTTTCTTAAAAAGATCATCAAACAGAGTGTGCGTTGCGGAATGCGTCAGGTTGCGCTGTCTGTAACGCACACAGCTGTGTAACAAATGGTTTTCTATGCAGTTGCGTCAGTTGAAATTTACTGCATACTCTTTTTTTGATTTAATGCTGGATATTCTTGTGCAAATCTCCTAGTATGTGTATATTCGTTTATTTAAACCTGAATCGGTTTGTTATTACTTTCTGCAAGTTTGTCGCACAGATGCTGAATTATTCGTGTCTTAATCCAAATTCATTTTGCCAGTAACCCTCATATATATTGTTATTAGCGGTTGTCTCCTGGGTGTGCGATCAATTACATCAGCCCTTTAGATTATGTGGGTATATGTTGCGACGTCTTGAGTTATTCACCTGCGGGAAATACAGGGCATTGTTTGACTGGCCGTAAATTTTCTGCGGCGCTATATTGTTATAATGTATAAAACTGTCATAACTGGCGGCATAGCCTGCGGAAAAAGTGTTTTCAGCAGGTGTTTGAGCGAGTTGGGTGCTGTGGTGCTGGACAGTGACGATGTTGTGCATACTCTCGAAGCACCAGGTGGCGATGCAGTGAAACCGATTGCCGAGGCCTTCGGGCGGATAATGATATCTGAAGACGGCTCTGTGGATAGAGTTAAACTGGGAAACGCTGTTTTTAATGATTTGCAGGCACTGAACAGACTGAACGGTATTCTGCACCCGCTGGTGGACAGATATATTGAGGACTGGTTTGAAAAAGAGCATGCAGGCATACCTGTTGTGGAGATTCCCCTGCTTTTTGAGATAGGATGGGAAAACAGATACGATTGCGTGATAGCATTGCTGAGCGAAAAATCCACGCAGATCCAGCGCTTGATGAAGGATCGCGGGTTAAACAGAGAGCAGGCTGAGGCACGGATTGCCGCACAGATGCCGGCATACCGGAAAGCCACACTTGCGCATATAGTTGTTTATAATAACGGAAGCGTTGAAACGCTGAGGAGAGAAGCTTTTAGAGTTTATTTGCTCCTGAAAAAGAGGTATGGATGAGTACAGAAGAAAACCGTAAAGATATTGAAAAGAATGGAAAAGACGAAGGTAAAGCGGGATCAACAAAAACAAGTACAGCAGGCGCTGTGAAATGGACTCGCTATACCCCGGGATCTATGGGAGGTGCAGTAGCCCGCCCGTCAAAAAACGGTAATGGCGGTAAAAATGGTCGCTCTGCCGGGAGACCCGATAAAGGACCGAATGTTTCTGCTTCCGGGAAATGCGGAGGCGGTGCCGCTAAACCTGATTCTGCTGCGTCACGGGGGAAATCAGATTCCGATAAGAAAAAGCGGATGTCTGGAACAAGGCCGCCGAAAGTTACATCATCAGATCAGAAGAGTTCGCAGAACGGCCGGATACTGGAGGTTTACAAGCCGCCTGTTGCAGAAGATCTGCCCGATCTCTATCTTGCTGATCTTCAGAAAAAGACGGTTGCCGAGTTGCAGAGTATGCTCCCTAATGCAGATCCTGAAGATCTTGCTTCCCTCAAAAAACATCAGATTATTTATGAAATCATCCGAAGTTATCTGCGTCGGGGCGGTACGGTCATAACGAGTGGTGTTCTTGAAATACTGCCGGATGGTTACGGTTTTTTGCGATCTCCACGCAGCAACTATCTTCAGTGCCCTGAGGATGTCTATGTGTCGCCCTCTCAAATCCGGCGTTTCGGTCTCAGAACCGGTGATGTGCTTGAAGGTCCGGTGCGGGACCCGAAAGACAAGGACAAGTTTTTCGCACTCAATAAACTGGACAGTGTAAACGGGAAAAGCACCGCGGATGCCCGGAGAACGATACACTTTGAGAATCTCGTCCCGCTTTTCCCCGATCGCCGTATCCGTCTGGAAACTGATGCGAAAGAAATATCCATGCGGGTTATGGATATATTCACGCCTATAGGTTTCGGTCAGCGCGGCCTGATCGTGGCTCCTCCCAGAACAGGCAAGACTGTCCTGCTGCAGAAAGTGGCCAATGCCATTTCGGATAATCATTCCGATGCGGAACTCTTTATACTTCTTATTGATGAACGTCCTGAGGAAGTTACTGATATGCAGCGGAATACGAAAGCCCAGGTGCTGAGCTCTACTTTTGACGAAGCCCCCGAACGCCATGTCCAGGTGGCGGAAATGGTGATTGAGGTCGCTAAACGTCAGGTGGAAAACGGAAAGGATGTGGTTATTCTTCTCGACAGCATCACCCGCCTGGCACGAGCTTATAATACTGTTCAGCCCAACTCGGGAAAAATACTCTCCGGAGGTGTGGATGCCAATGCGCTGCATAAACCTAAACGCTTTTTCGGTGCTGCACGCAATATTGAAAACGGCGGAAGTCTGACTATAATCGCCACGGCGCTTGTCGATACAGGCAGCCGCATGGATGATGTCATATTTGAAGAATTCAAAGGTACGGGCAACATGGAGCTCTGCCTTGATCGTTCACTGGTCGATAAGCGTGTCTTTCCCGCTATTAACATGGAAAAATCAGGTACGCGTAAAGAGGAGCTACTGCTGTATCCCGAAGAACTCAGCCGGACCTGGACACTGCGTCGTGCTTTGAACGGAATTCAGCCAGTCGAGGCTATGGAGATGATAGTCAAACGTATCAAAAAAACCCAGAGCAACGCTGAATTTCTCGTGGGCATCAAGGAATCTTAACTACGAATAGCGCGAATTGTCGCGAATGATTTCTTGGTTCTGAATTCTATATTACTATTTGCGTTCATTAGCGTAATTCGTAGTTTTAAAGGCTTTAGCCGTTTTGGTGGGCCAATACTTTAGCGTAGGGTGATGAATTTGCAGTTTTTTACGTGATTCAGATGCTGGAAACTGATACTATAAAGACCATTTTTCCTAAAAGGAATGAAAGGATTTCAGATGAAAGTTGAAACGAAACCTGAGAAAGCCTGCAAGGTTAGTATTTATGTTGAAGGCTCTCCGAAAGAGACCGAAAATGAGTACAAACAGGTTCTCAAGACGTTTATGAGAGAAGGTGTCATCAGCGGTTTCCGCAAAGGAAAAGCACCGAAGGATGTTATTCTGAATACATTCGGAACGGAAATCAACAAGGAAACGGAAAACCGCCTCTGCCGCACGATGTATAAAAAAGCTGTTGACGAAGCCGATGTAAAAATGGTGAATATTCTTGATCTTAAGGATGTGAAATTTTCTCCTGAAACCGGGATAAGCTTTGTTCTGGAGGTGGATGTAGAACCCGAGTTCAAGCTTCCTAAATACAAAGGGATAGCTGTAAAACCGCAGACACCTGCTGTTACCGAGGAGGATGTGGATGAGTATATGGAGCGTATGCGATCAGCTTTCGCCAAGTTTGAGGAGGCGGATGAGGATTATGAAGTGTGCGGGAATGACCTTGTCTGCATTGATTTCCAGGGAACAGCTGATGACAAGCCTGTCAAGGAAGTGGCTCCCGGTACCGAGAGGATGTCCGAAGGGACGGATTTTTGGGTCCAGGCTGATGAACAGCAGTTTGTTCCGCAGGTTGTAAGTGCTTTGATCGGCCTCAAAGCCGGAACGGATAAAACTGTAAAATTCAAGTTCCCGAAATCAGCTCCGGTTGAAGCCCTGCGTGGCAGGAAGGCGGTTTATGACATTAAATTGAAAGCTGTTCGTAAACGCATTGTTCCTGCCGACGAAGAGCTGTGTGAACAGCTGAAAGCTGATTCACTGGAGGCCTTCCGCGAAGAAGCCAAAGCAAAAATGCTTGAAAACGCCGAACAGAATGAACAGAAACGTTGCAGAGAGGCTGTAACGGAATACCTGCTGAAAAGAGCTTCTTTTGACATCCCTGAATCTGAATTGTCCGAATCGATGAGAAATATCCTGGATCAGATGTTGCGTGAGGCGCAGATGCGGGGCATGAGTTCCGAGGATCTGGCATCTCAGCGCGATGAAGTACTCAGAAGCGCTTCCGATTCTGCCGCGAATCAGGTCAGAATGAAATACATGATCCGCAAAATTGCCGCTAAAGAGGGAATTTCAGCATCACACGAGGATGTGAAAGCAAAAGTGGAAAGCATGGCAAAGGAGTTTAATATGACTCCCGGAGAAATCCGCAAACGCCTGGCTGAAAATGAGAATGAAAATGTTCTGAATGAACAGGTTGTTTTCGATAAGACTATCGATTTCCTTCTGGCTGAAGCCAAGTAGGAGTTTGGAGTTCAGAGTGTGGGATCCCCTCCTTGTTGCTGGTTTCCGCCCTCGCCCTTCGGGCTGTGGCGTGGAAAGACGGCATGTTATACAACGCTTGGTTGTTGAGTCCGCAAAGTCCATTATGTCCACAAAGTCCATTGAGTTATCAGGAGAGTTAATATGAACATTTCGACGGAAAAAGCATCCATGCTGATTCCCATGGTAGTTGAACAGACCGGACGCGGTGAGCGTTCATATGATATTTATTCCCGCCTGCTTCAGGACCGCATTATTTTTATAGGCACCGGTATCAATGATGATATCAGCAATCTGATAATAGCACAGCTTCTGTTTTTGCAGTCACAGGATACCAAGAAAGATATCTCTGTGTATATCAATTCGCCAGGTGGTTCGGTGACAGCCGGACTGGCTATTTATGATACTATGCAATTCCTTGAATGTGATATCGCCACTTATTGCGTTGGACAGGCGGCCAGTATGGGCGCAGTGCTGCTGACTGCTGGAACAAAGGGTAAACGTTATGCTCTGCCTAATTCCCGCATCATGATTCACCAGCCCTGGGGCGGTGCCGAAGGCAAGGCATCTGATATACAGATCGCCGCGGAAGAAATCCTGCGTCTGAAAAGTCGTCTGAACGAAATACTAGCGGAGCATAGCGGTAAAACCATCAAAGCATTGACAAAAGACACTGAGCGCGATTATTTTATGTCTGCTGAAGAGGCCAGGAAATACGGCCTGGTGGATGAGGTTCTGGCGCAAAAAGGAAATGCTTGATTACCAAGGTCTTCGGAGTTTTTTATGGCGCATGTAAATAAGAAAATACGCTGTTCGTTCTGCGGTAAAAGCGAGGCGGACGGAGTTATGGTTATACCAGGGCCTCAGGCTAATATCTGTGAGTTCTGTGTTGAAATATGTCATGAGATAGTGAAAGAGGAACAGCTTAACAGTGCTTCGGAAAATGATGCGGATGTGGATTTTGAAGTGCCGGCACCGCATGAGATCAAAGTTTTTCTGGATAAATATATCATCGGTCACGAAGGAACAAAAAAGTCCCTTTCCGTTGCGGTTTACAATCACTATAAGCGTCTGCGGCAGAACTTAAAAGGGGTTCACCATCCCCTTATTGAAGATTTTGAGGATGTTGAAATTGAAAAAAGCAACATCCTGCTGATAGGTCCTACTGGTTGTGGCAAAACCCTTTTCGCCAGAACTCTGGCTAGAATGCTTGATGTCCCCTTTGCAATTGCTGATGCCACCACCGTAACCGAAGCCGGTTATGTTGGTGAGGATGTGGAAAATATTCTCCTTTATCTGCTACATGCTGCGGATATGGATGTGCAGAAGGCTCAGCGCGGTATTATCTATATAGATGAGATCGACAAAGTCGCACGTAAAACCGAAAACGTCTCCGTGACGCGGGATGTTTCCGGCGAGGGAGTGCAGCAGGCTCTTCTGAAAATCATTGAAGGCACTGTGGCGCATATTCCGCCGAAGGGCGGACGAAAACACCCGCAGCAGGAAAATATCGCAATCGACACCCGTAATATCCTTTTTATCTGCGGGGGTGCGTTTGTCGGTCTGGATGATTATGTCGCACAGCGGCAGGGACGCAAGGCCATAGGTTACAGCACATCGAAGTCTGCAGCTGGTACGGATGCGGATTCTCCCTCATTTGTACCCGCGTGTTCTATCCAGCCTGAAGATCTGATTAAATTCGGTTTGATTCCTGAGTTCGTCGGACGTCTTCCTGTGCTGTCATCCCTGGCAGAACTGAAAGAGGATGATCTGGTGCGTATTCTGGTTGAACCGAATAACTGCCTGGTGCGTCAGTATCAGAAACTCCTGGCTATGGAGGGTATTAAACTCTCTTTCACTAAACAGGCACTGCATAAAATCGCCACTATATCCATGCATAGAAAAACCGGAGCCCGCGGCCTGCGCGCTGTTCTCGAAACCTTCATGATGGATATCATGTATGAAACCCCCGGTTCTGATAAAAAGACTGTCCGCGTAACGGATAAAATGGTGCGCGATATGTTCGAGTCCATTTAGCATTTGCATAAACTCAATTTTAACC
>JAWOEI010000069.1:0-26448 GCA_046482825.1 Kiritimatiellia bacterium
CATCAATACCAGCAGTCCGGTCTGCCGCAAAATGATACTTTTACCGGCCATATTCGGTCCGGTGATCATCATGTGAGGGGAAGGCTCACCTCAACTCTCAACCTTTAGGGTAACGCGGGCAAAGCGCCGCTTGCCCACCTGGAATATCGCTGCGCAGCCAGGCGGAAGACGCAGGGCCGTATCCTCCAGGCGTTCGCCGGTCAAAGTAAATGCTTCTAAAACGGGTCATGATGGCGCATAGGGGCATTTACTCTTACCAATTGGGCATTTACTTTTACCGAAAACCGTGCGTTGTGCGGTTTTGATGACCGGACATGTTCGAAAATCGGGATAAAAGTACACACTTCCCCCTTGGCACGAGGCATCCATGTTTTTCGGACATGGTCGATGCTCCTACCTATGGTGGACGTCGAACCTCCATCTCATAAGGCTTTGTCAGTATCTCGTCAGTCGAGATTTCTTGTCTTCTGCACGATGCCGAGAAGCGACGGTTTCAGGATGATGTCGTCGGCGGGGACTGCGCGGATACCGAAGAGTTCCGCGACCTGTGTGCCGAACGTCGCGGTGAAAAGGTCGTAGGGCGTCTTGTCTTTCAGTGATTGACGAATGTAGCTGTTGACGTGGGACATCGTCAAGTCCACGTCGGCCTGGGTGAGGGCATCGAACGATGTGGACTCCAGATACGGGGTTCCCTTTGGCAGGATGTTTCGTATAAGTTCATGATTGCGTTCCACATGCGCCTTCTGGAAGGCTGAGTTCGGGTCGCAGTAGTAGATTTGTGTGAGACAGTTTCCTTCTGCGTCGGTCTCGATCCGGGACGGGGCGCTGAACTCCGTGCCGTTGTCCGTGAGAATGACGGGGAAGAGCCGTGCAAATATTTCAAATCCTCCTGCATCGCCGAACCTCTCCGTAAGCCGTTTGAGGATCATGGCGAACGCCTCCGTGACGTTGGCTGATGTTTTAGCGGACAGCAGCAACGCGACCATGAAACCATAGGGCATAAACATCAGCGTCAGGAGGACCTTGCCACCCTTAACACCTTCGACCGTGTCCATCTCTGTAACGGGCAGTCCTGGATTTTGCTCAATGAAACGGAGATAATCCGTGTAGGCGCGTCCGATCCGGCACTTGGTGTCGACCTTGTGCTCAACGGATTTTGCCTTGCGGGGCTTGAGCATGCAGGCGCGCGGCAGATCATGACGCTTTGTGTGAAGGAGCCCGCCATTGACGTAGCGGTAGATCGTTTTCTCGTTAACGGTGAAGAGGTCGGCGTGGCAGGCCATGACGGCGTGTATGGACTGTCCCTGCTCGGTAAGGTTGTAGAGTGTCTCGTCGAATTTCAGGAGTTCCGCCTCCGTGATGTTTGCGCCGCGGCGCGTCTCTACAAGCTGTTTGCGGTAGTCGTTCTGCGCCGCCGAGTGGATGTAGAAACGTTTGCGCAAGACGCATTTACGCTCCTCCGTACAGCCGTTGCATACGTAGGGCGGATGCGAGAGCCGCGTGCAGATGTCCTCGACGAAATCGTTGCAGTGCGAGTTACACTGGCGGCAGAACCGACAATGCCGATTTCCGTCGTAGAGGCAGTGAGCACAGATGTGCATCTTCTTGCAGTCCATCCTGTGGATGCATCGGTTTAACACACGATAAGCCACGCCCTTGTTGGATTCTATTGCGCGACTCTTGATTTCGCGCATGATCGTCCGCGCTGGTCGTCTGAGCTCCTTCGCAATCGCGTACACCTTCTTGTGGCAGCGTAACCCGTCCTCGATACGGAGGCGATCTTCTTCCGTCAATCTTGGTTTTTTCATTGTTACTCCTTAATCCCGGCAGAATTGTCGGTATCATGAAGTATATCATTTCTTAAACTAAATGCCCCCTCCCCATGGGGAGGAAATAGATGTCCCGGCCTTACCCCTTTTTTTTGGCAGACTCATTGCCCCTACTATGGGAGCATTTACTTTGTCAATTGACCTCAAATCCACAGCTTATTGTTTGGATTTGCTTTTCAGTATGGAATTCAATATAATAAATGACTGTTTTTTTATTGTTTCCGGATATTGCAGACGGTCTTTTTGCCATGCGGTATTCGGGGATGTGTGATAAATGAATTGCGGGAGTGCAAGGTTGTTTATGTTTACAGGGCGGAACCCGTTTCGCATAAAGAAAGAGATGAGTTTATGACATTGGCGGATTTAAAAAAGCAACAGGCGCAATCACTGGAAGAAGTGGATGCGGCCGGGGATGCCGACGCTCTTGAGCAGGTGAGGATACGTTATCTAGGACGTAACGGGCTGCTCCCGGCAGTGATGAAACAGATGAAAAATGTAGCCAAAGAGGACAGACCTGCGTTCGGGAAAACTGTCAACCTGTGGCGTAAACAGCTGGAAGAGGCTATAACCGGTAAAAATATGGGAGCGGCGAGTGCGGGGAAACAAAGCTCCGCTTTTGACTGCAGCCTGCCGGGACGCTGGAATACTCCGGGAACAATACATCCTGTCTCACGCGTAATTGAAGAGAGTGCCGCCATATTTGCGCGTCTCGGGTTTTCTGTTGCTGACGGTCCCGATATCGAAAACAGGTTCAACAACTTCACCGCTTTGAATACGCCGGCGCATCATCCCTCAATGGATGAGTCCGATACTTTCTGGATGGGGGAAGATCAGCTGCTCCGCACGCAGACGTCTCCGGTGCAGATCCGCATGATGACACAATATAAGCCGCCTGTGCGTATTATTACACCGGGGCGCACCTACAGACGCGACACCACGGATGCCACCCACAGCGCAAACTTTCACCAGATTGAAGGACTCTATGTGGACACCGCTCCGGTTTCTCTGGCCGACCTGAAGGCAACCCTGGAGTATTATGCCGAAAAGATGATGGGCCGCGGGGTGGGCGTGCGTTTTCGTCCTCACTTTTTTCCTTTTACTGAACCCAGCGTTGAGGTCGATTTCTCCTGCCATGTATGCGGCGGGAAAGGATGCCGCGTCTGCAAAATGAGCGGCTGGATCGAGATTGCCGGGGCAGGAATGGTGGATCCCCGTGTCTATGAGTTTGTGGGCTATGACCCCGAAGATGTTTACGGGTTCGCCTTCGGTTTCGGGGTTGAACGTATAGCCATGGTAAAATACGGTATCCCGGATATCCGCTGGCTTTATGAGAATGATGTGCGTTTTCTGGAACAGTTGCGTTGATGACGGCATTTTGTCGCCGGTTTGATCCGAACACCTGAACAGATATTGAAATTTGAGGAATATTTATGAAAGTGCCAGTCAGTTGGTTGAATGAGTATGTGCATGTTTCCGACCTTTCGGTGCAGGAACTCTCGGAGAAACTCACCTTTTCAGGTGTGGAAGTGGAGGGTATTGAAGTCATCGGAGCCGATCTGGATGATAATTTTGTGGTGGGCGAAGTTCTTTCCTGCAAGCCGCATGAAAACTCGGATCATCTGAGCGTCTGCATGGTTTCAGACGGTACCGGACAGCATCAGGTGGTCTGCGGTGCTCCCAATGTGCGTGCGGGAATCAAAGTGCCTTTTGCAAAAACAGGCGCAACTGTTCCCCGAGGCGGTTTCAGGATCAGAAAGGCGAAACTACGAGGAGTTGAATCATTCGGTATGATCTGCTCGGCGTCTGAACTTGATATGGCGGAGGAGAGTGACGGAATTCTGATTCTGAACCCCGATGCCTCTGTCGGTATGCCCATGCGCGATCTGCTGCCGCCGCCGGAGACGGTGATGGATCTGGAGATTACCTGGAACCGCTCCGACTGCCTTTCCATTATAGGTGTCGCCCGCGAGTTTTCCGCCCTTCTGGGACGTCCTCTGAAGATGCCTTCTCTGGATTTTGCCGAGTCTCCTGATCCGGTTGAGAATTTTGCCAGCGTGAAAGTTGAAGCGCCGGATCTCTGCCCGCGCTATACCGCGCGGGTGCTTACAGGAGTAAAAGACGGGGAATCACCGCTTTGGATGGCACGCCGTCTGGAAATGTGCGGTGTTCGCTCCATTAGCCTTACGGTTGATATAACCAATTACGTGATGCTTGAGACGGGACAGCCTCTGCACGCTTTTGACCTGAACCGCGTAGCGGATCAGAGCATCATAGTGCGCCGTGCTGAGGACGGGGAGATATTGAAAACCCTGGACGATGTGGAGCGTACTCTGGACAGCAGTATGCTGATGATAGCGGATGCCGCGAAGACTGTGGCCGTTGCAGGAGTTATGGGAGGCGCAGAAAGCGAAATTGATGAGGGTCTCAGTGATACCGTTCTGCTGGAAAGTGCGCTGTTTGATCCTTCATCGATCAAGTTCACTGCCGCATCCCTCGGTCTGGCAACTGAGTCCAGCCGCCGGTTTGAGCGCGGGGTCGATCCTGATCTGGCCGATCTGGCCAGCCGTCGTGCATCAGCTCTGCTGACTCAGCTTGCCGGTGCAAAAGCGGCCAAAGGGCTTATCGACTGTGACCATAGAAATTTTGAAAACCGCAGAGTGGCTCTGCGTTTCGAGCGTGTGCGTGAGGTGATAGGGGCAAAACTTCCGGATAAGGATATAATCTCTGTTCTGGAAAGCCTGGGGCTGAAAACGGAGTCTTGTGCTGAAGATAAAGCTGTTTTTGTCATACCGTCATGGCGCCTGGATCTTTCAATGGAAGCTGATCTGATTGAAGAGATTGCCCGCATGAACGGGCTGGATAAGGTTCCGCCTGCAGTGCTCGGCAATGCGGCGGTATCCATGCTGGATGATTCTTTTTTTTATGACAGGAAACACTGCCGCCGGATACTGACAGGCCTCGGGTTCAACGAGGCTATGCACTACAGCTTCCTGGCAGAGGACGATTTGAACACCTTTGAAAAACGTAAAACTGACAGACGTGCTGTAATACCTAATCCGGTAAGCGCTGACTATGGTGTCTTGCGCGATTCTCTTCTGCCGCAGATGGCCGCTTCCCTCGGCCGGAATGCTTCAAGACAGGTTGAGACGGCTGCTCTCTTTGAAATGGGACGGGTGTTTTTCAAGAACAGCGAAGGCGCTGTCAAAGAAGAGGAAAGGGTGTCGCTCGGAATGATGGGACCGGTCGGACGAAATGCTCTTGACCGCCGCCAGCTTGTGGGAAATGAAGAAGCTCTGCTCTGGATGAAAGGCGCGGTTGAACAGCTGGTTGCGCTTCTTCATGCCGGAAAAGTCGATTTCAGACTCGAAAATCACCCGGCTATGGAAGAAGGATGGTCTGTGAATGTTCTTCTGAACAGTGAAAAAGTAGGATGCATGGGTCTGCTTTCAGAGAAATTGCGTCACCAGTGGCGTATGACTCAGCCTATGCCTGTCGCTGAATTGTGCCTGAACCCTCTCCTGAAACATATAAATAAGAGTTCCTCTGTAAAACCGGTGCCCGTTTATCCCGCAGTTAAACGTGATGTCGCTTTTATCAGTGACAGCTCTGTCTCTCACCGGGATGTTGTTGAATGTATCCGTAATTCAGCACCCGCGGAATTGACCGGAATTGAACTTTTTGATATATTTACGTCGAAAGCTATGGGCAGAGGTAAGCGTAGCCTGGGATATACGCTTTCCTTCCGCTCGCTCGAAAGAACCCTTACCGACCAGGAGGTAAACGAGTCTTTCGCAGGGATAGTCCATGCCTTGAAAGATAATTTGAAAGTAGAAGTCCGCGATGGATGATGAGCCTGCGGATATTGCAGTTGCGCAGGCTTTAGACACAACCGGTTTGTCCGGCGAAAAAGTTTGAATTGCGAGTGTAACCCGTATCAGGCGTTTAAAATGATTTGCAATGTGCCGGTGCATTACAGATGGGCGGCCGGCCGCAACCTGAAGTGAGCCCTGCTTTGTGCGTGGATAAGCGACGTTTCTCTGACCTTCAAATATGTAAGGGAGCTCGAAAGCGTTGTCCTGATGAGCCTGTTTCTGACAGGATACAGAAGAACAGCGACTAGAGCACCCACCTCGTTGACGAGGTTCCAGAGGTGTCGACAATACGGCAAAGCGGGGTATTTTATCGGTGCATTGATGTATAATTGCTCAAGACGAAAACTGCTTTCCGCTATGCTTGTTTCCGCCTTCTTTTCAACGGTTCGGGCATCCGCCGGAGATATGTCCTCTGTGCCGCAGGAGGCCGTTGATGAATTGGGAGTTGAATACGGGACTCCGCAGAGGAGCGGATTTGTTTTTATAGACGGGGCTTATATTCCCTATCCATACACAGTGACCCGTTACGGCAACGGGGTGTTTATCAATCGTATTCAGGTGGAAAAGCCGGTTCCCTGGAGCTATTTCCATCCTGAAATAGAAGATTCCGCCGGCAAAAACAAAATTTCTGCTGTAGAAGATAACAGAGAACAGTTTGGAACTCCCGAGCAGGAAACTGTACAGCAGCCCTCTACTTCAGGAAGAGAGGTGCCTGACAATATCACCAGTATCGACGATCTTTTCAATGATGATAATAAGCCCTCTCCCGAAACGGCTGCGAATGAGACGTCCAAGGTTGAAACGCTTGATGATCTTTTCATCAACGACGCAGACGGGGTATCCAGCCCTCATACTGATGATGCCCCGCAGGATAGCCCTGCGGCCGCAATGCCCGAAAAACTTACTCCTGAGCAGCTCAAGCGGCGTAAAAAACTTCTGAAACAGTATTTGGATGAGCAGCGGATGTTTTATGAACGCGCTCTCTCCAGAGATGAGCTCTATTTTTTCGGGACCTCACACAGCAGAATCAACGGTACCTACGGCAGCGCCAAGGTTCTTTTTGAAGTTCTGCCGTCTGCTCTGCGACATGCCCGCTCACCGGCTGACCTGTACCGAAGGCTGCGCAGGGGAGGAGTATATTTTGTTGATTTAGGTGTTTGTAAGGCTCTCTACAGAAATAAGAAAACCTTTCCCTTGCTTCAGCAGCGTTTGAAGCGAATCAGACGGAAGGATGCGGATAAAGAGGCCGAGCGAAAAAAAAAGAGTTTTGAAAATGCGTAATAAGAATAAATTTGATAAAGGTGCTTTTAACCGTTTCTGCCGCGTGCTTTCCACTCTTTCCACTCCGGATGAGGTTGAAAAACTTTTTATGGAGGTCCTGACAGAGAAGGAACGTCTGGATGTGGCCCTGCGCTGGCATCTGATGGAACTTCTGAATGAAGGGGTTTCACAGCGGAAAATTGCCGAATTGCTCGGTGTCAGCCTGTGTAAGATCACGCGCGGTTCAAAAATTCTCAAGGATAAGATGAGTATTACACGTGAAAAACTGAAAAACGCATCTGAACATGGCGGCCGGAGTTCTCTGTTTTAGGTGCCTGCATTGAAAACCGGGGTCGTGCTGGCTGTATTCAATGGCAGAAAAGACTGACTGTTCACAAACAAACATTAAGAGCTGAAATGAAAATGATTTCCAGAGATATCGAGAGACAGATGAAGCGTTCCTCCTGGATAAGGAAGATGTTTGAAAAGGGCGCGGAATTGAAAAAAGAGTTCGGGGCGGATAATGTTTTTGATTTCAGTCTCGGCAATCCTGATATACCACCGCCTGCGGAGACCGCCAGCATTCTGAGAGCAATGGCGGATGAGGTGTCGCAACCCCTGGGTATGGGCTACTGCCCCAATGCCGGACTGCCTCCTTTTAGAGCAGCCCTGGCGCAAAAACTGACCATTGAGCAGAATATGCCGATGGCAGCGGAGAATCTTGTCGTCACCTGCGGTGCTGCCGGTGCCTTAACTTCGTTTTTCCGGGCGGTTCTTGAGGTCGGGGATGAAGTTATATGCCCCGCGCCCTGTTTTGTCGAATATGGAGCCTATTGCGGTCATTTCGGCGGGATACTCAAGATGGTTCCGTCAAAGACTCCCGGGTTTCACCTGGATACGGATGCGCTTAAAGCTTCCCTGACCGATAAAACACGGGTTATCCTGATAAATTCACCCAACAATCCTTCCGGCTGCGTGTATTCAGATGAAGAGCTCAGGTGTCTCGGCGACTGGATAGAAAGTGTTAATGCGGAGCGTGCACGGCCGCTTTATCTTGTCAGTGATGAACCCTATCGCTTTCTTGTCTATGACGGCATCGAGGTGCCGCCTGTGCTTCCGTTGACCCGTTATGCCATTGTTTTAGGTTCCTTTTCGAAAAAACTTTCCATTCCCGGTGAAAGAATCGGCTATATGGCAGCAAATCCGTCCATGCCTGATGTCTCCCTGCTGATAAATGCAGTTACAATGACCAATCGGACACTGGGTTTTGTCAATGCGCCGGTGCTTGGTCAGCGGCTGGCCCTGCAGCTGCTCGATGCCGGAGTGGATCTGCGGATATACAGTCACAGGCGTGATGCCATGGCAAAGGTGTTGAGCGATGCGGGAATCAGATATTCCATGCCTGAAGGAACTTTCTATTTTTTTCCTGAAGCTCCGGGCGGCGATGATGTGAAGTTTGTAAACGATCTACTGCGGCACAATGTGCTTGCTGTTCCGGGAACAGGATTCGGTTTCCCGGGGTATTTCCGGCTTTCCTTCTGTGTGGATGAGGATGTTATATGCCGCTCCGGACCGGCTTTCAAGGCTGTTGCCGAGGCTTATAAAAAGTGATTTCCCCTCTGCGAGGGGCAGAATTTAAAATACGATAAACAGAAAAAACGATAGAACTGGAGTATATGCAAATGTCAGCAAAAGAACTGCCTTTTACTTTCGAAGAGATCTCCCGGATTGCGGAACAGTACAATACCCCGTTTCATATTTATGATGAAGCAGCTATACGGGCAAACGCCCGCCGGTTGCTGAAGGCCTTTTCCTGGAATTCCGGTTTTAAAGAGTATTTTGCTGTTAAGGCCACTCCGAATCCTGCCCTGATGACAATATTGAAGGAGGAGGGTTTTGGCATGGATTGCAGTTCCCTTCCGGAACTGCTTCTGTCGGAGCGTGTCGGTATAACCGGAGAGGATATTATGTTTACCTCTAACGATACGCCTGCTGATGAGTTTGTAAAAGCCAGGGAGCTCGGGGCGGTTATCAATCTCGACGATATAACTCATATCGATTTTCTGGATAAGAGTGCCGGGATGCCTGAGCTGGTCTGTTTCCGGTATAACCCCGGATCCCTCAAGGGAGGCAATGCTATCATAGGTAATCCGGAGGATGCCAAGTACGGTTTTACCAGGGAGCAGCTGACTGAGGGTTACCGCCTGCTGAAAGAACGGGGAGTAAAACGCTTCGGACTACATACAATGGTGGCTTCCAATGAGTTGAATCCGCAGTATTTTATTGAAACCGCTGAAATTCTTTTTGATGTGGTAAAGGAGATTTCCGCTGAACTCGGCATCACCTTTGAGTTTGTCAATATCGGAGGCGGTATCGGCATACCTTATAAACCGGAAGAGAAACCGGTTGACGTTGAAGAAGTGGCTGCCGGCGTTAAAAAAGCCTATGAGGATAAAATTACCGCCGGGGGCCATCCGGATCTGAAGATCTATATGGAATGCGGACGCATGATCACCGGACCTTACGGTTACCTTGTTTCGCGTGTGCGACACGTTAAAAAAACTTATAAATGCTATGCGGGTCTGGATGCGTGTATGGCGGATCTCATGCGTCCCGCCCTTTACGGCGCATATCATCATATATCCGTTCCGGGAAAAACCGATGCCCCGTGCAATACAAAATATGATGTGACCGGTTCGCTTTGCGAGAACAATGACAAGTTTGCCAGAGACCGCATGCTACCTGAACTTGAACCGGGCGATCTTGTTGTAATACATGATACGGGTGCTCATGGCCATGCAATGGGCTTTCAGTATAATGGCAAACTCCGTTCAGCAGAGCTGCTGCTGCAGGCAGACCGCAGCGTGCGGCTTATCCGCCGTGCGGAAACTGTTGATGACTATTTTGCCACTTTGAATTTCCAGCCGTAAAAACATAGAGGTTTTTTATTTATTTTCTCGTCATAAAAAACTAATATATGTTTGGAAAAAGAAACACGGAGATAGGGGGGTATTGTGAAATGGCAAAACGGTAGAGCCTGTTTCCGTTTGTAAGCGGGGCTACGACCAGACAGAGCCGGAGGTTCGCCCTTCCGTATCTGCGCATCTGTGAGGAATTTAGGAAAATTATTTTTGCAAATTGCTTCACTTTAACTCGTAACCCCGGAAAGTGAGTAACACGTTTATATTGGAGGGTAAAGTGTGTAATATATTACTTTTGGATGATGAATTGTTTATACAGGATCTTTTTTCCCAGTTTTTCAGAGAAAAAGGGTACAACGTGGTGTGTGTGTCCAATGGGAGAAAGGGCCTTGAGAAACTTCGTGATTTTGATGCGGACCTCATTATCACAGATATCATGATGCCGGATATGGATGGACTCGAGGTTGTGCGGGAGATTCGAAAGAATTACGCTGATCTGCCTGTTATCGCTATTTCAGGGGGAATGCGTAATGCCGCTATAAACTTCGTCAGTGCCGCTAAGGATTTTGGTGCGGATGTTATTTTTGAAAAACCGGTTGAGCTTTCAGAGCTTCTCGCAAGTGTCAAGGAGCTGATCGGATAATCAGCGCTTATCCGCAGCCTTTGCTTACTTCCGTTGCCGGCGGTTTCCGGCCTGAACGTGTATTACTGGTTTTCGGTTGCGTAAGCCGGGAGCACAGTACGTAAAGAATTGATGATGAAATGGAGATGGGAATGAAAAAACGCACTATTCTGGCAGTGATGGGTGTCGCCGTTGCGGCGGGACTTAATGTATGGGCTGACGGCGGCAAGGACGCTTGCGACACAAAGTATCGCCCGCAGCTTTTCAAACAGTTCGGCAGCGTGGTTAATGTTCCTGACGGTCTTGCACAGGACAGAAACGGCAATATCTACTGTTCTGCTCCTAATTTAAAAAATCAGCTTCAGAGTGCCGTCATTATGAAGCGCGATGTCAGTACCGGTGAATGGTCTCCCTTTGTGGCATGTCTCTGCCATCCGGATACAAAGTTCGGCGTTCCTATGGGACTCGAATTCGGCGAGGACGGGAATCTTTACTACTGCGACAACCAGTATTTTGCTGATAAGAACTATAAATCCCGTATAATGCGCGTTACCGTGGTTGACGGCGAAGCCGTCCGTATCGATCCTGTGGTTGAGAATATCAAATTGGCCAATGCCGTACGTCTGCGTGGAAATGCTGTTTATTTTACCGATACTGTCGGCGATATCCGAAACAGCAATGAAGGCTATGTCTATCGTGTGCCCTTAAGTGCGTTCGCAAACGGCAGAGTTGCCGGACTCCTTCCCAAGGAACAGGCCGCAGATGACCCCTACTGTCTGGGAATTACAAAAACAACACCCTTTGAACCCCGCAATGATGTCGCTGGCGCAGACGGCATGTGTTTTGATAAGGAAGGTAATATTTATACAGGGAACTTCGGTGACGGCACTTTCTATATGATCCCCCTCAGGGAAGACGGCAGCTATGGCGAGATAAAGGTGCTTGCTGATGACAGAGAGATCAGCTCCTGTGTTGACGGAATCTGCTATTATGAGAAAGAAAATCGGATTTTCATTGCCGATTCTGCGAAGAATGCGATCCGCTATTGGGATATCGATGAGCAGAGAATGGGCCTTCTCTGGGAAAACGGAGATGTGGATGGAGCCGACGGCCTGCTTGATCAGCCCTGCGAAGTCATGGTCTGGGAAGATAAAAGCTTTTTCGGACTTTTTAAAAAGGAAAAATTGGTGATTGTCAATTTTGACTGGCCTTTTCCCGGTCTGAAAAATGCCGGCGGTGACGAGTCCGTGAATGACAGTATATATACAATAAGTGTGATCGACCTCTGATTTGAAAAAGGAGCAGAAATGTTTAAGTCATCCCTGATTATAATCGGACTGTATCTGTCGGCTATAACTGTCAATGCAGAGCCGGAAGTTGTAAATATTTGGCCGGAAGACAAAGTGCCGCTGCTGAAAGAAACTCCTCCCGAGTGTATAAAAAACAGAAATGGCGGCATTATCCGCTTTACCAATGTCAGCAATCCGAGCCTGACAGTCTTTCCCGCACCTGAGGCCTCAGAACCTGCACCGGCTATGCTTGTCTGTCCGGGCGGCGGTTACCAGATTCTGGCATGGAACCATGAAGGCACAGAGGTGGCGGAGTTTCTGAATAAACACGGGTTTGCCGCTTTTGTCCTTAAATACCGTGTGCCCGGCAATCAGCGCGATGCCGCTTTCTGTGACGCACAGCGTGCTCTGCGTTATATCCGCTTTAATGCCGGAGAGTATAATGTCAATCCGGATAAAATCGGTATTATGGGATTTTCCGCAGGCGGGCATCTGACAGTTCGTACCAGTAATAATTATGACAAGAGTCTCTATGAGCCGGTTGACAATGCCGATAAACTTTCATGCCGCCCTGATTTCTCGGTGCCTGTCTATCCTGCCTACCTGAATAAAAAAGGAAGTCTTGAGATCCTGCAGGAATTTTCCATTTCGGATAAAACTCCCCCGACCTTCATCTGTGCTTCGGAAACGGATAAAAGTTACGTCGATTCCAGCATCGCCTATTTCATTGCCCTGAAAGCCGCCGGTGTGCCCGCTGAGATGCATCTTTATCCGACTGGCGGACATGGCTTCGGCATGCGTAAACGCATCGGAACTGTCAATGGGTGGACGGAATGTCTGGCGGACTGGCTCAAAGAGTACGCTGTGAAATAAAAACTATGGCAGGCTACTGAAAGCAGCTTTAGTTCAGGTGTCTGTCCGGGCATGAGATGCAGCAGAACAGTCGACTGACTTAACCTGTTTTATTTTTTCCGGTTATTCATCCGCTTAGCTATTACACTGTGTCTATATGCAGTGGGTGTCATGCCTAGTTCTTTCATGAAAATACGCCCCATGCGATCGCTGCTGGAAAAACCCACTGAGTAGGCTATGTGTTTCACAGGGAGCTGTGTGTTTGTCAGCAGATGTTTGGAGCGGGCTATGCGGCAGCGGGTGATTTCTTCTCTGATCGGACGGTTGAGTGTCGCGGCGAATTTTCGTTCAAGCGTACGCCGCGATACCGGCAACAATTTCACTATGTCTTCCACCCGGAAGTCCCGATGACTGTGATTCCATATCATCTGAAGAGCTTTGAACACAACAGGATCATTAACGCAGTGAGCATATTCAATCGGCATGGCATTGTCCTGCTGCACTGAGTGGCGGGGGGCGCCTTCCAGAGTCAGTGCCAGAATTTCCATGGCATAGGCACTGAGAATACTAGGATTTTCCGTCGGATGCCTGCGAATCATGTTCATAATCTTTTCGAAAACAGATCTGATCTCAACGGGGGAGTCCAGCTGGATTACCGGGTCTGCGGGGTTTAATACGCCTTTCTGCATCAGACGATAAAGACGTTCCCCGTTCCAGCTGATCCAGTACTCTTTCCAGCCTGTGCTTTCTTCCGGACGATATCGATGCCAGACACCCGGGAAGAGCAGAACTGTCGATCCGGCGCTCAGAGGAATTACACCTGTACTGTCGGATTCAAATGTGCCCCCGCCCTCAGCTATCAGCAGAATCTGATGCTCAGGAAGAACACGCCCGTTTTTCCAGCTGAAGTTGTAGAGTGACGGGTGGCCAGCAGGCGGATAAATGCTGTCGGGTCTAATGGTGGCGACACCGGCACCGGTAAGATATATATCCCAGCGGATGTTGTTTTCGCTGATAGGCAGGTACGTGAAGAAGTTGTCAAGCGGTTGTTCCATATGTATATACACACGTCATTGTCTGCTGTTATCTCAACTCCTGTCCCGGATTCCTGCTGAGATCAGCTGGCTGATCAACTGAACAGGCCGAGTGCTTTCACCCGGTGCACGGCCTCATTCTTTTTCAGCAGCCTCTTCTTTTTTTTCCCCGGCCTTCTTTTTCCGTCGTTTCGGCGGCGGGGGCAGCTTGGCTTCGACCGCAACTGTCGGCCCGCTGGGATTCTCATCCAGATCTTTATTGCCTATATCACTGAGACGCATGGAAATAACTTTGGATATGCCTTTTTCCTGTTGCGTCACACCGTAAACCAGATCCGATGCCGCGATTGTGTGCTGATTGTGTGTTATGATCAGAAACTGGGAATGCGACAGAAAGTCCTTCAGTGTCTGCACAAAACGTCCGATATTGCTGTCATCAAGAGCGGCATCCAGTTCATCCAGCATACAGAATGGCGAAGGCTTGATTTTGAAGATGGCAAAAAGCAGGCTTACTGCCGTCATGGTGCGTTCACCTCCGGAAAGAAGTGTAACCGACTGAGGACGTTTTCCCGGGGGACGCGCTATGATGTCAATGCCGCACTCCAGCGGATCCTCTTTGTTTTCAAGCAGAACAAGCCTGGCCTGCCCTCCATTGAAAAGCTTTGTGAACATTTCCTGAAAGTTTTCGTTGGCCTGCTCAAAAGTCTGCTGAAACAACTCGCCGGATTTTTTGTTTATGTTGTCAATCATCTCCAGTATCTGGCGTTTAGATTCAGTAAGATCCTCTTCCTGAGCACGCAGAAAGGCATAACGTTCCTCATGCTCTTTGTGCTCTTCTATGGCAACCAGGTTTACCGGACCTATTGCCTGAAGATCACGGTTGAGCCCAGCGACCTTCTTTTCAATTTCCTCCAGAGGCGGCTCTTCATTGTTTTCCCATTCCGGGTCGGCATGTGCCGCCAGCTCACCTGCATCAAGCCCGTATTCATTGAACACATGCTCCAGATGGCTCTGATGATGCATGCGGGCTTCTGTGATTTCTATTTCCGCTTTGTTTTTGCTGTCGCGTGTTGTATCCAGAGAACGACGTCTTTCATGCAGGGTTGCATCATTCTTTTCAAGATTACGCTGCAGCGCTTTACGCTCTTCCCTTGTTTCTGTTATCCGGGCGTGCAGGGCATCAGCTTCCACCTTTTTCGGTTCCAGACTTGCTTCCAGCCGGGCTATTTCACCTATCAGTTTTTCTATGCTCTGTTCGTATGATTTAATGCCCTGGTCACGTCCGTTCACTGTGCGGCTGAGTTCGTCGATGTGGTTTTCTATATTCTGCTTTTGGCTTAGTGTGTGTTCAAGCTGCTGCGTGGAACTCGAAAGCGTAATACGGCACTCAGTAAGATTATGACTCAGTCTGCTGAAAACACTTTCAAACTCATTCAGACGTCCGGATTCTTCGGTTATCTGCTCCAGGAGTAATGATCGTTTTTTGTTCAGTTCTTTCAGCTTTATGCCCAGTTCGTTGCGGAGGGTGTCATCATCGGAAGTTTCTGAAAGCAGACCTTTCACCTCCTGGTTTACGCTTTCAAACCTGATCCTGGCCCCTTCGAGATCGCGGCAGGCGGACTGATATCCGCCATCAGCCTGGGCGGCTTTGCGACTGATTTCATCCAGTTCCGTACGGGTTGTGCTGATTTCCCTTGCGAGCTCTTCGTTTCGGGTGTTCAGTGTTTCTGCCTGCCCGGATTTTTCCGATATAAGTTTTTCCAGAGCCTCCAGTTGCTCCCGCGTATCGCTGATCAGCATCTTGCGGGCCAGAGGACTGGATATCTGGCTGTCAGGCATCCAGAGTTCAACTGCGCCGTTGTCATGAAAAACCGTTCCATCCCGTGTCACAATGCTGATTCCCGGTGGAATCATATCCGGCACTTCATGCCCTGACTGCATCAGAAAAACTGAGCCGAGAAGTTTTTCAGCCGTTGATTTAAAGTTTTCTTCAACTTCTATATGATCCAGCAGGGGGTCTGCTCCTTCAGGAGCTTCAATATCAGCTGAAACAAATGATGTGTTCAGAGTAATGATGCGGGTGGCGGCCTCCTTGCCCTGCTCGAGAAGCTTTGCGACAATTGTCCTGGCGCTTTCCGCATCGCGTACTATGACAGCATCCAGCCAGGCCCGCAATGCGGCCTCAAGAGCCGGCCGCACATCTTTCTCCGCCGTGAATCTGTCTGCCAGAGGCCCCAGAACCGCTGATGTGTCTATCCCTAAAGGATTCTCCCTGTCCAGCAGTTTCAGTGATCCAGGCGGGTATTCATCGGAGGCTTCTTTTTTGTCGTTCAACAGGGCGATCTGCGCCTGTTTTGCCGCAGCTTCGGAGCGTGCTTCAGAGAGTTCCGCTTCCAGCTGTCTGAGTTCCCGGCTGGTCTGCTCGCTGTCCAGTTCAAGGGCTTCGAGCCTGGCTTTCACCGCTTCTCTTTCGTCAATAAAACGGTCAAGGTTTCCCTTTATGGATTCGCAGTTTTTCTCGAAGGTATCAAGATTTTCGGCAACCTGCTTTTGCTCTGAAGTCAGACGCTCCCGCTTCATGATCAGTTCGCGCTGTTTGTTCTCTATTTCGCTGAGACGGTTCTGTGTTTCGGCTGTATTCTGTTCACACTCCACAGAAGCTCTGCGCATTTCCTGCAACGCTGTGCGTGTTTCGATAATCCGGGATTCATGCTCATTAAAGAGTTTCTGAGCTTCTTCTAGCTGTTTTCTCTCTTCCTCAGAGGCTTTTTCCACCAGCAGCCGCTTCTGTTCCAGCGACTCCATCTGCATTTTCAGCTGTTCAATCTGATTCCGGGTCTCGGTGATTTCCAGTCCGTCACGTTCCGCCCAGGCCTTGTACTCCTCTATGCGCTGGTGATTCACCTTGATAAATTCCTGCGCCCTGACATACTCATTATCCGCTTTCGTTGCTTTTTCAGTGAGATCGGCAATACGCTCCTCGGTTTCGGATATGGCCGCATGTATGCGTGCTGACTCCTCTTCCGACTCAGTAACGAAGTCGTTGTAAACCTCGATTCTGTCGTTGAGTTCATCAATCGATTCCTGCAGCTTCCGGATGCGTATATCCAGGTCGGCCAGTCTGCGGCGCGTCAGAAAGATGTCAAAGGACCTCAGCTGGTCACGGAGAACCTTGTATTTGCGGGCTTTGCCGGCCTGTCGTTGCAGGGTGTTGATCTGTCGCTTGACTTCGCGGATGACATCGGACAGGCGTGTCAGGTTGGAATCAGTATGCTCTATTTTGCGCAATGCCTCTTTGCGGTCGGCTTTGAATTTGGTTATACCGGCAGCTTCTTCGAAGACAGCGCGACGATCCTCCGGACGGGACGAAAGAATTGCGTCTATCTGTCCCTGCGCCATTACGGAATATGACGTTGTTCCTATTCCTGTGCCCATGAAAAGGCGGTGGATGTCTTTGAGCCGGCAGGGGTTTCTGTTGAGGAAATACTGACCTTCCCCGCTACGGAAAACACGGCGGGCTATTGTTACTTCGTTGAATTCAGTATCAAGACTTCCTTCACAATCTGTGAATGTGATGGCAACTTCCGCCATCCCCAGAGGTTTACGTGTGTCTGTCCCGTTGAAAATCAGGTCAGTCATGCGTGAACAGCGCAGGGATGTGGGACGCTGCTCTCCCAGTACCCAGCGGATGGCATCGGAAACATTGCTTTTGCCGCAGCCGTTGGGGCCTACGATTGAGATCATCCCCGGTTCAAACTGAAGCCGGGTTTTCTCTCCGAAGCTCTTGAATCCTATAATATCAATCTGTTTTAGGTGCACAAAAAATTCCTGCCTGATTCTATCTGAATTGAGCTACTTATTTAACATAAAATCCACCCCTTATAAAGCGAACAATTCTGTATTTAACAGTTTTGTGATTCATTTGCTATGTTCAGCAGAGACCGCCCCGTTCCCCTTGTTTGCAAGGCTGTATTATACAGGAGCTGATCCGTCTCTCCGCCTCCCCGTATCATTGCTGCGGTGTCTCTTTGCAGAACGCCACAGATGTCTGCACCTGTAAAACTGTGCTCTTTTAATTTAACACCGGATTCTATATAATCACGGGCAACTGATAATGAATTCGCAAAAGAAGGAGATGCCTAAGTGAAACTGAAGCTTTTATTGATTCTGAGTTGCTTTATGTGCGCATGTTCGCTGAAAGCGGAAAGCTGTTTTATTGCGGAAATTACTGATATGCTCGGTAACGAAGGGTATGAGATTATGACCCGCAAGGAGTACAGAGATGCCGCTAAAGAGGTGATGGATGAAAAGAGAATATTTTCCCGGATTGTGAGGGAGTGCAAGCAGGAATGGAAAAAGAGTTTTGAAATGATCTCCGGAAAAATGGAGGAGAAGCTTGGACGTCCGGTTCCCGATTACGGCTTTGAACGGATTGCCCCTTCCCCGGGAGTGAGACATTGATGCTGTTGCAGTATAAATCTGTTCGCGGTTATACATTTGACGAAATCAAGGATCACCAGTGAGTATAGTTATATCCAAATGGTCTGTTAAAAAACCCTCTGCGGCTGTTGAAAGATTTCTGAAACGCCCGGCGTTCGATCCTGAGGCTGAAAAGGCGGCATCAACTGTGCTGGCGGATATACGCCGGCGCGGCAATGCCGCGGTTCTGGATGCGGCCAGCAAATTCGACGGCGCTGTCCTTAAAGTCTGCGAGATGTCTGTTTCCGGAAATGAACTCGCAGCAGCTGCCAGGTCAGTTCCCGCTGCTGTGAAACGGGCCGTGCGCGATGCCCACGAACGGGTTAAACTCTATTCAGAAGCAGGTATGCGTGACAACTGGCAGATGACCACACGTAATGGCGGTGTTCTGGGAGAGTGCTTCTCGCCTATGGATCGTGTCGGTGTGTATGTGCCCGGCGGAACGGCTCCGCTGGCCTCGACAGCCATTATGACTGTCACCCTCGCAAAATGCGCTGGCGTTAAACAGATTGTGGCCTGTACACCCTGCGGCAGATCCAAGAAGGTCAACCCCGTCCTGCTCTATGCACTGAAAATTGCCGGCGCAACGGAAATCTATAAAATAGGCGGAATACAGTCCATCGGCCTCATGGCTTTCGGAACACAGAGTGTTGAGCCAGTTCAGAAAATAGCCGGCCCCGGCAATGCCTATGTTACCGCGGCTAAACGTCAGGTTTACGGCTTTACCGGTATAGATCAGGTGGCCGGCCCCAGCGAAATTGCGGTGCTGGCCGATAATGCAGCCAATCCCGCCTGGATAGCCGCGGATCTGCTTTCCCAGGCTGAACACGGCAGCGGACATGAAAAGTCGCTTCTTGTAACAAATTCTGTTAGACAGGCCGAGGCGGTCAAAAAAGAGATTTTATCACAGGCCGGAACCCTTTCCCGTGCTGATATCGTTAGAAAAGTTATCGCCGGAAACGGGATTCTACTTGCCGTTGTGCCCAACCTGAAACAGGGAATGGAGCTGATCAACCGTTTTGCCCCGGAACATCTTGAGATTATGACCCGTAATGCGCGTGAAATGGTTGATCTGGTGCGTTGTGCCGGGGCTGTCTTCGTGGGCGAATGGACTCCTGAATCCGCAGGAGATTTTGTGGCCGGCCCCAGCCATGTTCTGCCTACCGGCGGCGCTGCCCGTATGTTCAATGGTTTGACGGTTGACGATTTCCGCCGCCGCCACAGCTTTGTCGAATATACGGAAAAAGATCTGGCCGATACTCTTGAAACTATAGAAACTTTTGCCGGTGTGGAAGGCCTCGATGCCCATGGCCGCAGTGCATCTATCCGCTTTGAATAAGCCATAAGATGCTTTGAGATGTTTCAGAAGTGCAATTCCGGTTTTTTGCGTGAAAAACAGAAATACGGCATGCCGCTTACCGGGCGGATTTTGCACTCAGATGGTGCGGATTCAGCTCGTGTGCCAGGTTCAGGATAATGCAATTTCTATGAAAAAAGAGCGATTAGATACTCTGCTGGTCAAGGCGGGACTTGCCGAGAGCAAGGAGAAAGCGCAGAGGATGATTATGTCCGGCGCTGTGCGTATAGGCGGTCATCCTGTTACGAAGAGTGGACACAAGTATCCCGTGGATGCCGGAATCGAAGTAATCGCCCGGCCGCGTTATGTCAGTCGGGGCGGTGAAAAACTTGAAGGAGCTTTCAGAAATTTTACGGATTTTGACGTCAGCGGTTTGATTGCCCTGGATGTGGGTTCTTCCACCGGCGGTTTTACCGACTGCCTGCTGCAGCATGGCGCTCTGCGCGTTATGGCTGTCGATGTCGGCCGGGGCCAGCTACACTGGAAACTCCGTCAGGATAAACGGGTATTTGTAATGGAACAGTTCAATGCCCGCTATCTGACAGCCGCCGACCTGCCTGAAAAGCCGCAGGTCGCTGTGACAGATGTCTCTTTTATTTCGCTGAAGCTGATTCTCCCTCCCATGGCTGAGGTTATTCAACCGGGATGTGAAATTATATCCCTGATAAAACCGCAGTTCGAGGCGGGACGTGAAAATGCCCCCGGCGGCGTTGTGCGCAACCCTGAAGTGCATCAGGCGGTTGTGGAAGAAATCCGCCGCTTCGGAATTGAAGAGGCAGGCCTTGAGTGGATTGACTGTATTCAGTCACCGTTGAAAGGGCCCGAAGGAAATATCGAGTTCCTGGCGAGATGGAGAAAGACGGAAAATTGATGAAAACAATAGGAATTATAACAAACTTTAATAAATCTCAGGCCGTTGATCTTCTGGCCAAGGTCGTCAGATATTCAAAGGAACTCGGGTTTGATGTATGGGTTCAATGCTCCGGCATCGCCGATGGAATCACTGAGCAATGCTGTGAAGCTGAACAATTTCATGTCAAGGGAGTTGAAGCAGTGGTGGTTCTGGGCGGTGACGGCACTATGCTCGATTCCGCACATCAGATGGGCAGAGTTAAGCTGCCGATGATGGGACTTAACATCGGTTCATTGGGATATCTTACCAGTGTGGAGGACCACCAGTATAAAAAAGCCCTGCGTCATCTGTATGACGGGTCTTTTTCTATCAGTGAACGTACTGCTCTTTCCGTCAGAGTTATGCAGGAAGACGGCGGCATCTGTTACCTGCCCGACGCCCTGAATGATGCCGTGGTCACCCGTGGGGCCACAGGCCATGCGGCTAATCTCGAGCTTGTGCTGGACGGTATGAGTGTCTCCCGTTTCCTGTGCGACGGCATTATAGTGGCAACTCCCACCGGCAGCACCGCTTACTCGTTATCTGCCGGAGGACCTATCTTAATGCCTGCAACTCCGGCTTTTGTTATGAGTCTGATCTGTCCGCATTCGCTTACTTCCCGTCCCCTGGTTTTGCAGGATACATCAGATATCACTGTGCGTGTGGTGGAGTGCGGATCACCTATGATTGCAAGTTCGGACGGACGAAAAAATGCCATGGTTGACAATGGTGACTGTATAGAAATTCGCCGCAGCAGTCAGACGGTGCCGGTGATTGAGTTGCATGGCTATAATCCTTACGAAGTTCTGCGTCGCAAACTGAGCTGGGGCGGTCGTGCCGCTGTTTCCGGGTAGCGGTTCTGCGTAAATCATAGTCAGGATATGCGCGCATATAAAAATCGGTGCAGCTGCATTCTTTATCTGTACATACCGTGTTTTTTTGAGGCCAGCCCCCCGTGCCCTGCCCTCTGCCCTTTGCTCAGAACCACTCCTTCGCCGGAATATCAAGCCCCAGTCCCAGCATGTAGTTGTAAAGCGCGTGGCGTAGCGATTTACCCAGCTTGTCATGATCCGGTGCTGCAGGTTCTCTGTAGGCAATCTCATTGATTGCGAAAAGCGCTTCTTTATGCTCTGATTCAATCAATTCAATCCCGTATTTTTCGGGTTCCTTCGCAATTGGGCTGTGTGTTGTAAGTGCGAACCGATGCCAGTAGGCGGACTGTATGCAGCCGCTTGCAAAACATCTCCGCACAAAATCCAGTGCTTCTACCGTCTCTTTGCGTGTCTGGGTGGGAAATCCGTACATAAGATAAGCATGCACCAGAATGCCGGCATCAGCCAGTGCCTTACAGGCTTTTGTCGCTGATTCCAGAGTGATGCCCTTGTTCATCAGCTGCAGCAGGCGGTTGTCGGCGCATTCCAGACCTCCGGTCACCGCAATGCAGCCGGAATCAGCCATAAGCTGTGCCAAAGTGCTGTCAAAATTACTTTCAAACCGTATATTACCCCACCAGGTGATGACGACAGAACGATTGACAATTTCTTTACAGAATTTCCGTATAAGTGCCGGGGGAAGAGCTTCATCAGTGAAATGAAATCCGGATTGACCTGTCTCCTTCTTCAGGCGGATTATACAATCAATCAGTTCATTGATATCCGGTGGCTGATAGCGCCGGATATAATCAAGTGATGTGTCGCAGAAAGCGCACTTGTTCCAATAGCATCCGTTTGACAGCTGTAGCTTGAGCCAGCGCCCATCCGACCATATTCTGTGCATGGGGTTGGGCATCTCCATCAGGCTGAAGTATTCCGTTAGGTTCAATCCGTCGTAATCCGGTTTCAGATGAGCTTTGCCGCCAGGCGAAGCTGTGAGATCAGGGGGAAGTTCGGATTCTCTGGTGACTGTACGGACAGAGTCAGCTTCGCCTGTAATACCCAGCCATGGTTCAAAACCCTCATCATAAAGGATGGCATCCACATACTCGAAAATGCGCCTGTCGGTGAGATTGCGCAGTTCCGTGTTCACATAACCGCCGCCTATGACAATCCTGATATCCGGATTGCAACGCCTTATTGTCTTACAGATGCGCAGAGCCGAATAGAGAGTTCCGGGAAAAGGAATGGTGATGCCTGCAATATCCGGCGAGTGTTTTTTCAGGGTTTCAGCCGTCATGGTTTCAATCAGACGGTCAATGTAGGTTGTTTCACCCTCAAGCTTTTGCTGTAAAGGACTGAAAGAAGGTGCCGATGCAGCAATTCTTTCCGCATAGCGCGAAAACCCGAAATCCTGATCTGCGCCTTCACGAATAATTAAAGCGATGTCATCAAGATACAGCGAAGCCAGATATTTTGCTCTGTCAGCTACTCCTAGATCGCCGAACAGCTCGGCCAGGTTTTCGTCAGCCGTTATACCCGTACCTTCCGGTTCCAGTGCGTTGAAGGACGGGCCCTCCGGCAGCCATCCGGGTCTGGCGATCAACCAGCCGGCGGCATCGTTTCTCCCCTGAAGAAAAGAGATAACTTCATCCACTGTTGATGTATAACTTTCCAGCTTATCCAGAAAAAATTGAACCGTTGCTGTTTTCTCCGGTTTTTTTCTGCACTCCTCCGCAATTTCAATTAACCCCTCGTTGGAAAACAGATGCAGGGCCAGTTTCAGAGAAAGATCAACCTGTGAAACATCAGCACCCCGGCTTCTCAGAAAACCGCTCAGAATAGGTGTGGCGGAATATGGAGTGTTCAGTTGCACAAACGGAGGCGTTATCAGTAAAATCATATTAAGTCCTGCACGCTCCGTAAAATCGGAACGGTGTAGTTTTGAATAAAATCTTAATATATGCCGGAATCGCTTTCAAGTCACGAATGGACAATTGGCAATACGGATTTGGGCGCATCTGCGAATCGGTGCACGGCGGGGTCACGGACCCCGTCCTACAGTAAAAATGCATTAGAACTGTAGCCGAGGTCCTTGACCTTGGAAGATGTATGATGCAAATTGCCGTAAATTTGACGATTTGCAACGATTCGCAGATGCACCCTACGGATTTCACGAGAAAGCAGAAGGGTTGACATTCTGAGTCTCTTTCTTGCATAATAAATGTTGATTTTGAGATTAGTAACAATCCGAGTGCCTGTAAACAGACCGACAGACACTGTATGTATCTCGGGGGAAGGCGTTATGAGATTCATGTCCTTTTTTAAGTTTTAACTTTTCGGTTGTCCCTTAAAGTCCATGCTGCACTGTGTCCAGTGTAAGCGCGAATGTGTTTTGCTTTATATGTGATGTACATATAATTTTTCAATAACTCAGGTAGAATATTATGACAAATAAAAGAATTGTAATACTGGCTTTTGTTTTTGCGACATCCTTTACTGCGGTTTTTGCCGATGGTCGTTCCGAATATGTGTCGAAAATAGAGCGCTTTAAGGTCTGGCCGGAAGGCAAAATGCCCAGTGTCCAGACCAATCAGCCTTATGCCCCTTATCTGGTATGGTTTACACCCAGGAAAGTTCGCAGCGACATGATACTTATTTCTGTTTCGGGCGGAAGTTACAAGGGATGCGGAATCGACGGATTTGAAGTTTCCCCCATACGTGATTACTTTCTTCAAAGAGGGGTGACTGTTGTATCAATGCGCTACCGTACGCCCCGGCCTGTAGGTATTGCGAAACATGTGACTGCCTGGCAGGACGCCCAGCGCACCGTACGTTTTGTCCGTTCGCAGGCCGGTAAACGCGGACTCAACACAGAGAAGATAGGGTTTACCGGATGCAGCGCCGGCGGACATCTTACGCTGATGGTTGCAACCTCTTCGCTTACACCGGCCTATGAACCGATTGACGAAATTGATGCGGTTCCGTGCCATGTTAATTTTGCAATTCCGGTGTATGCGGCGTATGGTCTGGTTCCCGAATCAGACAAGTGCAATGTCCCGGGCTGTGATGATCTGACAGCTCCGCTTGTGCCGGAGTTCAGATTCGATGCCAAAACACCGCCTATGTGTCTGATACATGGCGATGCCGATTCATGGTCGCCCATGGCGTCTGTCAGGGTGTATCACAAACTCAGGACAATGAAGATCCCTGCTGAACTCCACATCATGGCCGAAGAGGGGCATTGTTTTATGAAAACACCGGCCCCCGGAACTCCCGCTTTCACCTGGAAAGCCCGGGTCTGGGAGTGGCTGGTCAAGCTCGGATTGCTCGAAATTAATTGTACTGCAACGCAATAATCGCTGTCTTTGCGGATGAATGCAGACAGGCTGCTTAAATCAGTATATGAAAGGTGTATTGATGTTTAAATATGATCTGCTTGTTATTGGACTGGGGCCTGCCGGTATGGCGGTATCCGTCATGGGTTCGGAAATGGGACTGAAAGTCTGTGCGGTTGAAAAGCACAGGATCGGGGGGGAGTGCATGAATGTAGGGTGCATCCCGAGTAAGTCTCTGCTGCGTATGGCCCAATTAAGACATAATGCCGGTCTTATGGCGTCAATGGGACTGGAAAAAACGCCGCCTCCGGATGTGGAAGATGTTTTTGGGAAGATTCAGTCTTTTATCGAGTACATCAACAATAACAAAACCACCAGGATGTTTGACAAGGTTGATCTTGTATTGGGGGAGGGAGAAGCTGTTTTTGTAGATAAACATACTGTAGCGGTCGGGGAAAAACGTTATCGGGCCAAGTATATCTTTATCTGCACCGGTTCACGCCCGGCGATTCCTCCTGTGCCGGGCATAGAGAAGGTGGATATTCTTACCAACGAAAATGTCTTTGCACAGGATGATATTCCCGAGAGTTTAACGATACTCGGGGGCGGCGCTATAGGCTGTGAGATGGCTCAGGCCTTTAAGCGCCTGGGTACGCGCCGTGTGCAGATTGTGCACATGGATGATCATCTCCTGCCTTCCGGTGATCCGGATGCCGGATTTTTTCTGGAGACGGTATTCAAGCGTGAAGGTATTGAAGTTTTTAATGGAAGAAAATTGCTGCGGGCGGATCGGGAAGGTTCTGAGATTGCAGTATATACGGATCAGAATGAACGTTTAGGATCTGTGCGTCTGCTGGTGGCGGCGGGACGCAAATGGGAACTTGACGGACTCCAGCTCGAAAATGCGGGCATTGAATACAGCTCCGGGGGAATAGCGGTTGATCGTTATTTACGCACCACATGCAGGTCAGTTTATGCACCCGGGGATGGCAATGGGAATGTGCTGCTTTCGCATGCCGCTATGCATCAGGGTATGCTGGCCTTGATGAACTGCATGATGCCGCGGCCTTTAGGCTTTAATTTTAGGCGTTATGTGGTGCCTTCGACTGTTTTTACAGATCCGCCCGTTTCTAGGGTCGGCCTATGCGAAGCCGATCTGAAAAAAGCTGGCCAGCGTTATGAGGTGGTGACAAGCAAATATGCGGATTACGGGGCTGCGATAGCCGAAGGAATAGGTGAAGGGTGGGTAAAAGCTTTTATCCATCCGGTTACCGGTCGTATTTACGGTGCCAGTATAGTCGGAGAAGGCTCAGGAGAAATGATAGGCGAATGGGCTTTGGCTATCCAGAAAAAAATCCGGATATGGGATATTATGTTTCTTCAGCATTCTTTCCCGACCATGTCCTTTCTGACTAAGCGCGTCGCGGAAACCTGGATGATGAACCGTATGCCCGGTTTGCGGGGACTTTTCTGCCGTTTGTTCGGCAGGTAATAGGTTCAGTCCGAATCCTGTTATCCGCGCTGCTGTATATAATGCTATCGAATCTGTTCCTGTAGCTGATTCGCTTCCGGCTCCGCGTTACAGTATCAAAACCACCAGTATTATTCTTATATTTCTGCCCGAGGGTGAACAGGCGCATATGCGAATCGGTGCACGGCGGGGTCACGGACCCCGCCGTTGTTTGATTAGAATTTGATACAATCGGATCGTTTTTCCAGATGAGTGTCTGGAGAAGTAGCCGAGAGGCGATGGCCATCACCTCTCGGCGGAGTTGATGAGACCGTCCCGCCCTATGGGGTTTAAATCCCGTACTGTAGCATGGTCCTCAAC
>JAWOEI010000071.1:0-22500 GCA_046482825.1 Kiritimatiellia bacterium
GTGAAAAATCCGCATTTGTTCAGACTCATTTTCCCCCAGTAGCTTCTGCGCCGCGGGGGTGCAGAGGCGTCCCGTAAAATAACCCGCGAGACAGCTTACGCTCATTCCCATAAATGATGCGAGAGTACCGTATATAAATCCGAGTATCATGCCGCAGGCTGTGCTTACAATGCATGAAGGTACAGGTAGCAATATATCAGAAGCTAGCAGAGCACTGAGAATTATGCCGGCATAGAGGGGATGTCTTCGCCCCGTCTTTATAATTCCGCCTGTCCATTCGTCAATGCTTTCACCCCAGATACAGAAGGGGATGATTATCAGCAGTGAAACAAAAATAAAAAGTAATATTGTCCGGATTGGAAATTTCATGGCTTGTCTCATAAGCCCGAAGCTGCTTTCATTCTTCATCCTTGATTTAAAACTCGCCGCTTGTCACTTGTGAAAATAGACAGTATCATATCATATTCAATTTAATCAGAGGATGAAAATGAGGGAGAAGGAAGTTTTAACTGTTCAGGGAATAGTCGATTGCGCCAGTGCCTATTACCGTTCGGCTGTTCTTTTCGCGGCATTGGAACATGATGTATTCAGTGTGATAGAAGGTGAAGAGAACAGCGGTGCAACGCTGGATATGATTGCGGAACGCTGTGAATGCAGCCGTTGGGGAATGCGACTGCTGCTCGACGCTTGCGCGGCGACAGGTCTCCTGCGGAAGAATGGTGAAGTATATTCCAACAGCGATGCCGGGCGTACAGTTCTTGTCCAGGGGGCTCCCGGTTATCTGGGTAAGGCAATAGAATATAACCGTGATGTATATCCTGCCTGGGGAGAACTGGACAAGCTGGTGAAGACAGGTAAACCGGTGGAAGATCCCGCTGAACATCTCGGCAGCGATTACAACCGCACAAGCCGTTTTGTTCTTTCCATGCATGGGCGTGCTCTCGGAATTGGCCGCTGTGTTGTACCTGTTATGGATCTTTCAGGATGCACCCGTCTGCTGGATATGGCGGGTGGTCCCGGAACCTACGCGGTTATGCTGGCGGAAACCTATCCCGAACTGAAATGCGTTACTGTGGATCTTCCCGCAATTTCCGGAGTGGCGGCAACACTGACAGCCCAAAGCCCCGCCGCAGACCGCGTGGAGTGCAGGGAAGGTGATTATCATACCGATGTTTATGAACACGAGGCATACGATGTTGTTACAATATTCGGTGCCCTGCATCAGGAAGCCCCCGGAATGATTGTGGATATACTCAAAAGGGCAAATGATGCTCTTAAACCGGGCGGATACATCTATATTCTCGATATGATGACTGACATCACACACACCTTTCCCGTTTTTTCAGCCCTTTTTGCTGTAAATATGGCTCTGACAACCTTTAACGGATGGGTTTTTTCAGACAGCGAACTTTACCAATGGCTTGAAAAAAGCGGTTTTCATGATTGCCGAACTCAACATCTGCCGCCTCCTATGCCTCACTGGCTGGTAAGCGCGAAGAAAGTATAGCGCGTCCCGCAGAGCGAAGCGGCTTCACGTGTATGTCCGAGAATTCCACTTTTGCTCATCGCCCAACAGCACTGATCACCGGGTTTGCATTTACTGCCGCAGTTCTGTATAATCAGCGCTTATGAAATTCGGAATATCACCATCTCTTTTAGCTGCTGATTTTGGCTTCCTTGCCGAAGAAACCAAGCGTGTGGAGGCATCCGGCGCTGATGCCGTTCATCTCGATATAATGGATGGGCATTTTGTGCCCAACCTGAGTTTTGGCCCTGATGTTGTAGCACTTGCAAAACGCGTTTCCCCTGAACTTTTCAGAAGTGTTCATCTGATGCTTACACGCCCTGATCTTTATATAGATACTTTTGCCGATGCAGGTGCCGATTCGATTCAGATTCATGTCGAAGCTGACTGCGATATGTGGAAGACTCTGAAAAGTATACGTTCCCGCGGATTGCGTTCAGGCCTGGTCCTGCGTCCGCAGACAGGTATCGCCATGCTTAAACCCTATCTGCCGCTCTGTGATGAAGTGCTTTTCATGACAGTTAATCCCGGTTACGGCGGACAGTCTTTTATGCCTGAAGTGTTGCCTGAAATCAGTGCGCTGCGGGAGTATGCCGACAATGCGGGTATGGCTGATTTTGATATCATGGTTGACGGTGGAATTAATTTTGAAACAGCTGAACAGTGTGCCGCCCGGGGGGCTAATCTTTTTGTGGCCGGAAGTTTCATGTTTAAACAGGAAAATATGGGTGCCGCTGTGACAGAAATGCGACGGCGCTGTATGTCAAAGTCACAACAGCAGTGATACACCGTTTTCCGGACGCCGATCCGCCAGAGCCATAAAACACGGATTTCAATGCAGACAAAACTGAAAAATATACGTAATTTTTGTATTATTGCCCATATTGATCATGGCAAAACTACACTGTCCGACAGGATTCTGGAGCTGACAAAAGCCATAAATGCCCGGCAGCTTCGTGAGCAGACTCTTGATGCTATGGATCTTGAACGTGAACGGGGCATCACTATCAAGTCACATCCTGTATCAATGATGTTTACGGCGGCTGACGGTGAATCCTATCTGCTCAATCTGATTGACACTCCGGGACATGTGGATTTCACCTATGAGGTGTCCCGTAGCATGGGGGCCTGTGAAGGTGCTGTTTTGGTAGTGGATGCCGCGCAGGGGGTTGAAGCGCAGACAGTAGCCAACACCTATCTGGCACTCGACAACGATCTTGAAATCCTGCCGGTGCTGAATAAAGTGGATCTGCCGGGTGCGGATGCGGAAGCTGTTTCGCGACAGATCGAGGAGGTACTCGGAATTCCCGTTGATGAGCCGCTTTACATAAGTGCCAAGACAGGCGAGGGCGTTGCTCCGGTTCTGGAAGCTGTCGTCAAGCATGTGCCTCCACCTGTATCCAAAGGATCCGATGCACCTCTCCGTGCTCTGGTCTTTGATTCTGTCTTTGATGTTTACCGCGGTGTGATTACCTATGTGCGGGTTGTGGATGGTTCGTTGAAATCAGGTGATGCCATATCTTTCATCAGGAGCGGACAGACAACGCTTTTACGTGAGGTCGGTATTTTCAGCCCCACGCAGAAACCTGTGGATGTTCTCGAAGCAGGTCAGGTCGGATATCTTGTGGGAACGATAAAAGATCCCTCGGAAATTAAAATAGGGGATACGGTAACTTCCGTCAGAGATGGCGTTTCGGAACCGCTGCCTGGTTTCAAAGATGTGCATCCCATGGTTTTCAGCGGTCTTTATCCTGTCAGTACGGATGAATATGAAAAAGTACGCACGGGTCTTGAAAAACTGCAGCTGAATGATTCCGCCTTCTCTTATCACCCGGAAAGTTCCATCGCACTGGGTTTCGGTTTCCGTTGCGGTTTTCTGGGGCTGCTTCACATGGAGGTGGTGCAGGAGCGGTTGCGTCGTGAGTTTGATCTGGATATTATAAGCACTCATCCAGCTGTTGTTTACAAAATCGGGAAAAACGATGGTGAGGTGATGGAAATTGACAATCCTGTTCTGCTTCCGGATGTAACGAGGATAACTCAGATTGAAGAACCTGTCATCAAAGCGACGATCATCTGCCCCAGCGACTGCATCGGTGATATGATGCGCATTGTGCTTGAGCGTCGCGGGGAAGTTACCGGAACCGAAAGTCTGGATGCAACCCGTGTGATTATTACCTGCGTCATGCCTCTCAATGAAATTTTAATCGATTTTCACGATATGCTCAAAAGTGTGAGTCATGGATATGCTTCCATGGATTATGAGCCGTATGGATATCAGACCAGTGATATTGTCAAGATGGATATCATGCTTAACGGAGAAGTTGTTGATGCCTTTTCCTGTATGGTACATCGCGATAAAGCTGTGGCACACGGCCGCAAAATATGCAAAGCTCTCTCCAAAAGCATTCCTCCGCACATGTTCAAGATACCTGTACAGGCTGCTATCGGACGCAATATAATAGCCCGTGAGGATATAAGACCTTTCCGTAAAGATGTTACCGCCAAGCTTTACGGCGGTGATGTTACCCGGAAGCAGAAACTTTTGAAAAAACAGAAAGAGGGCAAGAAACGCATGAAGGAGTTCGGACAGGTCAAAGTGCCTCAATCCGCTTTCATCGCTGTGCTCAAAGGAAAGTCAAAAGACAGCTGACACACTGAAAAAAACAGAAATTTGCTTATCGCGGCATAAGCCTGAAACTGATATTATTACCTCTTTAGCGGACAAACATTATCCGGATTATTATGATTTTTTTTGAAAAACGACGGCTCAGAAAAGAGATTAAACACCTGATACATCGAGCTTCAGTGCTGAAGGCCAGCAGGGGCGATCTGATGTCTTCCGATGATCTCAATGAACTGAATATCGCCATTGAAGCTGCCGTAAAAGCCCGGAAATCCGGTGACATAGATGCAATAAAAATGGCCTTTGAAAAACTGGAAAGTCGCATTGATCGTTTGAATCCGCCACGTAAGTTTGAATGGTTTCATGAGAATTTTGATGTTTTGGTCGTGGCGATTTCCGTTGCAATGGCTTTCCGCGCCTATTTTTACCAGCCCTTTAAAATCCCGACCGGTTCCATGCGGCCTACACTTTACGGGATACACTCCATTACATGTGACGCGGGAGAACGCACTTTTCTGGATACGCCGCCGATAAGTTTTTTCCGATGGATCATAACAGGCACAAGTTTCAAAATTGTTTATTCAAAGGCAAACGGTACAGTGCGTTTCACCAGCGGTGCCGGCAGTAAAAAGCCCGGGTTTATGCCGGTTATTATCGGTGGTTATCCGCATTATGTTCCAAGTGACGCGTTTGTTAAGAAAGAACATAATATTCCTGTAAACATCAAAGGAGGAGTCGCTAACGGACAGATTGTGCGCAAAGGCGATATCCTATGGGCCGGCAAGGTTGTCAGCGGCGATTTTGTTTTTGTCAACCGCTGGAAATGGAACTTTGTACATCCGGAACGCGGTGAAGTTATGGTTTTTTCCACCCAGGATATCCGCGGCCTGCAGCAGGGAACACACTACATCAAGCGGATGACCGGAACCCCGAACGATACCATGCAGATCAAACCTCCCGACCTGATTGTTAACGGTAAGATTATCACCGGTCCCGGACGGCTGGGTATGATAGCACGTAAGGAAAAAATCGGTGAATGGGCCCCGCCGTATTCAGGATTCAATCCAAGCGGAAGTTCCCGACACCGCGGTCCCGGAAGGCTGTCATCTCCTGAAGACACCGTGACATTAGCATCCGATGAATATTATGCGATGGGTGACAATTCATTTAACAGCTATGATAGCCGTTACTGGGGGCCTGTGCCCGAAAGAAATCTCCTGGGACCGGCAGCTATTGTGTACTGGCCTTTTACTTCGCCCAGAATAGGGTTGATAAAGTGAAACCCTGACCATCAGACGCAGTATTTTATTCAGAGAATTGATCACCGGCAGGCGGCTGATTGTTTTATGGTCGGGACGGAGGGATTTGAACCCCCGACATCCAGCTCCCAAAGCTGGCGCACTACCAGGCTGTGCAACGTCCCGTAAAATGAGCACATAAGATAGGATATATCTGCTTTAATTGCAACAGCAAATTTCAGTGCGTTTTATTTAATTCCGGTGTTCTCCTTTTTTCCCGGCTGGCCGTTCCGATGATGATAGCATGGGCGCATCTGCGATTATGTTGCGCACAACATAATCGCAGATGCGCCCACTGTTGTGGTTATTCACCTTGTTTCCTCTGTGTCATCGTGTCTCCGTGTTAAAATAATCATCTATCGTATTTTAAGCTCATGATCGTGTGGAGACCGCTCTATGAATCGCTGTTGCGAGTTTTTCCGTAATGCCGGAGACTTCGGCGATTTCTTCGACAGATGCCCGTGCCAGGCGATAGACTGAACCGAAGTGTTTTAATAGCGCATTTTTCTTTACTGGACCGATACCGGGTATTTCATCCAGTGCGGATTCGCGAATAGTGCGGTTGCGGAGACGTCTGTGGTAATCTACTGCAAAACGGTGGGCTTCATCGCGCAGCCGGATCAGAACCTTGAGGGCCGCGGTGTCATGCGGCAGAAAAATGGATTGCTTTCCAGGACGGTCCACGACAATCTCCTCCATCTGCTTGGCCAGGCCTATTGCGGGGATATTCAGTCCAAGTTCTTTCAGTGCTCTCCGGGACGCCCTGAGCTGGGTTATGCCTCCATCTATCATAATCAGATCCGGCATCCGACCGCCTTCGTTATGTAAACGTTTATAGCGCCTTGAAATGACCTCGGCCATGGAGCGGGGGTCGTCTGCGCCTTCTACTGTTTTTATGCGGAAGCGGCGGTAGTAGCGTTTGTCAGGAATGCCGTCGGTAGAAACAACCATGCTGGCGACAGAATTTGTTCCGAAGAGATTGGATATATCAAATCCTTCAATGCGGTGGGGTATGATCTTGAGTCCCAGCCGTATCTTGAGGTCTTTAATTCCCTTGTGAGCTTCCGCTCTCTGAATTTCAGGCGGTGTCTTGACTTTCGCTTTTTGACGCAGCATCTGGCGCAGGGCAATCCACGTGTCACGGAATTGCGCCGCTTTTTCAAAGTCATGCTTTTCGGCAGCATCTTCCATCAGTTCCCTGACCTCTTCAATCACTGCCATGCGTTCACCCCGGAGAAATGCGCAGGCTTCGTTAAAACGCCTGCGATATTCTTCCAGGGTAACATTTCCTGTACAGGGCGCGGAACAGAAGCGGATGATGTCATTCATGCAGTGTCTGTGGGTTTCTTCATCGGGAATAATAGGGGAACATTTGCGAAGTCCGTAACGACGTTCCACGAAATTCAGCACGGTGCGGACAACTGTTGAAGAAGGAAACGGACCGAAATAAGCAGCTCCGTCATTCCGGATGATACGGCAGGTTGTCAGGCGCGGCACCGGAGCATCAGGATCGGCTTTCAGAGCAAGATAACGTTTGTCGTCACGAAGCAGAATATTGTAACGTGGTCTGTACTGTTTGATCAGACTGCCTTCAGTAAGCAGGGCTTCGGCTTCGTTGCGCACAAGCAAAATGCTGAGATCCTCCACGCTGTTGACCATACTGCGCAGTTTGGGCGGTGCATTGCGCATAGTTGATGGACGGAAGTAACTCTGCACGCGTTTACGCAGTGAAAGAGCTTTGCCTATGTATATTATGGATCCTTTACGGTCGCGCATCATATAGCATCCGGGCTTGTCCGGTAGCTCTCTCAGCTTCTTTTTAAGTTCCTTGTTCATTTTTAAGTCCGCGGATCTTCGCAGATATTGCAATTTAATCTTGTTTAAACAACCCTTTGAATACATCATTATTTGATATTTTTTCAGTTGTTGTATCCACAGTAACCCTTCCGTTTTCCAGCAGTACAACGCGGTCGGCCATGCCGATGGGCAGTGAGCGGTGTGATGTAAAGAGAGTCAGTCTGCCTTCTGATAGAATCTTGAGCGACTCCAACATCTCTTTCTGGGCAATTCCGTCCAGTGCACTGGTCGGTTCATCTAAAAGGTAAATGCTGGCAGGACGCAGGAAGGTCCGGGCGAGGGCCAGTTTCTGCCATTGGCCCATGCTGGGTTCAATTCCGTCATGCAACCATCGACCGAGAAGGGTTTTCAGACCATGAGGCCAGCTCTTGATGCACGCGCTCAGCCCGGCTGAATCCGCTGCCCTGGCAATGTGTGGATCATCCTGTTGAAAGTCCGGGTGGCCGATTCTTATGTTGTCTTCTGCTGAGAGTTGGTATGTGTTGAAATCTTCGAAGAGAACGCCTATCTGCCGGCGCCACTTTACAGGATCGATATACTTCAAATCAGTGCCGTCAACCAGTATCCTTCCCGCTGAAGGCTCGTAGAGACGGCAGAGCAGTTTTATCAGGGTGGATTTTCCCGCTCCGTTGGAGCCTGCCAGTGCAATCCGCTGTCCGGGTTGCAGACTTAATGAAACATTACAAAGTGCCGGTGATGCAGAGCCCTGGTATGTGAAACTTACATTCTCAAAATCTATTCCTTTTTTGAGTGGGACCGGCAGGGGGGCAGGGTTTTTCGGTGCACAGATACGGGGTTTACGGTTGATCAGTTCTTCATAGCTCTGTAGAAATATAGAGTCTTCCAGCAGAGATGCAATGGTTTCGGAAATTGTTGTAATAACCCCCTGGCCTCTGCGCAGTGCCTGAATGCAGAGAACAAAGGTTCCGATCGTTAGCGTGCCAGTCAGGGTGTGCTCAAGCAGCCAGAGCAGGGCGGCGCCAGCAGCAGCAAAACCTATAGACATGCCAGCCAGATCGTAACGGAGTACAGCCTTGCGCCAGGTTTTGCGTTTGACTTTAAGATAATCGCGGGCCTTCTGGAATTTATCCTGACAGAAATCAGCATGTCCATACAGGCGGATTTCCTTGGCGCCTTCGTTGGATGTCATGATGCTGTGAAAGTAGGAGCACTCACGCTCTTTGGGAATCAGCTGTCGGCGCCATTGAAAGAAGTGCCGTGAACGTATGAGTTTAAGGTACATGCCGGGAATCGCGGATAGACAGAGCAGTAGGGGTAGTAATGGTACGAGACTGAACAGGATGATGAGTCCGCCGATCAGGGATGTGGCACTCTGGATCAGACGGTTCATGCTTCTGATGATCTGCATCGGACGCGAAACTGCCTGCTCGCGTGCCAGGTAGAGGTTGTTCTGGTCGTCCGGATTTTCAAAGAAAGCGAAATCCGCATTTGTCAGGGTTGCATGCAGCTTTCGGTAAACCTCATCTGTAACCGCGATTGAGTGAAACTCTGAAATCCACGAAACAGCTATTTTGAGGAAGGCGCTTGTGACAAGACAGAACACAGCCAGCAGTGTCCAGTGAATCAGGGTTGCCATGGTGGCGTTGCTGCTGTAGAGATGGAGGGATGATAACAGGGTTGCTTCTTCCAGTGCGCCGGATTTATAGAGCAGGCTCGCGGAATCAACTATCTTTTTCAATGCCAGCAGAGAAAGCAGCGGCAGGAGCGCCAGCACAAAGGCGAGCAGGCTGTGCCAGAGAGCCAGAGACGGGCTACTCATCCAGATAAGCTTCAATGCACGGGTGAGAGTGCCCGTAATATTGGATAAACGAAGATTCATCAGTCGATGTTTTTTTCTGACTCATATGAGTCAGACAATCCCTTTTCGCATACAGAACACGTATTAATCGGAACAGTTTTATTTTCCGTCTGGTAAAACACAAGATAATGCTTAAATTTACCAGGATGTTACGTATAATACAACAGCAAACAAAACGGTCATTGCTTGTTGACGGCCATGGTATTGTGTGCTACGTTTTGTGTACAATGAAGATGAAAGTAAAGTTAGATATATCTAATAAATCCTTGGTGAAAGCGGCCTTGAAGGTTGTCGGGGTGTTAAAAGATGCCGGATATGAAACGCTCTTTGCTGGAGGCTGCGTGCGGGATGCACTTTGCGGGCGACCCTTGAAGGATGTGGATATTGCCACGTCAGCAGCGCCTGAACAGGTTGAAAAACTCTTTCCTGGACGCACTGTCAGTGTAGGCAGGGCCTTCGGGGTCATTCTTGTGCTGGAGGGCGAGTTTCAGTTCGATGTCGCATCTTTCCGCAGTGACGGTGTTTATGTGAACGGACGTTATCCGGAAAAAATTCATTTCAGTTGTGCTGAAGAGGATGCGCAAAGGCGTGATTTTACGATTAACGGACTTTTTTATGATCCCTCGACAAAAGAGGTGATCGATTATGTCGGGGGAATCGATGATCTCAAGGCCGGAGTTGTCCGGGCAATCGGCTGTGCGGCAGACCGTTTTGCTGAAGATCACCTGCGTATGCTGCGTGCTGTCCGTTTTGCCTCAGTCATGGAATTTGAAATTGAGTCCGAGACCTGGCAGGCGCTTTGTTCCATGCCGGAAAATATTACAAAAGTCAGTATCGAACGCATCAGTAATGAATTTATCCGTATGATCTGTGAATCGCCTAGATCGTCCATTGCTATGAATATGCTGCGCACAAGTGGGCTTCTCAAGGAGTTTCTGCCTGAGGTTGTTGCTTTATACGGTGTTGAACAGCCGCCTCAATTCCATCCGGAGGGGGATGTATGGACGCACACCTGCATGATGCTGGACGGGGTGGAGGCTCCCCGTGATACTGTGCTGGCACTGGGGATTCTTTTTCACGATATAGGTAAACCCGCGACATACAGCCGCGGACCGCATCAGAAAACCGGAGAAGTCCGCATACGTTTTATGAGGCATGCAGATGTCGGTGCAGATATGACTGAGAGAATCATGACTCGACTGAAACTGCCGAATGCCCTGACAGCTGCAGTCAAGGAGCTGGTTGCACATCACATGCGCTTTATTGATCCGCGTAAGATGCGCAGATCCACTCTGCGCAGATATCTCGGGCTTGAAAATATTGAAAACCTGCTGGCATTAAACAAACAGGATTGTCTCTGCAGTAATGGGGATCTGAGCGGTTGGCAGTATCTTATGAACAGTCATAAAGAATTTAAGAATGAACCGGCTCTTCCACCACCCTTAGTCACCGGTAAAATTCTGATGCAGTGGGGAATGAAACCCGGTCCGAAAATGGGCAGGCTTCTGAAAAAACTCTATGATGCCCAGTTGGAGGGGGAAATCTCTTCGCTTGAAGAGGCAAAAGCATTTGCAGGATATTGCAAATGATGCTGTCTTGACAGCTTTGTATAAAGCAAAGCTATGACTTCGGTGCTACAGCAACGTAAATGCCGTTGTAGGCCGTGTTGTTCTGAATCGGATTCGGGAACTCTGCAATGTGACCTTCAACATCTGAAAAAGCGGTTGAGAGAATCCGCATGAAATTATTTTCGGGAGCTTCATTTGACCAGAGCGCAAAGACACCTCCCGGCTTGATGAATGTTGCAAGGCGTTTAATTCCCTCCTCCGTATAGAAGTTAGCGTGTGAGGGATTCAGCAGAGCATCGGGTGTATGATCGATATCCAGCAGGATTGCGTCAAATTGATGATTTGCGTGATCCGGATCAAATCCGTTGTTTCGGGCAAGAGCAAAGAAGTCGGCATTATGATAAATGCAGCGCGTATCATCTGTCAGAGCTCTTCCGTTGGGGACCAGAGCCTTTTGATGCCATTCAATAACCGAATCAAGGGCTTCCACGACAATCATGCGTTCAACTCGGGAATTCTTCAGTGCTTCGACTGCGGTAAAACCCAATCCGAGTCCGCCAATAACGATATCCCATTCTTCACCTTTCAGACGATCAAGACCAAGCCTGGCAAGGGCAATTTCACCGTCGTAAAAGAGAGATGACATAAGATACTCATGGTTGAGTTTCACCTCATAGATCAAACGTCCGTCAGTCTCAACGGCATTACGCTTCTGCAGTATCAGTTCACCTAGCGGAGTTTGCTGGTAATCCAGTTCTTCAAAGTTCAGTTGCATGATCTTTTTTAACACGGATTTACATGGTAAAGCACGGAAAAAACGCTGGTGTGACGTTTTTTATGGCAATGCAGAAAATGGTTTTAACAAATTGCTTCACTTTATCTCGTAAAACCGGAAAGCAAGTATCACGATAGATGGAAATGCTGACATGGCATGGGCAGATTTGTTCCGGCTGTGCGGGATATTACTGATCTTACTGCCAGCATTTCAACGATGGAGCCGGCGCCCTTTGGGTGTCTTGATTCCGGCAACAGCAATCCATGTCGCTTTAGATCTCCACACAGGATTTTTCAGCTGAGCATCCCATATTGCAAGGCCCATGGTTCCGTCATAAGCCAGCCATTTGAGATGTGTGATGGCCGCCCTGTTCTGCCATGCCGCTTCATACCCGGGAACTCCGACAGCCACTTTTGACGCATGACGTCCTGCTGCGGCTTTGATATGGCTGTATGATCTCCAGCCAGCTGCACCTGCGCCTGTCTCTGCGTAACCCATGACATGAAGTGCATCTACATGAGGAAGGATTTGTGGCCACCAGCTCTGATTGGGTACTCCCCATTTGTAGGCATGGCTGTCCACAGTAAGCTCCCGGCCTTCAGCGTGCAGCCTTTGTGATAACTCCGCAATAAACCTGATATAGGCATGCTTTGAGGAAGCCTGATTCCCTTTGCCTTCAAAATCGATATCAACTCCGTGAAGATTAAGCCTGCGGCACTCCTTTACCAGTGCATTGATTAATCTGCTGCGGTGGTTGCCGAATGCTGATTCCGCCAGATTCCAGTTCCATTCGGATGAGCTTCCATTGTAGATGCAAAGCATAACACGGATGTTGTGGGCCTTGCCCCAACGCTGGAAATTACGGACTGTTGAGTCATTGATAGTATTGAATTTAGTGACGTACCTTATGTTGCCTGAAGAGGTTGGATTCCAGAACTGAAGCCCGAGATGGGTTATTCCGTGTTTCATGCCTATGCCGCTGTAAGTCTCATTTAGACGTTTGCTGCATTGACTGACTGCATAAGGCGGCACCCATGTCATCACGCGATTTTTTTGTGACATTATCTGTGTATTGCAGGTGCATGCGGGCAGAAAACAGAACATACTTAGAAGTGTGAATCTGCTCAATAGATCAATAAGTGATTTCATGCAATTCAATATATCACAACGCATCTAAACGCGAAAACTTATTCATTTACGGAAATTATGTTATTTTCTGACTGTTTTTTTATGCGTGTTAAAATAATTATCCGGAAACCCTGTGTGCATATTATGACATTAAGTAAGTTTGTTGAGGTAAATAATTACATATGCAGCCATAAAACAAAGGGCTTAGAATCAATATTAAAGAAATTTTATTAGAAATATTATTTTTATGGTTGCATAGAACACACACTTTTGCTAATTTTACAGCCACACACAACCCGAATTAACATATAAACACCACACAGTTTCCTGCCAGGAATTCCTGGCGGGAAACTTTTTTTGTCTAAAATGAACTCAATCCGCTTATTTCCTGTAACCATGCAGTGAATCGACGTATACGATTTTCATCGGCATAGATGGAATAATCGAGAGTATAACTGCGTTGAGGTGTATTGTTCCACCAGCGGTCGAATGTCTGTCTCTGTTTTGTCATTGGGTCGGCATCAACTGAGCCGGTGACCGCCAGGCAGCTCTCCGCATTGAAATTTCCGATATTGCGTCTTGTATAATTGGCTGATCCTGTCATCAGAGTCGCCTTGCCGGTGAGTGTTTCAACATACAACATTTTCACATGGAACTGTTCACCGGAAGTATGCGCCCACCGGACGGGAATGTTATGTTCGTTTAAAAGCGCGGCTGTCTGTCTGTTAGGGATGCCGTTCTTTTCACGACCGAAAGCATCTTTATTGGCATCCAGAATAATTCTCATGTAACAACCGCGTTCAGCCGCATGAATCAGAGCGCTGATAATATCGCCGTCAGACAGGTAGAACATTGAAAGATCCACGCGTCCACCCGGTTTAAGATCGTCTAAAAGATTCACAGCACGATCACGGATTTTTTCCTCTGTACAGAGCTCAACCTGGAAGGCGGAGCCGTTTTTTTCTTCAAAATGCAACTCTGGCGGCTCTCTCACGCCGGAAAATCGCATTACCGCTTTTTCTGATTCCCATAGCATTTTCATGCCGCCGCCTTTAACATGCAGAGCGGTATTCCAGTGTGCGCTGCTGCCGCTGTGAGGATTGGCGCTCATAACCATCATCTCGTTTTCCGATAAAATGGTTTTCCGGTGATTTGCTTTCATGTTGAGAAGTTTAAGAAAGCTGCGCAGGGAAATTCTGTCATCTCCCATGGGATTAGGAATCATCCAGCCGGGGCCGCTTCCCAGTAAACCAACGCTTAGCCGCCAGGGAATGGAATAAATGGGATTGCTGTCAGGTAATTTGTCGAGATCCGTTATAACAAGTTGTACTCCGGCTTGTTCAAGTGTCTTGTAATGGGGGGATTCAAGTGAATCGTAGAGCGTGTTGATAGGATCAGAGATGAGGATAATCTGAATATCCGGGTTGTTTCGCTTTTTATCGATTATCCATCCGGTGAACTTATCGCTGAGGGGATAATAACCTTTCCCGGGAGTATATCCGAAGTTGTTCAGCAGAAATATGTCCATCACGATAAATTCATCAGCACGCTGTATCAGTTTATGTACTTCCCGAAATATTTCCTGACTGACACAACGCGTACCGGTGTTATCCACCCAGCACTCGTCAATCAGAAGGCGAACTTTGTCTACTCTTGCTGTGGCTGAAATACACATGCCTTCAGGCAGGAAGAAAGGACCGCTTGCCAGGTGCAGAAACGGAATAAGCAACAGGCACAGGCGGGTGGTTTTTATGAACGATGCTTGATAAAACAACTTGAATAACACTCTCATAACTAACTCCTTGTCCACATTATTATAAGTATCCTTCAGGAATGTTTAAACCATCAACTCAGTTTAATTTTGCCAACCAGTTTCCATGTACTGAAATTCATGAAATCGAACATACCGGCATTTTCCATAATGGCGGATATCCTGTTGCCAGCAATATCCGGCAGGAAGAAACAGGCCGCCAGACCCAGTTGCCGGAAAAAACACCAGCGTTTCCGCTGCGCGGGATTGCCAAGGATCAATTCAGCATGGCGGGATTTTGCCTTTCAGTGCAGGGCCTATTACGCATAAACTTTGTGTATAAAACAGTTTATATCAAAAAAACCCCCTCCTTGCGGAGGGGGTGGGGTATGGTTATGTATTTTGTTTGTGTTGTATGTAAATACACAAGGAACAGTACAATGAAAACCATTGGAAAAAGGCAACACAATCCAAAAATATTGCGCACATCTTAGCAGATTGAGCCCGCTGAGTAAACAGCTGTTTGAATTTTTTTACGTCAAATTACTGACTGTCCCGGATTTTGCGGGCATCACTATGTCAGTCTTTCTCTGCGCGTATTCTGTAGAGATCTGAAGATATTTCACGGCAGGCGTCAGTCATGGTGTAATCCGGCACATCAACTGTGCTTACAAATCCGCAGGTGGCGTTGGCTCCGTCGCCCCGTCCTGTAACAAAGATGTCAAACCACTGAAACCAGTGTGCTCCGACGATATGCGGATTGCTGGCAGCCGATATCATGTACTTTTTGTATGCTTCCGCTGCACGTTCAGCAGTAGGAGCTTCAAGTAGTCCGCCGTAAGGTGACCCTTTGTCTGTTCTCCCTATGTGGAATTCCCCTATAATGACAGGTTTATCCCTGGCACCCGGAGGCGGAGAGAAACTTTCCACGGACCTTTTATACATGTTGTAGCTTACAACGTCGCATATTTCAAAGGCTGCCCTTTCGACGATTTCATTACGCGATGAGAATCTGCAGCCGAGATAAAGGGCGTTGGAAGCAGCCTCTTTTATGGCAGTACGACAGACGTTGAAATACCGTTCGCAGAACAGTTTTTCAAAAGCCAGCAGGTCTGCCTTCGTCGTTTTGCGGTCGGGTTCAAAATCTGTTTTTTTCAAGAAATCTTCCCAGTCTGCATAGCTGCTTTTCCATGCCTTGTTCAGGCTGGATATTTCAGAATATTTTTTGCGAAGCATTTTCCTCATTGCGATTTTGGCAGGTTGATCGGGGGGGCATGAAAGCACAGCCAGAGCTGTATCACACGGTGTGCGCTGCCAGGAAATCTCGTTATCCACAAAACCACCGATGCAATATCGGGATTTGAGCAGTTCTGATTGTGATTTGGCAGCTTTTATGGTGCGTGTCTTGAAGGCGGGAGTGAAATAGTCGGGAATGTTTCTCCAGAGCTTATAGAGTTTGCGTTTTGTTTCAAGCGGTTCTGCGCCGCGACTGTGAACCATATATGTAAAAGGAACGGCATCGGAACGCATTACGCTGCGGCTTGACCAGGATCCGCATGTATTCATACCCCATTTCTTCAGGCGTACGGTTGCGATTTTCCAGTAGTTTTCAATGCCGTCTTTTCCGTATTTTCTTACGATATTCTTTTTACCCAGAGCATAGGATTTCACTTTCCTGCCGCAGTAATATGTGCCCGGCTTGAAGCCTCTGGAATCTTCAATATATTCAGGATCTATTTTTTCAAAGTAGTTTTCTCTGTCTGTGACAATGGTTGACTGGAAAGCACCGACACAGGTGATGCCTACAGACCAGAATAAGTTGCCTTCAGGATCCCTGAAGTACCATTTGCCGTTGACTTTTGCTGTAGTGAATCCCTCGGTTTTCGTGGCTTCGTCAGCCGAACCGGCCAGTCCGCCGAAATTATCGCGTCCAGGAATGTCAGGGCGCGAGGCAATGTATTTTTGTTCTTCTTTTATTGATGCCTTGAGTTCTTCCAGAGAGTGTACTTTTCCGGGCCATTCGGTATGTCTGAATTGACCGAATTCATCTACTATAGGGAAATATTCATCCCTAGTCATTTTAAGCGACGGATCTGAAAGATCCAGCATATTAGGGTTTGTCGGTATTTTGCGCATGCCGATAAATGCATCGGGTTCGAAAAGCCATGATTGTATTTTTATTTCAACCTGCCTGATTTTTATGTCATCTATAATCGTGCGGCATGCACCGCGTGAAGAGAATCTGAGGGCGGCGTCATCTGCGTTTTCAGGCAGAACAAATGCGAATTCAACTTTGCCTTTCTGCCCGGGTCCGGATGCGAAGGTCCAGCGTGCGTAAAACCGTTTTTCTCCTCCTGAGACTGAGAAAAAGTTTTCTGCGGATTGTTCAGCGGTATCCACGATGTGATATTTGAATTGAGCAATGTAGCCTTTGTTAGGAGGGAGTTTGAAACTTTCTGATGTTTCTGCACTCAGAATCCACTCGTTCCTGGAATTCATTGAGTCCAGACAAAGTGATTTTTCCCCCGAAATTGCATCGCCGCCTGTTATTATCTTTGCCTCAATGCCCTTGCCGAGGTTTTGAATAAAAGGTGAGGGAGCGCTTTCAAAATCATCCTGAAAGATGCAGACGGAGTCCTGTACTAAATCGTTTGTTTCCGAAGACCGGGGCAATACTGCTGTTGAGTCGGTCTGTTTTGAAGGTTTGAATCCCTTTCCGCATCCTGAAAAAAGCACTGTACATGTTGCGAAAAGAATTAAAATTCTGCTTGTTTTCATTAACTTTCACCTTTCCCTGGATTTATCAGTTAAAAATCACGGATATTATGTAGATCCGTATATTCTGACATTCTAACACGCTTTTTATGTTTGTATGCGTCTTATTGCGCAGAAAAAGTACTGCATTTTACGCAATAGTGAGGTCCGGAGTGTTGCAATTATTCAGATCATTGTTTTTGCACTTAGTGAGAATAAGCGGCATTTGCGCCATTTCTAGTTGAGAATGCGGTTGTCTGTATGCATGCATGCAGGCGACTTCGCTGCTTCACGCTTTTCGTAATTTTCGCGGTGACGGAAATGTTTTCAGACTTAACTGCGTACTGGTATCTTACGCATCTGATCGTCAACCCGCACAAAGGTGACGGTGGTGGAGAAATATGGGTTGTCATAACCATGCGTGCCTGAGTCGACAACGGTCACGCCGTAACTGACGGAAGTGCGGCCTTCTTTCAGCGGTGTTATCACTAATTTCAGGATTGTGCCGCATTTAACCGGACGCCTGAACTCGACATGGTCCATGGCGATGGTTAAAAAACGGCAATCTGGAAAGTCAATGAACACCGCCATGGCCGCGATTTCATCAACCCATTTGAGCATGTTGCCTCCGAAGAGGTCGCCGAATTTGTTCAGGTGTTCCGGCATCACCATTTTGTATGTTGTCATTGCGTCAGTTTTCTCCAGTCGCTGATGATCCAGTTGCCGGAGTAGGCGTCCCGGATAACGGTGACGGCAACGCGTTGTTCAGCAAGAACATTGGGGTTTGTCTGCGATGAACCGGGTGCAACGGTCTGGGCTGCCAGAATGATAACGTAAACATTCTGACGGAAGGAAACTTTGTCGATAATGCCGCGCAGGACATCCTCGGTGTAGTTGTGTTTTTCCACAGCGTTTTGAATGCCGTTTACATCAACAGTCTTATGCAGTTCGTTAGTAGTAAGATCCGGCAGCATATCCGCAAAACAGCGCCAGCCGGTATTGTACAGGTCGTTGGTCAGCGCTTCGCGCCAAAGAGTTGTCCATTTGTGTGAGTTCGGATTCAGTTTTTGCCAGTTATTATTCCCTCCTGCCCAGCTGTTTGTCCAGCCGACCATTACATCGCTGAACAGTATATCCAGTGTGGGCTTAAGGCTTGTGTTGGCCTGCACAAGTCCGCGTTCCGGTTTGTTGGGTTTTATGGTGAAAAAGTCCAGCAGGGATGCCCCGGTTGCAGCGGAGAAGTCAACAGTGTCGCCTGGTTCTTCTTCTGGTGGAATTTCCTTTGAATTAAACCCGGAAATTGCGGACGGAGAAGATGCGTCGCCCGAAATTTCTGTGAGGGGAGTGTTGTTTTTCTCCCATTGACGGTATTCCGTGTAAATATGACCAAGATCACCTATCGAATCTAATGGTGTGTTGAAATGTATGAATGGCAGTTCTTTGACGCCGTTGTGCAGGTCCGGTCTGTAATTTTCTTCATGCCATTCAGCGTTGAATTCAATCCAGCGGTTTGCATATGAGTTGTCGCGCGGATCGGCAACATAGATGTTTGTGACGGACATCCAGCCTCGTACCGTGTCATTATTATAATCATTGTCTTTGGCTAGCATTAAAGCTTCATCGACAATGCGGTCGGTCAGGGGTCTTCCATCCTCTTCAATGCCGATCTGAGCCATAATATCTTTGCCGACAACGGTTGTTGCAGGGCGGAGCCATATTGTGTTGGGTTTGCTGTTTCCCGGCATGTAGGTTCCAAGCTCGTAGCAGTTTGTCACTACTTCGAGTTCTTCGGAATCAGGAGGGGCCCCGGGGGGTATGCGTTCGGTGATTTCCATGAAGGAAACCGACTGTTTCGGATAGACAGTCCAGAAGTAACCGTTGGGTCCATCCGTTTCTTTTATCCACGAGGTTGTTTCAGGGTCAAATTCCGGGGATGCCGGATCCAGCCGGTACTTGTCTTTTTCGGTTAGATTGCCCAGTGAGGGCTCAATGATTTGCGGTATGAGCGTATTCTGTATTCCCGGTGAGTTGCTGAAGTAGTCGAACAAATCATCCCATTGGTTATGCTGCTCGATATCCTCTGTTGTCAGGAGCATGAAATCAAACATGGCGCCGAGGCTGTTGGTCGGAAGCATGAGAAAGAGCTCGTTCAAAGTCTGTTCGAATTCAGGGGGCATGTCCAGAGGGGTAACCTGATTGACGGTGTACTGATTGATAATGTTGCTGTATGTTGTGAACTGTGGTGTTTCCATGTCAGGTGAAAGCAGCAGAGCGCTGATACGGTTGGTGGTGATAATGCCGGTGTCAGCATTTTCGCTGACCATATAGTTTTCGTTGGTTGTATTGCCGTACAGGATGGTTCTTGCCATGTAATTGGTATAATTAAGGTCTATAAAGTTTCCGTTTTGATCGATAATCCCGCCGAGTAGCGAGTTTGTTACGGCTCCGGTGACGGAATCCTCCCAGTACATGACCATGTAGTCTTCATCTTCCTCATACTGACCGTAAATAAATTCATTTGTTCCGCCGGGTGAGGTCAGGTTGAGCCAGTAGTTGGTTTGCGTGATGTAAGTGTAGGAATTTGTGGAAACTTCGCCTGTCTGATTGGTCGATACAATATCATAGGTTTCCGGATAAAAAGTCCTGTAGAGCGGTGAATTTGTCAGCACAACAGAGTGCCATTCCTCGCCCTGTCCGGCTGAGTCACGCCAGAGAGGATTGTTTATCATCGCCGGAGTGAACCAGTAATCGCCGATATTCCGGATTTCCTGCCAGAGTGGATTGCCATCCAGATATTCCCAGCCGACTTCATTTTCATACTCCCGTGCCCAGGTTTCAAAGAGAACTTTCATAATGACATTAGTTCCGAAGAAGTTCTCCAGCTCACTGGCAGTAGGTGCCCTGTTGGTTGTTGTGGATACATCCGCTTCGTTAGTATATATGCCGATATAACAGGCGGGGTCCAGTTGTGGGTTGTCCGTTTCGTTTCCATAAGGAGAGTTGGGCGCGAATGGATACCACAGTTCCACGGCAACGGCGTAATGATTGCTGAGATTCGGATCCATGTCGTAATAATCATAGTTCTTCAACTTGTCTGCCGGACCGATATAATCATCATTTCCCGCGCTGTCATCTATATTGAATATGGATATTTTGCTGATCAGAGGAACATCCTCCACCGCAAAATTGGCACGTGTCGGCATTTCATAATCTATAAAGTGTGAAACTTCAGGAATACGGTCGGAATCGATAAAGTTTGCAATTGACCAGGCAACGCGTCTGCCTTTATCAAATGTCAGACTTTGATCTTCCTGTTCTTTCTTACGGCAGAGCTCCGATATATACCAGGTGGGCAGCAGCCATTCCGTTATGAGTTGAAAATCATCCTGCCATAAATTGATAGAGCTGTCTTCGTATTTTTTCAAGATATTGGTAAGACTGTTGATATTGAATTTATTGTAAACGAGGTTGCCTCCCGTAAGGCCCGAAAATGCTTTGTACAATCCGGGTTTATTGAGATCCAGCGTATGATTAATGGAAAAATATTCATAGCCGAGAATATCTCTGCCCGGACCGGAGTGAAACCGGAAGGTGTTGGGATTCGGGTCGTAGGATGTGTGAAAGAAAGGTTCGTTGTTTCTGATGACACTCTCAAGCCTGTTTGTCGCAATATATTTGCTGATGGAGGAACCTTTATTGTCAATGTCTCTGCAGATCCCTTTCTGTGAAAAATAGGTCTGCTGTTTCTTTATCTGTGAAGGATTATCTGGAAACACATTTGCGTCTAAAACTCCTGAGCAGTCGAATACGGCGAATGCCAGCCGCGCAGGGTTGCTGCGTAGTTCGGCTGTGAATGATGCCCCCTCAAGCGGGTTGAAAGGAATCCAGCCGCTGCGGAGTGCCCGGGACGTGTTTAGCGGTAAACCATTGGTCAGTGCAGGAGGAACCAGAGAGAGTACTTCCGGGGTGATCAAGTTGATCGCAGGTGCATTTGAATAGGCCGGCGAGGTTAAAACCGGTCCGTATTGAAAAAGAAACTCATAATCTGTTCCGTTTCTTTCGGCGTATGATTCCGGGAATCCTTCAGAGAACCACTGTGTAACCGGAGCCATGCGTTGAAAGTATCGGTAATCTTCATTCTCAAGATCGGTATTTGTGAAATTTGTATAAGACAGGGAGTTTTCAATTTGCAGGATAGCAGTAGCCAGTGCGGCGTGAATGGTATGGGATGCCGCCTGACGGTTGCGGTTGGTTACAGCGGTTTGTTTCTGCAGACGGGCGGATGAAAGGAATGAAACAGCCAGGATTGAAATAACAGAAAGAATTCCCAGTGTAAGAATCAGAGTGGCACCGGACTTCTTCCGGCAGTGGCAAAGCCTGCTCACAGGTCTTTTATATGTCTGTTTCTGTTTCATCAGGTTCGTGTTGATAACTGTGATAAGTAATCGGCTTTCTTTTTAAGGCAGTTCTGCTGCTCCGGCAGCTGGCAGGTATATACGTTTTGAGCGGTACTTACCCAGAAAAGGGTTTTTCCTGTTGAACTCTTTAGCTGATGCGGTTTCACTGAGTTGCAGATAGGTGTTCCATTCAACTTCGTTGAAGATTCGGATTTCAATGTCGAGATAATCCGGAAGCGCTCGGGTAGCAAACTTGCAGTAAAGCGGAGGAGTTATGATGTCTAGACTGTCTGTCTGCTCAGTTACAACAGGCGTATCTGTTTTCCCGTCATTGGTGACGGCATCTCTGCGTATGCATCCAAGAATCAAAGGCTGCTCTATAAAACTTGCGATCACTGAGTAGTTGCCGGGATGTTTCTCCGGTTTAGATGTTTTTGCGAGGGCGTTCATATAGTCGATAATTTCATCGTGTATGCTTTCTCTGACGATTTTATCTTTCAGTGATTCAAGTAGTTGTCCTATAAGCGCGGGTTTGGATGTGTCGTTGTATTCTTCAAGCGGTGCAATATGCCTGAAAAGCATATTGCCGTAATATGTGTAGATAACCGCATCCAAGAACGGAGGTTTTGATTCGTTTGTATTGAATGATGATCTTTCAGGTCTGAGTTTGACAAACTGGAGCAGGGGGACAACTTTATCTGTCCGGTTTGTAGATGCATCACAGAGAAAAGAGGGTTTCATCTTATGTGAGTTGATGACAGGTGAACCTGTATCCGCCACCGCTTGTCTGAGATCATCAGTCATCATATTCAACACCAATTCAGCTTGCTCTTCTTCGTTCTGCCGGGTATGTGCTGAGTTCCACAGCGATGCAGCTTTATTAAGGGCAAGGGTAAGTCCTCCGAGCATGAAAACAAACAGCATCAGGGCACTAACAATGCTACTATTCCCAGACTTGCCCAGGTGTAACTTTCAAACCAACTGCCATCATTGTTTTCGTTAG
>JAWOEI010000076.1:0-37456 GCA_046482825.1 Kiritimatiellia bacterium
CCGTTCGTAGTTCAAACTTCAGTTTGCCGTGCAAAACGAACACCCGTTTATTCCAGGCAGGCTGAAGCCTGAACTACAAACATAACATCCCAACGCCGTTCGTAGTTCAAACTTCAGTTTGCCGTGCAAAACGAACACCCGTTTATTCCAGGCAGGCTGAAGCCTGAACTACAAACATAACATCCCAACGCCGTTCGTAGTACAAACTTCAGTTTGCCGTGCAAAACGAACATCCGCTTGTTCCCGAGCAGACTGAAGCCTGAACTACAAACGAACATCCCAACGCCGTTCGTAGTTCAAACTTCAGTTTGCCGACCCATCCCAAAACATTTACCCGTATTCTATCAGCTTTCTTACTGCCTAGAAACAATATGGCATCTATTATGCGAGAGGGGATTGCAAAGTCAAATGAAAATATGCTAGTGACGAATCATTTCGGGTGATCGATTCCGTAAGTCCGGATGGAAATCGGCTCTAAGTTTAATACGGGCTCTTCACTCCGCCAGCGCGCGGAAGTAGGCGTCAACGCTCTCTTCGTAACCAGCGGGAGTGGATTCATTTTCAGGATGACGGATAGTCGAAATTTTCAGACCGCGCACCTCGCTGCGTTCTATGCCTCCAGCGGCGCCGGATCTGATGGCCATGCGAGCATCCCTGAGTGAGGATATCAGTTCGTTCTGAACCTGGCGCACCTGCAAACCGCTTCCAGTGGTGGTGAATTTCTGAATCTGTTCCATCTTGTTGACAGCCTCCTCTAAATCACCGGTCGGCAGGTTGCGCACATTCAGTTCGCGTAAGAGTGCTTCGGCCTTCTGCTTCATTTCAGCCTGCTTACCGGGAAGACGCTGCTGCAGATCCGGTTTCTGATCCGGGGTTATCCCGCGCAATCCGTCACCACCCACACCGGACTGCTTTCCTCCACCGGTAGCGCCCCCCTGGGGATCCCTGGAGTAATCCTTTACCGTTCCCTTTTCAAAAGGCGACTGCACCAGGCGGGTCGGGGTGTCACGTCCGCCCTTGCCGTGAGCCTCCTTCTCGACAAACTGTCCCCTGGACTTACCCGAGCGGCCTTCCCCCGATCGTCCCCCGACCTCATTGTTATTCGGCATAACGTTGCCGGTGATTCCCTTGGCGGACATATCATCCATGTTGCCGTCGCTGACTCCCCAGCCGATGCCTTCATCAAACGCGCTGAGCGAAGACCCGGTGGAGTCTTCCACATCCTCCATATCATCAATGCTGTCGATCAGCTCACCAATAATATCGGTCAGTTCATCCGGCAGATCCTGGAGCGGCACATCAGGCATTATGCCGGCCTCCTCTCCCACCCATTTAATGTAATCCCTGGCATCCGCGAGCCAGCGTTCAAGATTGACTTCAATACTCTCAGCCTGTTCACCGAGCAGCTCCTCATTGACAGTTGCTATTTCGATATGTTTCTTTTCAAGAGCGGCTCCCGCCTTCTGCAGTTCCTCTATCATTTCCACAAATTCATCGGCCATGGTTGAATTGGAAAAATCCTGATTCTCCAGTTTGGAGAGATCGTTGAATGCCGCCTGGAAGAATTTTGCAAAGTCCTGCTCCTTTGCCGCCAGGTCCCCCAGAAGTTTTTCTTCCTCTTCGGTCCAGTCCTCAGGTTCCTTTTTATCGATAGCCTCTGTATCAGCGAGTATTTTGCGCTGTTCCTCCCTGAACTTGGATATATCCTCCTTCAAAGCCTTGAGTTTCTTGAAAAGCTCCTGTTCCTGTTCCTCCTCCGCAAGACGCTGCTGTTCGAGATCCTCAAGAGCCTTATGCTTGCTGACAGCCCCGAGAATGCGTTGAAGCACTGTGATGATATCGCTCTGCTTCAGGACAACCTCATTCAATCCGGCCTTACGCGCATCACCTTGAAACTTCACAACCTGAGGAATCCGCAATACCAGGGGATGTGAGTAATCGGTTTTCAAATCGGAGATTCTGTCATTCAGGGTTTTGCGTATTTTCTTTTTTTCAAGCAGGCCGGCGGCCAGTATCGCGCCCTTACTTATTCTGGAATGCACCTGATTCTGCCGTTCCGGCAGAATCTTGTTTATTTTATTATTCAGGTCTTTACCGATACGTGCCGCCACCCAGTCACGCAGATGCTTCTGACTGTCCAATGCCTCGGTGAGCAGAGCAAACAGCCGGACATAGGGATCGTCTTTGTCAGCGGTATTCATTTTCTTCATCGGGTCGATAATATGCAGTGTCAGCGGAACAGGCGAAACCCCCGGCTGTGAAGGAGTATGATTGTCAAAAACCCTTGCCCAGACCTTATAACTTGCATTGCGGGCAAAGACCTTCTCATCAACTGAAAGCGCGCTTACACCGGTTCGTTCGCGACGTACATCGCGATAGTTGATTTCCTTGACAACCTGCTCTTTCCCATTCTTCACAGTAAAGAGCTCCAGTGAAGTAACGCCGAAATCGTCACGCTCCTCCACTGTCAAAGGCAGGCTCTGTCCGGCAGTCGCCTCCACATTCAGTTCGCGGTTGAGGAACCGCACCTCCGGATTTCTGTCTTCCGCCATAATCATCCGGCATTCCCAGACACCGGCATGCAGCAACCCCCGCTCATCCTTGACGTCGATCGACACAACCGTATCGGCATTCATCACAAAAGACAGATCGCCGTTCACCTCAGCGGCTTTGTCGTTATCCCTGAAGATAACAGCCTCCTTCCTGCCGGAAACTCCGCTGCTGACAACCACACGCGAGCCCTTGAGAACCTTCACTTCATGTTTGATCGATTCAACTGTCCAGGGTTCTTCACCCGTATATTCCGGAGGTGTGACAGTGACCTTCAGCTTTTTCAACTTTGGCCTGGGTATAACCTTGACAGTATATTCTTTACTTTGATCATTGCCGTTACGCAGCAGGTATTGAGTGGTGCGGGTCAAATCGTGCAGTTCAAAAACAAAGCCTTCTCCGCTCGAACGCATCGGATAAAGCAGAGGAGCCCCCCCATCCCGTATAACTACTTCAAGATCCGACGCCGCACGTCCGGACTTTGACGCCTCCGCTTTTATCAGACACGAACTGCCCTCAATAAGCTGAACGTCACCAGGTTCCACTTTGAACTGTGTGAAGTTAAGAGGCATAACCGAAGAGGAGGGATTAATCAGGCGGGCAAAGGCATTTTTCGCATGAGAAGAGAAGGGAATGACGTAAGCGAGAAAAATGAGCAGCCCCGCTGCAAACCAGATGACAGCAGGTTTAAGGCGGGCATGCTGCCACACCTTGCCGAGTTTCAGTCCACTGCAGGCCGATTCAGCTGATACGGCAAATATATCCTTGATGTAATCCGGAAGTTCAGGTGCCTTTTCAAAATGAACCGCATTGATAAGTCGGTTGTCATTGATGCCATAGCGCTGTTCAAGATAAACCGCCGTCCGGGCACTGTCCACCGGCCTGCTCCAGTAGCGCATGAAAACTCTGGCAAGCATAAAAAGAATCGATCCGGCAAACAGCAAAGCTGTAACACCCCGGGTTCCCGCAGAGAGATTGAAAAGATTGTCCGCGGCAAGCACCACGCTGACACCGACAAGCAACACAGCGCATGTCAGCAACAGCATACGCAGCGTAAGGCTTAATCTGCGGAGCAGGGCCGCCTTATTCAAGGTCGCGTATAAATGTCCGTTTTTCATTATTCCGTCCTCCTTCAATATGGAGGTTTCCCCCTGGATGAACGGCGTTGAGAGCCGTAGCGATATAAAGTTTACGGTTTTGCTCGCCACCCTTCTGCTTATGGCGGATCAAAATGCTGCGGCGGTCAAGTTTCCATTCATCTCCAGCAAGATGCCAGCTCCAGACCTCAAGATGCCAGAGAAACCCTCCCGGTGTCCATCTCTCAGATTCATAATAATCCGCCCGGCGTTTATATACAAGAGCTTTAGCAAACTTGCGGTTGCCGTTCAGACGCAGAACCCAGCGATCGTTGAAAAAATCATCCGCCAGGGGAAATTTTTTTCTGACGCCCTCAATATCCCCCTTCTGCAGGGAATCTCCCCGGCGGTTTACAGATGTTTCATCGGAAAGACCCAGCAGCACATGGGTCGCAGTAAGCACACAAATATCATAACTGCCGGGGAGGACCGTTCCGAAATCGAAACCTCCGTCTTCCGAAACTTCGGCGAATATCACCTGTTCACGAGCGTTATCCAGTGCGCTCACCGACATCACATGACCGAAGCCCCGGACATCGCCGCTGATATTGCCGCCCCCTTCAACCTGATTGGATGTCATTCTGATATTACGGATATAAACGACATCATCGAGTTTCTGTGTTTTACCGCCTTTGATCTGTCGTTTCAGGAAAACCTTGCGCTTCCCCTGTTCGGATTTAAAGTAGAGACCGACAGAAATAATGTGGCCTGTGACTTGTTTTCCGTTAACAAGAGAGAGGCGGGTCTTGAAATTTATCAGAGGATACTCCCCCTCAAGGTAGACCTTCTCGGCCCGGCCTGACTCCTTGAAAACCCAGGGTTTTTCCATTGAGGCATTCTCGGGAAAATGATCAATGGACACAATATCGGCCAGATGAAACTTGTGTTGCCGGTTCTCGCCGTCAGGCACCATGGTTAAAGGACGCACACCGATGAGCCGGATTCTGCCTGTAATAACAGTTCTATCGGAAAGCGTAATCACTGCTGGAGTGTATTTCGCAGCGAGCACAGGCATAGCGCAAAGCGCGATTGCTACTGTAGAAAGTAGCCAGCAAAGCTGGTCCCGCTTTGCGGGATAGGATGTGGAATGTAGTTTCATAGTTCAAAATTATGTAGGCCCGGTTTTTAACCGGATTGTATCTCTATATCCGGTTACAAACCGGATTTACTGTAGGTCCGGTTTTTAACCGGACTATATTTCTATATCCGGTTACAAACCGGATTTACTGTAGGTCCGGTTTTTAACCGGATTAGTTAATCCTCCAATTTCGCATACTCATCAAGCCAATCTGCACGTCGGTAAGCATCGCCATCAAGTGCCAATCCAGCCTGCTCAGCGTTTTTAGCAATGTATTTCCTGTAAACACGTAGTTCCTCAGTGCTTCGTACTATGTGGTCGTAGCTGTCCCTCTGCCACAGAGGCCCTTCCCTTTTCAAGACAGCATTTATCTTACGAGCAGAAAATCTCTTAACCGAATGCAACAAATCCTTCAATTCTAATTCACCTACCGGAATGATCAATGCATGGACATGATTAGCCATAATTACTGTATCGCCTGCCCAACAACGCTCTCCATCAAAGTAAAACAGTGATTGAAGTACTATTTTGGCAAATTCCTGATTACGCAAAACACATGATCCATGTGCAGCATCAAGACACTCATTAAACTTAAAATGCCTTTCTCTCTCAAATTCTCTTCGTTCTTCAATATCAATACTCTCGTAGGCAACTCTCCACTCATCACCTCTTAAATTGACATTAACTCCATGTTCTTTCAACCAGATTTCACGTTCCTCCTGCCAGACATCGATAACTTTTTTCGGAATTGAATCATTCAAACGCCATGTAACAAAATAACATGCTCCATCCTGCCGCCAATGGGGCAGGTTTCGTCGATAAACCATAATGCTTTCGTATGGATTAAACGCTTTAAAAATAGGTTTTTGCTGTTTCATCAGCGATATTTCTCTATATCCGGTTACAAACCGGATTTACTGTAGGTCCGGTTTCTAACCGGACTGTATTTCTATATCCGGTTACAAACCGAATTTACAATCAAAACAGATTGAACCGCCTTCGCAGTATCCATTCAGTCAACAGAAGAATGACGACTGCGATAAAAAACCAGGGTGTTTCAAAAATCAGAAAGCTCTCCCGGTGAACTATATTCTTGCGAACAGCCTCGCGGAGGACATCCTGCAAGCGTTCGGCTTCATCCGGCTCAAAAATATTCTTCTCGCTGCTGAAAGCACGGAAGTTCTCCCGGTCACAGCGGATACGGGTATTCTCTCTGAGCACATCCCCCACCAGCAGGAATTTGTAGCGGGTGCGCAGAATCTCCCGGCCATCCTGCGAGGTCACCCGCAAAACATAGCGTCCCGCGTCAAGTCCGGGAAGAGAGCCCATATAGCAGCCGGTCTTTCTCTCCAGCTCCAGCGTGGATTTCGGCGTATCGCTTCCTGATGCAAACAGATCGGCTTTGACAGTCAACGCCGGCGCATTGGTTTCACCTCCCGCGGACGGGTGCCGTGCAGTTGCGGTTATAGCCACACTTTCCCCGGCTGCCAGTTCGTTTTTGGAGAGGGCGACCTTAAGCAGGTCGGCATCCTCATCGGGATTTCTTGAAAACGCAATCAGCTGGCGCCAGAAACGGCTGAAGTTTTCATCGCGTCTGTCAGGAGCCCCCCACTGATGAAATGTATTGCTAAGCAATGCGACAACCTTCCCCCGCCCATAAGAGTGATACACCACCAAAGGCTGGCGACGTTCATCAACTGCCCAGAGCATCACACGGGCATTGGCTTTTACATCCTTAACAACGTTAATACCGCTGAGCATAAACGCCGCTGAATCATTGTTACTCCGGATTATTTCGTTGATCTGCCCCGCAAAAGCATCATCAAAGGATTTACCAGTCTCAACCCTGAAAGTTCCCGATTCATAGGATTTCTCCATGGTAACCACAGGCAGCAAACGATGCATGGGCGATCCGGAAGGCAGTTCGCCGAATGAATCGGAACCGGCCAGACAAACCAGGGTTCCTCCTTTGCGCACATACTGCTCCAGCAGAAGGGCTTCCGCCGCAGACAGCACATCCTTGTTGTGTGATCCCAGTACAAAACAGGTTACATTTGCCAACATCCCGCTTTTAGGCGGCAGACCGTCCTTGAAGATCCGGTTTATCCTTGTTCCGCGCAGACGGTAGTTCCCTTCCGAAACCTTATACACTGCGGTAAACACACTGGTGTCATCCTTGGTGAATTCACGCAGTAAAGGACGGAAGCTGTTGTTCAGTACCGGAAAATAGACGGCGACCTCCTCCTTGGCCTTGACCACCTCTACAGCCAGCTCACGGCGGTTGTTCAGATGGGAAACTTCATCCGGCAAATCTTCACAATCAACAGAGATAATGTGGATACCGGTACCCTTCAGGCTGATCTTCACTTTCTCCGTGTGCAGACGACCACTGCCAAGGGTCAGATCCAGCGAGTGAACAGGTTTTTCGTCCACATCAACTTCAAAGCGGCTCTCCTGTTCGCGAGAGTAACCCTGCAACATCACCGGAATCTCAAGGACAATCTCTTCTCCTTCACTTACTTTGGCCGGACATTTAAAGGGCTCAATACCAAGATCCTTGACTTCGCTCATATCCGTCCCCATCCGCACACTCATAATGGGCATGGATACCGAGCTACCGCGAAAACCGGAATAATCCAGTCCGTCACTTAGAAGTACTAACGCAGAGGTGCGATTCAGCCCGATATCTTTGTCGATACGATCCACGGCCTGCTTAAGATCCGTACCGCCTCCGGCTTTCAATCCGTCGAGAACACCGGGGCTGTCATGTTTTTTCACCTGATTGTCGAATGAATAGCTTGTAAAAGGATAATCCGAAAGACGCTTAAACCGGTTCTCTTCCAGAAAACGCAATGCGCGTTCAAAACGTGACTCCCTTGCGGACAGGTCTTTCACCCCCATGGATGCCGACTTATCTATCAGCAAGACGATATGGGACTTCTCAACATTACGTTCCTCTGTCATTCGCCCGGGACAAAGCAGCATCATCAATATCAAAGCAAGAGTCACCATGCGCAAAGCCAGAAGCAACCGGTGCTGCCAGAGTTCAACGGCGGGATTCCGGTGACGGTACGACCAGACAACCACGCTCCCGGAAAAGGCGAGCATCAGTATTATCAGCCAGGGCGGCAATATGGGGTAGAATGAAAACATTTCGTTAGTGCATTAGTTGAATCTTTGCTCCGTAAAATTTTTAATCACGGAGATCACTGAGGCATAGAGATTTATCTTTGCGCCGCAGTTCTTTAACAGAATTAACATGATTCAAAAAGCATTCCTTCATTTTCCTGCATTTCGTGTTTTTCGTGATTAGATTACTCTGTGCCTCTATGGCAAAAAACATAATCTCCTCTTAGTAGTTAACTGTTTTCCCGTTTTCTCTGCCAGTGGCGGAGAAGATAAGAATTACCCAGAATTATTTCGCAAATCAGCAGGATCATAAGCAGGAAAAGTAAGAATCCGGTCAAGTCGCTGCCTCGCCGTGTATTACGGAGTTGCGGTTCAAGTGCGGCACCGGTTTTCAGCAGATTGACTTTTCCTTTTACAATTGATGTCAAACGGAGATGTCCAAGTGAGGCCAGCTCACTCTCTTTTGGTGCGGGATTCAGGGCGGTCATACGAGGAGACGCCCGTTCAGCCGTTACAAAACCTGGCCGCCAGGTCTCTGAAAAGACAGCTTCATCCCCTTCAACAGGCAAACTGAAGGATTTTCCGTTACTATGACCGACCTGCAAGTCCTTATCATCCTGATTCATTGCCCGCAAGCGCAAGAGACGGCCACACTCAACCCCGCTGTTACGTTGCGGGTCATGGGCGGCAAAGGTAAAGAGGTTTATCATTGCAATAGGATAGGATTTCAATTCAGGCCAATTACTCATGTCACGCCGCGAGGAGAAAGCACAGACAATAAAATTCCCATCGCCAGCTTTTTCGACTGCCAGAACCGGTTGACCTCTGCTCTCAGCAAGGACCTCTGCTGAAGGTGATAGATTAAACGTGTAAAAACGCTGTCCCCTGAAAAGGTCCATCTGCAAAAGATCATTGAGAGCTGCCAGCGACCCTTTGAATGTAAGCCCGCTGAAATCGTTGTCCGCACGCGGACCGAATATCTTACTGATGCGTTCATCAGAGAAAGCCGCCAGCGTCTTCGTTCCAGTCTTAACGCCGGCAAAAATCATAACTGTGCCGCCACCTTGCATATAGCGGGTCAGGACGGAAGCGGCTTCAGTGTCGAGAGGCAGTGGATTGGAAAGTACAACAACATGATATTCCTCAAGCTGTTTTAATGACAACTCCTGAACAAAACCCGGTTCCGTCAAAATTCCATTGACAGCACCGCCATGATCGGGATCAAGTGCTACCTTTAGAAAATAATACGGCCTCACCCGGCTCAGAACATCACTCTCAAGCAACAGCACACGTATGTTCTCGCTTACATTCAAAGCAAAACGGCGACTGTTATCCATTGGCAGATTACGATCATTGATCCGCACCTCTCCCGAAATATAACCCGCCTTGACCGGGACCATTTCAAATTGTCCTTCGGCGATGTCACCTGACAGGACTTTCAGGTTTACACTGTTGATCTTCTCACCATCGATCAGTAACGCGACCTCAGTCTCACAGTCCTTCCGTCCATAATTGCGAATGGCGTACGGTATAGTCATAGGCTTGCCGACCATGCGTGGACGGCTTGTAAGCGTAATACTTTCAACAGCGACATTATCCTCACTCCCTGAAACCGGAAGGAAGTACAGACGTAAACCCTGCACGTCATCCATATCAACTGCTTTGGATGACGCCTGGTTCCGCTGAAAATCCGATATGACGAATATCTCCCGGTTGGGATTAGCACCTTTTTCAAAAACAGCGGCCGCCTGTTTGAATGCTGCGCTGAAAGAACCGGCGGCCGCTGTCACGTGCGATTCCTCCAGTAACTGCTGTACGACTGGACGCCGTCGCGTCAGATCAATTCCGCGACGACCGGAAATAAAGACCAATGCTACCGCGTCACCGTCAGAAAGAGTGTTCAATATTTCCCGGGCCTTGCGCACTCCCAACTCATAGGCACTCTCGCCGGACGCCAGTTTTCTATCCATCGAAAGGGTATCATCCAGGACAACAACAACATCGGAGCGGGCTGCAAAAGCATATGGCATACGCTGGAACATCATCCTCGCCAGAGCCAGCACCAGGAAAAGCAACGCCAATGTACGCACCAGCAACAGGAGCAATTCACGTAAGCGGCGTCTGTGAGCAAGGTAACGCTTATTCTGCTGAAAATACTGCAGGGTTGAGAAAGGAATTTTCGCCTTGCGTCTCTTAAAAAAGAGATGCATCAGAATCGGCAGGGGAACGACTAAAAGTCCCCATAAAAATATCGGATTGCCAAAAGTCATTTGAGAAGGTTGTTAGGCTGTAGGTGTTTAGGATTTACGATGCGAACGAATAAGTGCACATATTCGCTATGGCTGTCGCGGGCACAGCCTTCCACAATATTAGACGGCACTGATACCGCCGCCCGTCTCATTTGAGATGTCAATCCATACATCTCCTCTTTTGGAAAAGAGCCTGTCATTTTATAAGTCGCTAAAGCCGCTTGATCAGCAAGTTCAAAAGCCCGAAGCTTTGAATGATCTCTCATTGGATTTCTCCTTGTTTGATTTATAACTTAAACACCTACAGCCTAAACCCCTAAACACCTGCGGCAGAGCCGCTAAAACATCTTCTCCCTCTTGTGGAAATAGGCGAGAAGGGCATGATCAAAAGCAGTTCCGGTGTCAAGTGATTCAAAGGTGATTTTCATGCGGCCGCAGAGCTGCTTCATACGGGCGATAGAGCTGTTCAATTCCTCCAGATAGGATGCGCGGCAATCCTCGCTCTCCACTTCCAGGGTTTCTCCTGTCTCCATGTCATGAAATTCAATCAGTCCTCGGAAAGGAAAATCAGTTTCCCTGGGATCAAGCACCTGAAAAAGAATCACTTCGCAGTTCTTATGCTGAAAATGGCGCAGACTTCTCAGAAACTCGGGATCGGGATCAAAAAAATCAGAAAAGACGATGACGATGGATCTGCGTTTGACCTCCTCTGCAATCCGGTGAAAACAGGGAGCGGCGTCTGACCGCCCGTCAGGGGTCAGGCTTTCGAGCTGCGCTAACAGACTCAGCATGTGAAGCCGTGAACACTGAGCAGGAAAATACTCCTGGATGGCATCAGTATAAGTGAAAAGGCCGACAGCATCTTTCTGACGATGCATCAGGTAGATAAAAGCGGCAGCAAGATAACAGGCATAGTTGAACTTATGACACCTGGGTGCGCCGAAGCCCATAGAACCGGATTTGTCGAGCACAATATAGGTTCGCGTATTGGTTTCATCCTCGAACTGCTTCACATAATAGCGGTCGGTACGGGCATAGGCCAGCCAATCCACATATTTGACAGAATCTCCGGGACAATACTTGCGATACTCGGAAAATTCCGAGGAAAATCCGTGATACGGTGACCGATGCAATCCGGTCAGGGTGCCTTCAACCATCGTCCGCGCCACCATCTCGATATTTCTGAGCGCATCAAGTGTGCGTGGGGTCAGATATGCGGTAGAGTGCCCCTTTTTTCTATCTTTCTTATCCGCCATTTTCTCCAATCAAAATTACCTTAAAAAAAAATTTATCCGCAGATTACGCAGATTGCGCAGATTTTAATGTTCCTGCAATTCAAAAACACCGTCTTCTGCCATCACGTTTAACTCATAAGAATTAATAAATCGTCAACTGAATCTGCACAATCTGCGTAATCTGCGGAAGATAATCAATGAAAGTAGTGATCTAACAAATTACACTCCACTGCTGTCGGGTTCAGGGACGTAATCAATCAGCTTATTGACAATCTGCGTAGCGTCGATTCCCTCACCCGCTGCATGGAAATTACAGGCAATCCGGTGTGAAAGAACAGCCTGAGCATTATACCGCACATCGGCACAGCTCACGTTGATACGTCCAGCCAGTGCAGCGCGTGCTTTAGCTGCCAGAACCAGGTATTGTCCTGCACGGGGGCCGGCACCGAAGCTCAGGTTTTCTTTGATAAAAACGGGGGAATCCTGACTTTCCGGACGTGTCATGCGCACCAGATCAATACAGTAAGCCAGCACATGCTCACTCACCGGGATATCGCGGACACAGTGCTGCAGCTCGATAATTTCCGAACCGCTCAGGAGTTTTTTAAGTTCAACTACACGGTTGACTGTTGTCTGCCGAAGGACCTGAATCTCCTCATCACGCCCGGGATAATTCATACGGACAAGAAACATGAAACGGTCGAGTTGCGCCTCCGGCAGCGGATAGGTGCCTTCCTGTTCAATAGGATTCTGGGTTGCCAGAACAAAAAAAGGCTGGGGGAGTCTGAAAGATCTGCCGCTTGTGGTTACAACATTCTCCTGCATAGCTTCCAGCAGTGCTGCCTGTGTCTTGGGCGGAGTCCTATTGATTTCATCCGCCAGCAGCAGATTGGTAAAAACCGGTCCTTTGACAAAACGCAGACTCCGATGGCTGCTGCCCTGCTCTTCATCCAGTATCTCCGTACCGGTGATATCAGAAGGCATCAGATCCGGCGTAAACTGCACACGGTTGAAATCAAGATCCAGAATCTCCCCGAGAGAATGAACCAGCAGTGTTTTGGCAAGACCGGGCACACCCAGCAGCAGACAGTGACCACGTGAAAGGATGGCAATCAGCACCTGATCAATCACCTCCTCCTGGCCTACAATCACATTGGCTATTTCAGATTTTATCGACTGGTACGCCAACGCGATTTTTTTTAAGTTGTCCGGCAATTTCTCGTTCATATCATTTCCTCTAGGTTAATAGGGGTTTAGGCTGTAGGTGTTTAGGTGGTTGCAGATTATTTACCAAAGGGCTAAATATAAAAGACAAACTTAAGACCTGAAACTATACATATCAAAACCATAAGCCCGGCAGGGCGCAATATTCCACTGACCATTTTTTATCTCCTGACATTTCGCACTTACAGGGCTTATAACAAATCAACTTTTCCCCAGGTTTTCACCCTTGCTATCACACTAAGCCCTTTCAGTGCTATTCTCCCTAAACTCCTAAACACCTACAGCCTAAACACCTGCGGCAAAGCCGCTCAATGTGTCAGGCAATACGTCAGCATATTCGCACCGATCCGGAGAGAGTCCCCCGGTGCGTATCCAAAGGAAAGCGGATGATCATCCCCCTGCCATCCTGCAGCCATATCAAACGGGCTGTAAAAAATACGATCCTCTCCATCAATCTTTATACTCTCGATAACAGGCGATGCTAAAGACGGATACTTTGCCCTGGCGGCCAGCGTGAAATCAACCCTGTCCATTTTAAAGGGGCCCTCCTCAAACAAGGGGTGATCCGAAGGCACATTCTTAAAGCTGCTGCCGGAAAACAGGGTGCCGATCTCGCGATACACCGCCTTGCCGAATTCCGAGAGTCCCAGTGAGTTGTCGATGATCAGATATCCGCCACCCTCCAGATACTTGCGCAAAGCACTGCGTTCCGAGTCATCCAGCTGGAAATCACTGATTCCGGAGAGATAAAGAAAGCTGTAATCCGCGAGCTGATCGGTATCCAGTCTGACGGTACGCACCATATAGTTGGCTTTCACACTCAGATTGCGCTTCATAAAACGCAACAGATTGTTGGCTCCGCCCGGTTCGGTATTCCATACCCCACGGGTACGGATCTGAGCAAAAACAATCGGATCGCTATTATCACCGGCATCCTCAGACCGATAGACCAGAGTGCGGGCATGCGACTGCCCTACCCGGAAATAGCCCATCGAATAGGCAACCAGGTTCAACCCAAGACGGGTTGCGGAAGCTGAGTCATAATATTCAGCCTTCTTGATCAAATCAGGTCGTGTGTTGTCCCATCCGGCTCCCATACCGTAAGCCGAAACAACTGCAGCGACACGTGAACCGATGTAGACAGCATCCAGCACCGGCATCTGCGCTTCCTTCGATTTCGTCTTCAGCTTTACGGTGTCATCTACCATATGAAAAACGGGGTGATCCTCCGGCAGGCGGCGAATCTGCACTTCCGGCAGAATGCGTTTGAGTTCCGTCAAAGCGGACTTATAAAAGTAAGGCGATCCCACAACTGAGTCAAACCAGATCATGCCTCCGGAGAGCATATACTTGCGTAAGACTTCACGGTTGGCATCGGCCAGTTTAAGAGAACGTCCGCCGGAAAAATACAGAACCGGCATCTCGGCCGGAGTGGAATCAAACCCGTCAAGCGAAGTTGCCTGCACTTTGTAATCCATCCGCAGGTGCTTGTACACTGAACGCAACAGCGACTGACAATCCGCTGGCACCATATTCCAGTCATAGACGCGCGTCACATGACCGTTCTCCCACTTGTAATCAAGATAGGAACCCCATATAACCTTACCGATAAGAGTTGACGGACTTGGCGGTCGTTTCTTTTCAGAACGGCGTAACGGTGTGGCCGGGAGAGGCAGAGGAGGAAGGGCTTCCCCGCCCTGTCGCATCTGAGGCTTTGCCTTGGGAGGAAGTCCCACCGGACGCAGAAAATCATCCTCGTCCGCATACACAACCGACAGCATCAGAGCTGCGGCGGCAAACATTAATAATTTCTGTTTCATGATTAACAACCTTGATTTATTAGAATTATATCACAAATAATGAAGTACATAACATTCCATATCAGTCCGATCTATCCTCTTAATTCTCCACTTCTGCCGGGATGCCAAATGCCGTTTGTGCGATTTGAGAACAGGCTCTGTTCATAGCGAGACAGGTAGCACGGGTTAGCGCGTTGCTGCCTTTGTTCACATGAAGACGCAATCTGTCACTAGACAAAAGCAGCAGTCGTCCCTGGACGCAAAGGTTAAAATAATGACCGTGGGGCTTGAAAAATGGCGGAAAATCATCGGGTTTTATCACACTACATCTCCCGCATCTTCTTTTCCATGCTCTTCGCCAGTTTGCGTGCTTCCAGTTCCTCGCGGCTCCAGGGACTCTCTTGCCGCAGAATATTTATTTGATGTTGCGCCTGTGCAAAACGATTCATATTCACGTACAAACGTGCAAGTTCCAGCCGCAGCTTCGGCGTATAAGTATCGTCAACCTCGGCAAGCAGGGCGCGTTGCAGACATACAACCGCTTTCTTCGGCTGATTGTTTCCGACAAGCGCCCGCACCTTCAAAAGGTTCATACGCGATGATGCACGCTCCTCTGGCATATCCCATTCTATCATATCCACGACCTGAAGGCTCTCTCGATATAATTGCTGGCTCAAGAGATTCTGAAGACGGAAAAAGCGGCTGTTACTGTCGAAAACCACATCGCGCTTAAGTTCACCGTCTGCCACAGGCGATTTGTAACGAGCTACGGCTCTGTACATTTTTTCAGCTGTGGCGAAGTCGTCCAGCACCAGCGCAGTATCAGCCAGATAAATATCCAGCAGGCGCTGGTCACCAGTTCCGAGGTCACTTCGTTTTATCGAATTCTGAATCTCCCGGGCCTTCTCAGGCCTGTTCAGACATAGATTCAGCATACCGCTGTAATGAAGAGCTGCGAATGCACGAGCTTCGGGTTTTTTGACTTTTTCAAGAATCATTTTAAAACACTTTTCCGCCAGCTCATACTGCTCATCCACCTGTTGCACGCCGAGAGCCAGTTCTATCAGCACCTCATTCAGATCATCTTCGGAAATGCGCTCAACAGCAGCCAGTACTCTTGGAGCAAAGGCAGCAGCATCCGGTTCGCGCATAAAAAAGAACCAGCCTCGTGATATCAGAGCATAACCTTCCGGTTGAATGTCCAATTCCTTCTCCTGCTTTACAGCCTGTTCGATCAGGGCAATGGCCCTTTTGTCATCGCGTTCACTCTGTCCATAACGCGGCACAACATTAACAACCTGAGAGCAGATTGTTCTTTTCCCGCCACCGCTGATCCTGAGTTTAACCGGAAAATCTCCACGCCGGAAGACAAGATGTTTCACCTTTTTGCCTTTCCGTCGAACACCATCACCGAACTCCCACTCATAAACCGCATTTTTATCACCCATGTCCGTTGCTTCAAAAACCATTTCATGCAGGGCATGGTCGCGAATAGTCACCATATAGCTGTTTTCCCAGATGAAATCCGCCTGCTTTTGTCCGTCGCGTTTTACCAAAGGCCCCACATAAGCATAAGCCGCCTGTGTAAACATATCCGGGCTGAAAACATAGTGCTCCTTATCCCCCGGTGCAACCATAGCTGCAATGGCATATGATGTCTTCCCGCTGTTGGCATGCAGGTATGTAAAACGACAGAGACCAGCTTTAAGATTCAAACTCCCCCTTTTACTGCCGTCCAGACCTTCTCTGACATCATGTTTTCCCGGCCAGGATGCAACTTCCTTATCATTGATCAACAGAAACGAAGCATCCGTCGATGCGGTACAGAATACGGTATTGCCGGGCTTGTCAATCACCAGAGTACCGTCGTAGCGATGAAGAGCACCGGCATTTGGGCCGAAGGGGTTGTAAGAAGAATAAACCCGGTCAGCAAACCCAGCCCCTTGGAAAGTCGCTTCTTTCCAGAGCTCATTGAACTGAGCTGAAGACTTCACCTCACAGCCGTCATAACTGCGCGTCTCCTGTCGTAATCCCGTAATGGGAAACGGTCCACCCGGTCCGGGAAGTTCCTGTCTGGAGGACGGGTAGAGAAAAAGCGACTCACCGGAAACTCCGTTGAAATAAATGCTGACCTGACTGCCCATACGATTGAGCAGATAAAAAGAGCGGGGTTTGTCCTTTGCATCAAACAGAGAAAAACCTTTAAACCTGTCGTCCATAAAAACAGTTGTGGTAACGCAAACAGGCAATTCTCCATCACCTTCAACCTTCAGCTTCCTGCGGCAAGGCGCATCCTGCAGGTGCCAAGCCGCATACAGATCAAATGCTGACAGAAGACCGGCAGAGAGGATGAACAAAATATTACGGACAACCGCTTTCATGATAAAAGTCCTGTCCCCTGATGGAAGAAAGAAGAAGAAAAGGACTACCCCCCCAGCTGTTAATATAACGTTATTATACACCTGCCTGCAAAAAAAACAAGAGCGGATTAGAGAGCATTGCGATGCAGGAATTAAAATATTTAGGTTGCAGGGATTCAGCGCGAACCCGCCGGGTCAGGGACCCGGCCTACAGATACGTAGCGAACCCGCCGGGTCAGGGACCCGGCCTACAGATACGCAGCCACTTGATGTGAGTGCAGTCTCAAACCAGGATTAGGTCTTCATCGGAGAGCAATGCTCTGCAATCCCTGAACACCTGCAGCCTGCTACAATTCCGCATCAGGCGGGAGTGTAGGTAAAATCCATGCCGCGGGCTGCTTTCACTTCATCGGGACGGCTGATGTTGGTTGTGATCGGGGCGGCTTTGAGTGAATCCGGATCCGATTCCGCCAGCCCGGCTATTTCACGCATAGCCGCTATGAAAGCATCAAGAGTCTCTTTGCTCTCTGTCTCGGTCGGTTCAATCATCATCGCTTCCCTGACAATCAGCGGGAAGTATATCGTAGGAGGATGAAAACCGCGGTCAATGAGCCCCTTGGCAATATCCAGTGCATTAACACCGTTTTTCATCTGTTTTTCAGCAGAGAGCACAAATTCATGCATACACTTCACATCATAGGGAAGATTGTAGCAATCCCTGAGATTTTTCATCAGATAATTAGCATTGAGAACAGCATTTTCACTGACTTCCCTAAGTCCATCCCTGCCAAGAACAAGAATATAGGCATAAGCACGCAGACAAACGAGAAAATTTCCGTAGAAAGGGGCAATATAACCTATTGATTTAGGAAAATCGTAATCCAGCGAAAAGGTGCTGTCCTGACGTTTAATCACGCGTGATACCGGAAGATATTCGACCAGATTTTCCCGTACACAGACCGGCCCTGAACCGGGACCGCCACATCCATGCGGCGTGGCAAAGGTTTTATGCAGGTTGATATGCATCACATCAATGCCCGCATCGCCTGGACGGAACTGCCCTAAAACGGCATTCAGATTGGCCCCGTCGTAATAAACCAGAGCATCATGCCTGTGCGCAAGTTCCACGACCTTGTCAACATCGCTGTTGAAAATTCCGAGCGTATTTGGATTTGTCAGCATTATGCCAGCCGTCTGATCATTGATCATCTTTTCCAGAGCCCTTATATCCAGCATCCCGGTTGCGGTGTCGGTAGGCACAGGCCTGGTCATAAATCCGGCTATGGACGCACTTGCAGGATTGGTTCCGTGGGCTTCATCGGGAATGAGAATTTCTGTGCGTTTATTACCTTTATCCCTGTGGTAAGCCGCAATCAGCATCATACCGGTAAGCTCACCATGAGCACCCGCCAGGGGCTGCAGTGTACAGGCTTTCATACCCGATATTTCACAGAGAAGGCGCTCAAGTTCATAGACAATCTTCAGCCCCCCCTGAGTAAGCATACCGCCATAACGCAACTGGGGAAGAAACGGATGCAGACCGGCAAATCCGTCGAGTGCAGCCACTTTCTCACATATCTTGGGATTGTATTTCATGGTGCAGGACCCCAACGGATAAAAACCGCTGTCCACCCCGAAATTATGATTGGACAGAGCCGTAAAATGACGCATCACATCCAGCTCGGAAAGCTCAGGCAGCTCTGCGGGAGATTCCCGCAGAAAGGATGAAGGTATGCCGCATTTATCGTCGATTCCAGCTTCGGGCTCAGGCAGGCTGACCCCTTTACGACCTTTAACAGACTTTTCAAAAATCAGTTTCACAGTACATTCTCCAGATTCTCCGCCAGAGTGCAGATTTCATACTTGGTACGCATTTCAGTAACAGCCACCAGAAGGTAGTTTTCCATCCCCTTGTAAAACCGTCCCAGAGGAAGCCCGGGAGCAATACCCCTCTCCACAAGCTCCCCGGCAACATCGCCGGCATCCCTGGGAAGCAGAGCGGTAAACTCATTGAAGGTCGGACTGCTTTCCATCACTCTGACCCCGGGAATCTGCTTGAAGCGTTTTTTTGCAAACTCCGATTTGGCATGACACAACGCGGCCACTTTACGCAGACCGTATTTTCCCATCAGGCTCAGATAAACATGTGCCCTCAGGGCACACAGTGCCTCATTGGTGCAGATATTGGAAATAGCTTTCTCGCGACGGATATGCTGTTCACGTGCCTGCAGGGTGAGAACGTAGCAGTCTTTCCCGTTTTTATCAACCGTACGTCCCGCAATACGCCCCGGCATCTTGCGAACGAGTTTTTTCGTAGTTGCAAGAAACCCCAGATAGGGCCCACCGAAGCCAAGAGGAATGCCCAATGACTGCCCCTCTCCCGTGGCAATATCCACGCCTGTCCCGCCCGGGGTCTTAAGCATGGCCATAGCTGTGGGATAAACAGACTGAATAACAAGAATACCGCGCTTGTGACACTCCTCCACGATATCGGTGTGATCATCAACCACACCGAAAAAGTTCGGGTTCTGCAGGATAACAGCCGCTGTATTGTCACAAAGTGCCTGTTTAATATTTACCCGGTCAGACTGACCATGCGTCACTTCGACTTTAGTAAACTTGATATCCAGATTCGCTGTGTAGGAATAAAGCATCTTGCAATACACCGGATTGACACCGCCATCAACAACAATTCTCTCACGCCCGGTTGCATTAAGAGCCATCTGGCAGGCTTCATGAAGAGCAGTTCCCCCGTCATAGACCGATGCATTGGATGCATACATTCCGGTTAATCGGCATATTTGGGTCTGATATTCATAAATTGCCTGCAAGGTGCCCTGGGACAGCTCTGGCTGATAGGGAGTGTAAGCGGTATAAAATTCGCTTCTCATACTTGCGGCATCAACCGCTGCGGGAATAAAATGTTCATAGAAACCCCCGCCCAGGAAACAGGTCAGATGGGAATAATTACGCCCGGCAACCGACCTTATGTAATTATACACTTCCATCTCGCTCATGCTGTCCGGAAGTTCGAATGACTTCGCCCTGAGTCTATCAGGTATATCGTCAAACAACTCCTTCATTGAGGAGAATCCACAGGAACGGAGCATCTCCGCCTGCTGCTCAACGGTGTTGGCAACAAAACTCATAAAATGCGCACCTTTCAATATTTATGATTCTTTGTAAATCCTGATGCGATTAAAATTTGAAAATTGATTATTTTAACAAATTGCATTGTAAGCAGCGGCATCCATCAGGCCATCCAGCTGAGTTAGATCAACCCCCTTAAGCTTCAGAATCCAGCCTTCACCATAAGGATCATTGTTGACCAACTCCGGTGCATCCTCCAGGGCATCATTGATCTCGGCAATCTCGCCGTCCACGGGCGCGTAAACTTCACTTGCGGCTTTGACCGACTCCAACACCGCACATTCATCCCCCTGTTTCAACGCTTTGCCTACAGCCCTCGGATCTATGAAGGTCATATCGCCCAGAGAGCTCTGGGCATACCCGGTAATTCCCACGACAGCAAGCTCACCGTCAGTTTTAATCCACTCATGTGATTTTGTGTATTTTCTGTCATCCGGTGTCATATCATTCTCCTTTAATTTGATTGTTGCTACACTGTTGTTCTCACGCAAAGGCGCAAAGCAGCAAAGGTCATTACTACGTATCTTGGCTATGTTGTTTTCAGACAGGATAACAAAATCAGCAGGATTAGGTTCTTCACCGAAGGGCAAAATCCCGCCATGCGGGATTGGTCGTTAGCAACATGTTGTCGAAGGAAGACTGAATCTTGTAAATCCTGCTATCCCGTCAAAAAACATTTAAAGAAAATCCTTGATTCTGCAACGGGCGGTTGCATTTTTATAAAAGGGAGTTGCAACCACTTCGCCATCCAGTTCACAACGAGCGCTTTTGAGTTTAAGTCTGTTACCCGGATCAGCACAGGCAGGATTCACATAGCCTAGGGCAATGGCTGAGCCGACGGACGGAGCAAAACTTCCGCTGGTTACAGTGCCGACCTTCACGCCTGATACATCCAGAATGTCATCGCCATGTCGGGCCGCGCGACGTCCCTGCAACTGTATACCGACCAGCTTTGACTGCCTAAGTGAATCATCTGTTACAATATCCGCTCCGATATAATTCTTATTTCTGGAGACAGAACGCTCCAAACCGGATTCTCCCGCATTACGATCAGGAGACAACTCATGTCCGTAAAGCGGCATTCCCATCTCAAGCCGCAGTGTATCACGCGCTCCTAAACCGGCAGGCACAGCGCCGAGCTGCATACACGCCTTCCAGAAGTTTTCGGCCAGAGCCGGATCAAGATATATTTCAAATCCCATCTCGCCAGTATATCCGGTGCGGCTGACAAGAACATCAATGCCATTATACCGATTACGCATAAAATGATAAAACTTCAGATTCTCAACGCCTGATTCCAGAATCTGCTCAATAATTTCCGGTGATCCAGGCCCCTGGAGATCTATTTTCGCCGTTTTTGCGCTGATATCCTCTATCCGGCAACTGCCATCCGAAAGATGAGACCTGATCCACTGCAGATCGTTGACGCAGGTGCTGGCATTGACAACCAGCATAAACGATTCTGGACTTCGGCGGTAAACCAGCAAATCATCAACCACGCCACCTTCCGGATTACACATCATGCCGTAGCGGCATTGTCCTTCAGCCATGGAGGTGATATCACAACTCACCAGGTTCTCGAGATCGAAAAGAGCTTCTTCACCTTTGACAAGGAACTCACCCATATGATCCGTATCGAACAGGGCCGCCCTGGAGCGGCAGGCTTCATGTTCCCTGATTATGCCTGAATACTGAACTGGCATCCACCAGCCACCGAAAGGTGACATGCGTGCCCCGAGTTCCAGATGCAGGTCATACAAACAGGTTTTTTTCAGGTTCGTGTCTTCTGTCATAATGCAACTCTTTTATATAACCTTTAAACCAATTTAAAAGTCTAAGATATGTTTTGTTGTTTTACAAGTACCGATAAAAAATTGTGCATTCCGGCTTACAGATGCAACACGGTCATTGAAGGGGTTGACATTCAAATCCATTCCTAACTATAATAAAAGCGTATTGCGCCATCTCTGTGGGATGACTTCTGGAGGATTTCTGAGGATGAGCGCTCTTGGATCGTTCGTCCGTTTTACATCTGGAGAGAATACATGAAACTGTTCCGATGGACTATACTTGTGTGCGTGATTGTGTTGTCAGTTAGTGCTGTGGAAAAACCCGCAGACGTCGGACTTTACGTAGGCTGCGGAAGTCGGGGAAACGGCGTGATTCAATGGGCGCGCCTGTTAACATATGCGCCACAGATCAACCTGACTCTCCTGGATGGCGCTGATATCACGAGCGGCGGTCTCAAGAAAATAGATCTGCTCGTCATGCCGGGCGGCAGCGGATTTGACCAGTATGATTCCATGGATCAGGAAGCTGGCGCCGCGGCAGTCCGCAATTACGTTCGGGAGGGAGGAGCATATTTCGGAACATGCGCTGGAATCGCATTCGCATTGAACGAAGAAAAAAGAGCCCGTCTGATTCCCTTTGCCCGGACACCAGGCCCACTGCGGGGCGGTATGACAACCACAGTAACGCTGACCAGGCGCGCAGCCGATCTTCTGGGAGTACAGACAGGCGACTGGCCTATCCGTTACCATAACGGGCCCCTGCCGTGTGCCACGGAAGATATCGCAGGATGCACAGCGGAAGTTATCAGCACGTACAATTGCGAGTTAATGCAAAAGGGCGAAATGCCATTTCCCATGCACGGAAAACCCGCAGCAGTGTGGGCCGTGTGCGGCAGGGGAAAATTACTGGCCTTTTCATGCCATCCGGAAATGTTTCCGGTTTCTCACCCGCTGATCAAGGGCGGATTACGTGCACTGACAGGTCACGAAGTCAGCTTTAACTACCCGCATAAAAATGCGCGTCCGCTTCGCATAGCATTCTACACAGGTGCGCTGGGAGGAAAAATTCCTGTCGAAACAGCACTCATGCTCGATGCCAGGGCAGACATTGATCTGCTGCCTACAACAAACTCTGAAATCACAGAAGGTCGCCTAAATCATGCGGACATCCTTTTTCTGCCGGAAGGCGATCCTTCACTGGCAAAACGTATTCGCAAAAACAGGACGGGGTTTTTTGTTGATGATTTTGCGGAACGAGGCGGACAAATTATCCGTTCAATAAAGGACATTCCTGTCAGCCTGAAACTACCTTGAGCGGACTGTCTGTGTCTGCGTGCATGCGCACAGGCAGACAGCCACACCATATTTGTGTGATTTAAATAATGTGTCGGAAAGACGGGTTGACAAATGTCCCATATTTATATGGTAATTCCCTTTAAAAGTATAAATCCGATGTGTGGATTCGGAATAATACGAAATATCCGAGGTTGATATGGATTATTATACAAGAAACGTATTGTATTTATTCTGACAGGATCCTCTGCCAGAAAGCTGAAGACTGAGAGTATTAACCTACTTGCCGGACGCGCAATTAAGATACCGTTTTTCACCTTCAGTTTTGAAGAGGTTGATGTGAACGAAGATCTTAATAGGGTTCTTCAGTATGACCTGCTACCCGATGCTTATATGGAAGAGGATAGTGAGCTTGAGCTGTTACTATAAGTGACTTCTCTATATTTAGTACAGAGGCTACCACCCATCAATCGTCCTCTGTGAATCAGAGTCGGAGGCCGACATCTACTCCCGGGCCGAAATAACTCAGCAGCGTGCGATATGGGAAGGGGTGTTTACACAAAAAAGACGTGGATTTGACACTCAGTTAATACTGCGTTTTTTTCTGAACGGATCAAGGTGTTGGTGTTCCGTCTGTTTCCAATAAAAACTGACGGAAGACGACAACCGTGTCTTCGCCGAACTCCCGGCAGGATTCACGCGTGACGGTCGCGCTGTTGGCGGTGGCGAAAGGGATCTCATATGTTGTGCTGATCCTGTTGGTCGGCACAGAATCCAACACCCAGTGTTTAAAGCTGCGTCCCGCGCTGTAGTTCAACCCCTTGTTCCAGCTTTGACCGAACGGCAGGTCGTCGGCGACCTTATAATCCATGCCTCCGCGTTGAACTTTTTCCAATATCTCACCGAAGCGTCGCTGCATCTTGGCGTTTTCAGAGTGTTCGGTGTAAACCTGATAAACCCATTCATTGTGTTTGCCGCGAATCCAGGGACAGTGGATGTCCAGTACGATATCAAGTTTACCTTGCGCATGCATGGCTATCCAGTTGGTGATCGCCGTTGTCTCGGGATACAGGAATTGATCGTAGTCGCGATTGTGGTCATGCGGTTTGCGGTTCTTGCCTTGATCTCCATCCTCCACGCCGTCCTTGTCCACGAATGGCACCACCATGAACTCGACCTTGTCGCGCATCCAAGCCCCAAGCTCATCATCCGCCAGTACCGCATCCAGCGCGCCCTCCAGCACATAGCTGGCCATCATTTCATTGGCGTGGTGTCGCGCCGAGAGCCAGATCCGATAAACCGGGGGCTTATTGATGCACCCGAAACGCGCCCTCTCTACCGGGCGGCCTTTGCGCGACACACCGAGCGTACCGGTCTCGATATAGTCTCTGTGCGCCGCATGTCTGGTCAGGAAGGCTTCCCAGTTTCGCTGCGTGTAGATCATACCCATGGCGAACCAGACCTCCCCGGCGTTCTCCGGAAAGGTGTAGATGAACGAATTGCGCGTGAAGCTGTCAGCCGCGTATGTCCAGTTTTCTCCACGGTCAAGTGAAACACAAGGGCCGCGTGTGCCGACTGAGTCCCCGTTTGTAAATTCAAAGGTCAGCGTTCGGCCGGCCGCGCCAGTTACGCGGAACGCCCAGTAGAACCACCAGCCAGAATTGTCGCGCAGCTCGTTCTGCAGCAATACTCGATCGCCGTCAATCCGCTCAACGCGGATATTTGCGGCAGGCAGATTCTTGTCGATCACAAGTTCCGCAAGGGCCGGCACCGCGCCTGACATCACTCCGAAGCAAAACGCCAGAACAAACACAAACTGTCTAAATGTGCTTTTACTCTCGAAGATACGCACGTTGTGCGCGTTTTGTTTACGGGTGTATGAATCTGTTAACATGACAATTATTAAACCGGGTATCCAGTTCCTTTAAGGCACAAAAAACCGCCGGGACTGTAAACCACGACGGCTTTTGAATTTTTACAAGACGGGGAAAATCATACAACTCCCTGATCAAGCATTGCGTCGGCAACCTTGACAAAACCGGCAATGTTGGCCCCCATCACATAGTTATCAGGATTACCGTACTCCTCCGCAGCTGAACGGCACTGCTCATGCACCTTAACCATAATAGCATTGAGTTTTGCGTCAACATCCTCACGCGTCCAGGAAAGACGTGCGGAGTTCTGGGACATTTCAAGACCGGAAGTGGCAACGCCTCCCGCATTAGCGGCTTTACCCGGTCCATAAAGAATCTTCTTCTCTACAAACAGATCAACCGCCGGCGGAGTGCAGGGCATATTGGCACCTTCTGATACAAGGCTACACCCGTTTTTCAGCAGCGTTGCGGCATCATCCAGATCAAGCTCGTTCTGTGTGGCACTGGGGAAAGCGCAATCACATGCAACAGACCACGGACGCTGACCCTCAAGGTATTCGCAACCGAATTTTTCCGCATACTCCTTAATACGACCACGCTTTACATTTTTAAGTTCCTTGACAAAGGCGAGCTTCTCAGCATCAATTCCGTCCGGATCATAAATTGCTCCGCTTGAATCGGAGAGTGTCACACACCTGCCGCCCAGCTGCGTAATCTTTTCGACAGTATATTGCGCGACATTTCCGGAACCGGATACTGCACAGACTTTACCTTCAAATGTTTCATTACGTGTCTTCAGCATCTCATGCGCAAAATAAACAGAACCGTAACCGGTCGCTTCCGGGCGGATTAACGAACCACCCCAGCCAAGACCTTTGCCTGTCAGGACTCCGGTGAATTCATTACGCAGACGCTTATACTGACCGAACATATAACCGATTTCACGTCCACCGACCCCGATATCACCGGCAGGAACGTCGGTATCCTGGCCTATGTGACGCTGAAGTTCTGTCATGAACGACTGACAGAAGCGCATGACTTCATTGTCGCTCCTGCCCTTGGGATCAAAATCTGAGCCGCCCTTACCTCCGCCCATAGGAAGGGTTGTAAGGGAGTTTTTGAAAATCTGTTCAAAAGCCAGAAATTTCAGGATGCCGAGATAAACGCTGGGATGAAAACGCAGACCGCCTTTGTAAGGGCCGATAGCACTGTTGAACTCTATACGGAATCCGCGGTTGACCTGAACGGTCCCCTTGTCATCAATCCAGGGGACACGGAACATAAGAACGCGCTCAGGTTCAGTCAGCCTCTCCAGAATTTTGGCTTCTTCATACTGAGGATTCTTTTCCAGAACCGGTGACAGACTGTCCAGCACTTCTTTGACAGCCTGGTGAAATTCCGGTTCAGCGGGATTCCTAGCTATAACATTTTCTAAAACTCTTTCAACATAAGCACTCATTTAATCTCCTTTTTTATTCCCTTGTAACGACTATCGTAATCATTTCACTGCGGGTTCGCCGAATACCTGAGCTTCCCGGATTTAAAAACTCAAACGAACCCTGTACGTCATGATAGCGACATTTTATGGACGGGGTATTGAACCAAATCTCGTGAATAATGAAAACTCTTTTTTATATTTATGAATTTTTTTCAACAAACCGACAAAAAAAGCGGGGTGATCACCCCGCTTTTTCAACCAATATCACTCACAATCCATTACCAGAATATGACATACAGAGCAACAGTCAACACGCATACCCCGATGCCGCAAAACAGTGCAGGCCTGGATGAATCCAGGTTCATCGTTGTATTGGACTCAAATGCGACTGTGTCCTGTTTACAAATCAATCCGTAAACGCTCATAATCATAAGAACGGCAATGAGAGAAAAGGACATGCTATAGAGATAATGCATTTCGGGAAAACAGGTTGTAAGGATTCCGTAAATAACGGGATTCGCCACAAGGCCGATCACACCGGCCCACTGCGCTGAAGTCCGGTTGATCAGACCGTAAATAAACACAGCCAGAATACCGGTGGAAACAAAACCCTGGAACTTCTGAATAAATTCAAAAACACTTTTGTTATTCTGAAGCATCGGAGCAACCAGACATCCAAGCACCACAAAAGCACCGATAAAGACACGTCCCATTGAAACAAGCTTGAACTGACTCGCCTTCCTGTCCAGATAGCGCTGATATACATCCATGGTCAGAAGAGTGGACGCCGCATTAAGAACAGCGGCCAGAGAAGAAACAATGGCTCCGAGAAGAGCGGCTATAACAAAACCGAGAATACCCTTGTTACGCGGAATAAGACGGGTTATCAGCAGACCTAGAGCAGAGTCATATTTATAGGATTTCAATTCAACTGTCTCCAGAGGCTGGTCTCCGGCCTTTGCTTTTACAGCCGCGTTAAACGCGGTTATTTCAGCGGCTTTCTCAGGATTTGCACGCGCCCATTTTTTATCTGTTTTAAAAACGGTTGTCGTTGATTGCTCCACAACAGCCTGCTCATAGGCAGCCAGATGATCTCCCGCACTCTGCTCCATATCATGGCTGAAAAGGTTGAAAGCTATAATACCGGGAATAACGATAAAGAAAGGAATTATAAGTTTCAGGGCACCGGCAAGAACAAGCCCCTTCTGTCCATCCGCCAGCGAAGCGGACCCGAGAACGCGCTGTGTAATGTATTGATTCAGCCCCCAGTAATAAAAATTAGGAATCCAGATACCGAGGAGAAGAATAGGCCACGGCATCGCTGGATTACTTCCCATATGCATTGCCTTTTCATTCAGGGCACTGAACTTATCCATAACTCCGGCACTCTGTTCAAGAGGCACAGAGGCACCGGTAGATGAAACAAGATTGCCGACATCCGCAGAGGCAAGGGCATTGAAAGCAAAATAGGTTATAACACCACCGCCGATAATCAAAGCAGAGCCCTGCAGAAGATCGGCCCAGGCGCAGGCCTTCAATCCGCCCACAGCCACATAAATCGCAGCCATAGCACCCAGAGCCCAACAACATCCCGTCAGCGACAGGGATATATCGTATGAAGCCATGAGTTCCTTGAGTGTAAGCGCTCCGGCGTAAATAACGCCGATCAGGCTGACGCCTACCAGAATCAGCATCATGGAAAGAGTCATAAAAAGACGGGCCCAGTGATTATAACGCACCTCGAGAAACTCGGGAATCGTTGTAATCCCTGCTCTCAGAAAATACGGAAGAAGAACAAAAGCAACAACAACAAGCGATATAGCCGCAATCCACTCCCAGCTTGAAACAGACAGTCCTTCAAATCCCGCGCCCTGTCCGGACATTCCGACAAACTGTTCAGCCGAAATATTTGCGGCAATCAAAGAAAAGCCGATCAGCCACCATGTAAGCCCGCGACCGGCAAGAAAGTAGTCGGACGCCCCTTCAGTGCCGTGAGTATCCTCCCCCTTTGATTTGTAGAGACCGACAATCAATACAGCGGCCACAAAAGCGACAAACACAATAATATCAACAATCCCCATCACTTGATCCTTCTCTTTGCTAGTATACCAAAGTCAATATCCAGACATTTGCTTCGGAACATTATGCCGCCCCGCACCAGATCCAAAATGCAAAGCTCCGCTCAACATTAATATCCAATCCTGCAGTTATAAGGGCAGACACATGTTCTAAAGCGAATATTTTAAGCTTTTTTTTTCACCATACCAAGCGGAATCTGTATTTTCCCTCTCGATTGTGAAAAAATCCGCAGCCGCGCCGAATAAGCTGAATGAATCAACCTGTGTCTCAGTCGCCTGCGCTGTCCTCCCCCTAATTCCTCAAGCTTCCGAACGCCATCCTCCGCGCCTCTGCGCCGCTGCGCGAAACAAATACTGCATTCCGCATTCCACGGAGCACCTAGCGCAACCGCCACTCACTCGCCGAAGCATCACTGGGCATCCGCCAGTCACCTCGCGGCGAAAGGTTGATCGAACCGACTTTTGGTCCGTCAGGCATGCAAGACCGTTTAAACTGCTGTGAAAATAAACGTTTAATGAAAAGTTCAAGCCATCTGTCGATGGTTGAAGCGGTATATGTGTTCTTAAACGCGATCCGTGCCAGAAAACGGGTTTTGGCGCGGGAATAGCCGCAACGCACAAAAGAGTGCAGAAAGAAATCATGCAGTTCGTAGGGACCAATCACATCCTCGGTCTTCTGTGCAATTTTACCGCTTGTATCAACCGGTAGCAGCTCCGGTGAGACAGGAGTATCCAGAATATCCAGCAAAGCCCGGGCTGTTTCAGCGCCTGAGCGGTATTCAGTGAACCACTGTATGAGATAACGCACAAGGGTTTTGGGAACTCCGCTGTTAACCCCATACATGCTCATGTGGTCTCCATTGTATGTGCACCAGCCCATAGCAAGTTCCGAGAGATCTCCTGTGCCCACCACCATGGCCTTGAGCATATTGGCGCGGTTCATCAGAATCTGAGTACGCTCTCGTGCCTGGGTGTTCTCAAATGCAACATCATGTTCAACTCCACTGTGCCCCAGATCGGCGAGATGTTGCTTACAGGCTTTGTTTATATCGACCTCTTCGAGTTCAAGACCAAGGCCAGCCGCGAGATCCCGCGTATTGCGCAGAGTGCGCTCTGACGTCCCGAAGCCGGGCAGCGTTATCGCGTGAATTCCCTTTTTATCAAGCTCCAGCCTCTCAAAGGCTTCAACCGCAACAAGCAGCGCCAGCGATGAATCCAGTCCTCCTGAAAGACCGACAACAACATCCCTGCACCCTGTATGTTCCAGACGCGTTGCCAGACCGCTACTCTGAATGGCGAAAATCTCTTCGCATCTTTCAGCCCGGACACTTTCATCACCCGGAACAAAAGGATGCGCATCAAGTGGTCGCTGCAACTCAGTCAGATCTCTGTTTACCGGAGTATTGACAGAAGCCGCACCTACATTAATCTTCCGGGCCTTGCCGACAGAACTAATGCTCTGCTGAAAAACCTTGTTCCTGCGCCGTTCAAAGGCAAGAAACTCGAAATCGACATCCTTGACCAGCATTGTCTCTGAGCGGAAAAAACGGGCACCCTTACCCAGTTGCCGTCCGTTTTCCACAATTATCGCATCGCCACCGAAAACAAGATCGGTGCTCGATTCCCCCACTCCGGCACCGCAGTAAGCGTATGCGCAGATGCATCGGGCCGACTGCTGGCGCACAAGCTCATGACGATAGGAGAATTTTCCAACCAGCTCATTGCTTGCCGAAAGATTGCACAGCAACATGGCCCCCTGAAGCGAAAGACAGGAACTCGGCGGTATCACACTCCAGAGATCCTCACAGATTTCAACCCCTATTCCGAAATCAAGAAGCCCGTCAAAATGAAACACCAGATCAGATCCGGCAGGCACGTCAGCTCCGAACAGAGAAATGCTTTCAGCCTGAAAATCCACAGCGGAGGAAAACCAGCGCTGCTCATAAAATTCACCGGTATTCGGAAGATGCTTCTTGGGCACCACTCCGCAGACCTTTCCCTTCCGGCAGAGTACAGCACAATTGAGCAGGAGCCCCCCGGCTTTGAGCGGCATACCCGCAATAATCAGGGCTGAACAGCTCTTTGTATCTTCCAGAAAAGTTTTTAAGCCTTGAAGTGCTCCGTTCAGTAGCGTTTCCTGATAGAAGAGATCCGCGCAGGTATAACCCGTAATGCAAAGTTCCGGCAAAACAAGAATATCAACACCGGCCTCCGCAGCCATCTTCACTGATTTCAGCATGGAATCCACATTAGCTTTCACCGCCCCCGGCTTTACAACCGGAATCGCTGAAGCAACTCGACAAAATCCGAATTTTTTATCCATAGCACTTTCCTTAAATGCACAACTGTTCAAACGACCTGATAACATGGTGACCAGGTCTACTGTGACGCACGACCGAATGACGCACGACACAACCAACAAAAAAAACGCACCTTCTTGAAGAAGGTGCATTCTCTTCGCGCTCTGAGCCATGCGCTATGCGTTATTTACGTCATGCGTCAATCAGCCGATTGCGTCTTTCCCTTTTTCGCCTGTGCGTATGCGCACACACTGTTCAACGGGAACAACAAATATCTTGCCGTCACCAATAGAACCGGTACGGGCTCCGTCCACAATCGCATCTACACATGCGTCAACGAACTCTTCATTAACCGCAATCTCAATCCGCAGCTTCTTCAAAAGATTCACTTCAAGCATTGTACCACGGAAAGACTCGGTATATCCAGACTGTTGTCCACATCCGAGATAGTTTGTGACAGACATCTTTCTGATGTTCTTTCCGAACAAAGCCTGCTTGACGTCATCAAGTTTTTCAGGCTGAATGTATGCAATTACAAGTTTCATAATTATGTTCCTTGAATTTATTATGGTTGTTTACATGGCCACCCGTATCGGCTCCGGGCAGCCGTTTGATAATATTTTAGTGACTTGTAAAAATCTGGAATCCGGCATAAGCCTCGTTTCCGTGTTCGGCAATATCCAGACCGCACAACTCATCCTTTACGCCAGCCCTCAAACCTATGGTGAACTTTATCAGATTAAACAGAACCATACCAAGCCCGAAAGCCCATGCAAACATGACAGCGACACCGAGAGCCTGTACACCAAGCTGACCCATTACACTGTATCCTTCCGCGGGATTAGCCTGGAAGAATACCAAAGCCAGTGTACCCCATACACCGCATACACCATGAACGGAAACCGCTCCGACAGGATCATCAATTTTAAGCACTTTATCAATGAATTCTACGCTCAGAACCACCAATACACCGGCAACTGCGCCAATAATGATAGCACCCGGAAAACTCACGCAGTCACATCCGGCCGTAATGGCAACCAGACCTGCCAGAACCCCGTTAAGACTCATGCCGACATCCGGCTTTTTAAAACGTATCCATGACGTGATCATCGCTGTGACAGCTCCGGCAGCCGCGGAAAGGTTGGTAGTCATAGCGATATAACCGATGCTAACGTCTCCGGTAGTCGTTGAACCGGGATTGAATCCGAACCAGCCGAACCACAGGATGAATACACCAAGGGCTGCCAACGGTATATTATGACCGATGATCGCCTTGCTTCTGCCGCCGACATATTTACCGATACGTGGCCCCAGCGTAACAGCACCCGCCAGAGCCAGCCAGCCCCCGCAGCTATGAACAACCGTGGATCCGGCAAAGTCCAAAAAGCCTTTGGCTTCTATCCAGCCTGTGCTCTTGCCGAAGAGTCCGGCCCAGAACCAGTGTCCGCTTACAGGATATATGACCGCACAGATTACAGCACTGTAAACCAGATAACCGGAAAATCTTGTGCGCTCAGCCACTGCACCCGAAACAATTGTCGCGGCAGTACCGGCAAAGACACACTGGAATATACAAAACGCCCAGTTAAGTCCTTCACCGTAATCAGAGGCGGCAAAATAAGTGGTACCGAAGAAACCGCCGCCACCACCAAACATGAGACCAAATCCAATAATCCACCATGCGAGAGACCCGATAGAAAAGTCCATGAGATTTTTCATCATGATATTACACGCATTCTTCGCACGTGTAAAACCGGTCTCAACCATGGCAAACCCGGGCTGCATAAAAAACACCAGAAATGCTGCCACACAAGTCCAGACAATGTTGAGGTTATTCTGTAAGACTTCGATATCCGCAAGCGAAGCAGGCGCAGAAGCATCCCCCTCGGCACAGTGCGACACAAAGGGCAGCAGAATCATACTCAAAACGATCACTCCGTTTTCATTCCGTTTTTTCATGTTTTTTCATCCTTTCAGACAGACATCCTTGACCAGAACTGTCATTATGTTATTATAAAATGGGTAATTTTTATTTTTCTAATAAAGAACCTAAAAAAGGCACAACCTTTTCAATGGAAAACAATCATACATTCCTCCCGGCCCGGTCAGGAAACCGGGAGTCTTTCAACTGTATGTCTCAGCGGACAAACAGCAATTCCTGATAAGTCGGAAGAGGCCAGAGATTATCGGCAACCAGGGTTTCCAGTTTGTCGGACACCTCACGTACAGCGTTCATGGCAGGCAACAAGGTATCAACCGCGTAGCGACATTGCCCGGTCAGGTCAGTATCAGGCACCTTTATTTTTTTATCGAGAATATCGACAGCATCTGACAGCCGACTGCTCAGAACACAAACCTTTTCAAGAACTTCTGTGGATGTTTCCACTCCGGCTTTCCTGACGGCATTCGCTGAATCAGCCAGAAGCTTCTGGTAACTGACCACTGCAGGGTAAATCAGTGTGCGGGCCATGCTCAAGGTGAGATTGGCCTCGATCACAACATCCATTACATATTTTTCGCGATAGGTTTCAAAACGGCTCTTTGCCTCTTCACGGGAAAGCACACCATACTTTTCAAATACCTCGTACGTACTCTCAACATCCATGCCTTCAAAGGCGTCGGGTGTTGTGCGGTAGTTGGACAGACCTCGCGTTTCAGCCTCCGCCAGCCATTCATCGGAATAGTTGTCACCGTTGAAAATGACAGACTCATTCTCGCTGATAATTTTCTTCAGTAGAGCCTGAACAGCCTCGTTAAACTTCACAGGATCATTCCCGGGAACCTTCTCAAGTTCAGTGGCTATCATATCAAGAGACTCTGCCATGATTGTATTCATAACAACCTGGGCACCGGCAATCGACTGACTCGAACCGACAGCACGGAACTCAAAGCGATTACCCGTAAAGGCGAACGGACTTGTGCGGTTGCGATCGGTCGCATCCTTAGGCAAAGGCGGCAGTGTATCCACTCCTACCGTCAAAACATCATCGCGTCTGGACGGCTTGACCGAACCGGCGGCGATCTGCCTGAAAACCTCATCCAGCTGCTCTCCGAGAAAAACGGAAAGTATGGCAGGAGGGGCTTCATTGGCACCGAGACGGTGATCGTTCCCGGCGCCAGCGACAGAACCGCGTAGCATAGGAGCATGTTTTTTTACAGCCTGTATAACTGCGGCGCAGAACACTAGGAACTGTGCGTTATCATGCGGAGTATCGCCGGGTTTCAGCAGATTCCCCACTCCGGGACCACCGATCGACCAATTCAGATGCTTGCCGGAACCGTTGATTCCGGCAAAAGGTTTTTCGTGCAGCAGACAGGCCAGACCATATTTAGGCGCAATCTTTATCAGCGACTGCATAATCAGCTGCTGGTGATCTGTCGCAATGTTGGAAGACTCAAAAACCGGTGCTATCTCATACTGGGCCGGAGCAACCTCGTTGTGACGTGTTTTCACAGGAATGCCAAGCTTATACAGTTCAGTATCCACTTCCATCATGAAAGCCAGCACGCGCTCATGGATAGTGCCGAAATACTGATCGTCCAGCTGCTGGCCTTTCGCAGGTGCGGCACCAAAGAGTGTACGCCCGGCAGCCAACAGATCCGGACGCGCAAAGAAAAGGCGGCGGTCAACAAGAAAGTACTCCTGCTCCGGTCCCGCGCTCGAAGTTATCACACCGGGATTATCATGGCCGAAGAGCTTCAGCACACGCCTGGCCTGCTTATTCATAGCCTGCATGGAGCGCATGAGCGGCACCTTCTTATCCAGAGCCTCACCTGTCCAGGAGCAGAAAGCTGTCGGTATGCAGAGGGTCGTTCCGCTGCGTCCCTCCATAATGTAAGCTGGACTGGTCACATCCCATGCGGTATAACCGCGGGCCTCAAAAGTCGCCCGCAGACCGCCGTTGGGAAAACTGGATGCATCGGGTTCCCCCTGTATCAGCTGCTTGCCTGAAAACTCTGTAATCAGATTTCCCTTGCCATCCGGGCTGTAAAAAGAATCGTGCTTTTCGGCGGTATAACCTGTCAGAGGATAAAAAATATGCGCGTAATGTGTGGCCCCGCGTTCAACTGCCCAGCTGCTCATAGCTGTTGCAACAACATCTGCAACACTGAAATCCAGCGGAGCCCCCTCTTCTATGGTTTCGCGCATTGCCTTGTAGATGTTCTGGGGAAGACGGGCCCTCATTTCAGTATCTCCGAACACATTCATCCCGAAATAGTCGTCGATGTTGCCTCGTTCCAGTTTAGGTTCAGCGCTGGAATGGTGCTGAACTGCATTTTCAACAGCTCTTTTGCGAGTAATGCTCATTTCTGTTTCTCCGATTCTCAGTTGATCTCTGTGCGATATAATTGGACTTGCCTCTTATTTCGCAACCATCGTGCCAACCTTCTTTTTGTTGTCGTAAATTACTGTATAACAATTAGTTAAAATTAAATTTATTAAATACGCAAACAAACAATCAACCAAAAACGTCGTTGTTCAGCAATTCTGCAACAATTTTGTCAGTTTCAGCCACAGCTTCCGAGCCACAGATAATAACAATTCTGTCAATCCGAAGCAAACGGCATTTATAATGTGCTACAGGATAAAAAAAACCTCCGGACATAACCGGAGGCTTTTTAACATTATAATACAATGCGCATACATTCTCAGAACATCTCGCGCATTCCCCTGCGGGAGTTATTACGGGCACGAGCACGTGCTGACTTGCGACGAGCCTTTTCACAAGGTTTTTCGTAATAGCGGTTGTTGCGAAGCTGCTTGAGCAAACCCTCTTTATCCATAATTTTCTTCAGGCGTTTGAGTCCGCGTTCTACCGACTCGCCTCTTTTCATTTTTATCTGAATCACGTAATTCACCCCCTTCCCAGACCGTTGCGGCTGTCATAAACAAACCCAATGCGGTCAAAATGAATAATTAATTTATCACATACTCCGTGCTGAAGTCAATCGGAAGCAAAAAAAATCGATTTCCCGTTGACATTTAAACCCGATTTATGAGATATTGCCTGCGTTTTACCACATTATGGTAGGGTACCGAAGTGGCCAAACGGGGCAGACTGTAAATCTGCTGTCATCGACTTCCTTGGTTCGAATCCAAGCCCTACCACCATTTTCATTGAACCATGACACAAGTCATGGTTTCTTGCTTTTAATAGAACAGCTCTGATCCAGACTTCTGTTATCCGGCCCGGCAAGGAAGGTAAAGATAATATGAACAGACGCAACGCACTGAAAATTATAGCTGGCGGTCTGGCAGTGGGAGGCGGAGCTGGAATCACCGCTCTCACCACAGCATTCAAACCTGATGTCCAGCCATTGGACAAACCGGAAAAGCTGGAATTCAACAATGCAGATCCGAAGTGGCTATACCACAGGCTTGATCCTGACGTAACCGCCGATATGGCCTATAATTTTTACAGAACAGGCAGCTGCATGTACGGGGTCGTCAACAGTTTTATTTCCCAGCTGGCAGCTGAATACGGTAAACCTTATTCTTCTTTTCCCGTTCACATGATGAAATACGGACACGGCGGTGTCGGAGGATACGGGACTGTCTGCGGCGCACTGAACGGTGCATCATCCCTGATCGGATTGTTTGTGGCGGACAAAACCATACAGAATGCTCTTATCAACGACATCTTCAAATGGTACGAAACAACTCCACTGCCCATTATGAAACCGGATTCGCCTGTTCTCAATTTTACGCCTCCTCAGTCAACCAGCGGATCAACTCTTTGTCACGCATCCACTACATTCTGGTCGGAAATCTCCGGCTACCGGGTGGAAAGTCAAGAACGCAAAGAGCGTTGCCGACGCATTACCGGCGATGTGGCAGCCAGACTCGCGGTCGTTATGAACCAGCTTATCGAACACAATTACGTAACAGCCTGTATTAACGACGAAACAACCCAGACATGTATAAGCTGTCATGACAAAAAGGGGAAACTCGGCAACACCAACACCAGAATGCGCTGCAATTCCTGTCATGACAAATCTGTCGGGCATGCTCTCTCTTGATCTTTACTGGACATTAATTGATATGCTTGGAGCCTGTCAGTTTGGCTATGCTCCTAGAGGACCTGTTCCGATTAAAATGCTGTTAGAATTAATCGAAGCTGTTACAGGAGAAGACATCAGTTTAAAGGAATTAATGGAAGCAGCAGAAAGATCAATAGATATGGCCAGGGTCTTTAATAATAAGGCCGGCCTAAAACCAGAAGACGATTTTCTGCCAGAAAAGTTTTATGAAGATTTCGTTGATGGTCCTTTAAAGGGTAAAAACGGGATAGATAGAGATGAATTTGCTAAAGCATTAAAACTCCGTTATCAGATGATGGGCTGGGACCCTGAAACCCTTAAGCCTGGCAGGGCAAAGCTTGTTAGAATGGGTATCGAATGGATAGAATAAGCTATGACAACTAAAAAAAAGTTAGAAGTTGTAGTAAAAATTGTTGGCCATCTGGAGCGTTATATCTCTGGTGACCAGACTGAGTTAAGCCTGAAGTTACAGGAGGCTAGCAGAGTCACTGATCTCTTAAAAGAACTTGAAATACCTGAAAAAGAGATTGAGTATATAATGATCTTAGTCAATGGTCAGCCAGCAAGTAAAGAAACAGTCTTAAAGTCAGATGATCGAGTGAGCCTTTTAACTCTGGCCGATGGCGGTTAATAAAAAAATGCCCTGGTGATAAGCCCAGGGCATTTATATACAATATTATTTTAGTTTTACTTTTCTATTTTTTCGCTCAACTCAATAATCTGGTCAATAG
>JAWOEI010000078.1:0-3742 GCA_046482825.1 Kiritimatiellia bacterium
TGTTTTTCGTGGTTAAAACTGCGAAGGCAACTACTGTTTTAAATGCTGCTTTAGTTTCTTTCAATCAACAACTTATGCAAATGGTCTCCTGAGTTTCTTGTTTTTTGCGACAGGAGTTGATTTTATAGCGACTAAGGGGCACAAATCATTTGCATAATAAAAAACCGTATACTTGACAATAAAATCTTTCAAAAGCTATACTTCCCCCTGCATGTAAGGTTTTTACTAGATAAGAAGGAAAAGCAATGAGTGAAAAAAAGAAAGAGAAACATGGTGAGTTTGAACGCGAGCCGGTTCCTGAATCCAGAACAAAAGGTTTGAAGGCTTTTGTGGGAATGTATGCCGGAGAGCACTGCGCAGGAACCGAATTGATGATAGGTCCGTTGTTTGTAGCGGCCGGTGTTTCGGCGTTTGATGTTGTTGTGGGTCTGATTGTCGGTAATCTGCTGGCTGTGCTCAGCTGGATGTTCCTGTGCGCGCCTATCGCGGTACGTACGCGTCTGACTTTGTATTACCAGCTGGAGAAGATCTGCGGCCGTCATCTGGTAACCCTGTATAATCTGGCTAACGGGGTGATGTTCTGTTTCCTTGCCGGTTCGATGATTACTGTTTCCGCCACAGCTCTGGGAGTCTGGTTCAAATTCCCTATGCCTGGATTGGCGGACATACTTCCCAATAGCGTGGGCTGGGTCATTGCCGTTCTGGGTGTGGGGGCGGTTATCTCAGTTGTGGCCGCTTGGGGCTATGATACGGTTTCAAAAGTTGCGAATATCGCCGCTCCCTGGATGGTGCTCGTCTTTCTTGCCTTCGGGATTATCGGCTTGCGTCAGTTTGTGGAGGCGACTGGTGCCGAAGTGAATTCAATGTCGTCCTTGTGGGAGCTTTGCAAGACCTCTATCTGGAAGGGAGGGGAGCCTCTGGAAGGGCAGATCAAATTCACTTTCTGGCATGTCACTTTCTTCGCCTGGTTCTGTAATATGGCGATGCATATCGGCATGTCGGATCTCACGGTGTTCCGATTCGCTAAAAAATCGTGGCACGGAATTGCGGCTGCATCAGGAATGTATGTCGGTCACTTCATGGCCTGGCTATCCGCATCGGTTCTTTATGCTTTGCAGCTGCATCTGGATGCGGGTAATACCGATGTTCTGCCGGGGCCTATGGCATTTAAGGCAGCCGGTGTTGCCGGATTGATCTGCGTGATTGTTGCGGGATGGACAACAGCCAATCCCACAATCTACCGCGCTGGCCTGGCTTTTCAGGCCATCATGCCCAGAGTTTCGCGTTTTAAAGTTACACTTGCAACGGGAATGCTTGCGACAATCGCTGGTATGTTCCCCGGAATTGCCATGAAACTTCTTGGGTTTGTGGCACTTTACGGTTTGGTTCTCATGCCGATGGGAGCTGTGGTGTTCACTGATTTCTGGTTGTTCCCGAAACTCGGATTGAAACAGTATTATGCCGAACATAAAGGCATTAAGATCAACTGGGCTGCCGGTATCGCCTGGATTGTGACATTGGCGATCTGTGTCGGCCTTGTAAAGACAGGAAAACCTGCATTCCAGTTATATTTTGTCTCCCTGCCGGGATGGTTTATCGCTTCGCTGCTTTATATCGGCATTAGTAAATTCACTCAGAAAGGGGAAGTTGCATGAAAAAGATTGCTGAACTGATTTCGTATTTGTCGCTGGTTTTAATTGTTCTGGCATCGTTTCTCTATTACGGTGGCAAGGTTTCACTAGCCCAGAATAAAACTCTGATGCTCATTGCAACAGTCATCTGGTTCGTTTCCGCCCTCTGCTGGATGGGACGCGATGAAAAAGTGCCGGATTGAAATCTCTTTTGTTCTGGTACTTGCGTGTGTTCGTCGCGGAGCCCCGGATCGGGTTCATACCTCTGTGGTTAACTGAAAATGAAACAACCTGCAAATAATGAGGTCGTGCTTCGCGATGCTAATGGAGAATGGCTCTGCTTCCGCACTCCGCAAAAGGTGCTTTTTGCCCATACATTTGGCGAGGTTTCAGCCGTGCTGGATGAGATATCTGCCTGGAATGGCTGGGCTGCAGGTTACGTGGCATACGAAGCTGCGCCTGCTTTCGATGCCGCCCTGCCGGCAAAGACGTATGATAAACCTCTGGCCTGGTTTGGTCTGTATGATAAGCCGCAGAAAGTTGACCTGGTAAAGGGAGGCCCTGCCCTATCCCCCGATTGGAAGTTTGATGTTACTAAAGCTGTCTATGCATCTAAGATCACTCAGGTCAAGGATTACATAAAAAAGGGGCAGACATATCAGGTCAATTATACACTCCGCCTTCTTTCAGAAGTGTCAGATCCCTGGCGCTTTTTCTGCAGTAAAATGTCGAATGCTGAATTCAGTGCATATATTCAGACGGATCAGATGGCAATCAGCAGCGCGTCACCCGAACTCTTTTTCGAGATTGATGGAAATGACATCACCTGCTGCCCTATGAAGGGGACAGCAAGAAACGCAGAAGTTTTGGCTGGATCAGTTAAGGATCAGGCCGAGAATATCATGATTGTGGACATGATGCGCAATGATCTCGGCCGAATATGCGAACCGGAGTCCATTGTTGCCGACCCGCTGTTTGCTGTGCAGCCTTATGAGCGAATCTGGCAGATGACCTCGACTGTGACAGGTCGGACCGAAGCGACGATATCTGAAATATTCAAAGCTCTTTTTCCGTGCGCTTCCATTACCGGGGCGCCTAAATTTCGGACTATGCAGATTATTGATGAACTGGAAACTACTCCACGTGGTGTCTATTGCGGGGCTATCGGATATATGGCACCCAATCGAACAGCGCGTTTCAGTGTCGCTATTCGGACTGCTGAGATTGATCATAAATCAGGAGATGCGGTCTATGGTGTCGGAGGCGGAATAGTCTGGGATTCGCAAGCGGAATCAGAATGGAATGAGTGTGCGCTTAAGGCTGAAATTCTGGGGAATATTAAAAAATGGAAGTTGCCGGGTGATTTCCAACTCCTGGAAACCATGCTCTATGATGATGGGATCGCCTGCATTGATGAACATATTGAACGTTTATCACACTCTGCCGCCGAGCTGAAATTCAGACTGGATGTTGATGATCTTAAAGCCAGACTCAGTGCAATTACCGGCGAGCGTCAGCACCTGCGCCTCCTTCTCGGCAGAAACGGGGATATAACCCTTGAATCATACCCCTTTCCAGAACAGGAAGAAGCTTTACGGAATGTTGCCTTCAGTATAGAACCAATAGATCCTGATAACCTGTTGCTCTATCATAAAACCACTCAGCGTGCAATTTACGAAAGCGCTAAAACCTCTGTGTCCGATGTGGATGATGTAATTCTCTGGAACACAAGGGGTGAGGTAACCGAGAGCACCATCGCCAATATCGTGGCTGAGATCGATGGTCAATTGGCAACCCCTCCGATTAGTAGCGGTCTGCTTCCCGGTACCATGCGGGCCGAACTGCTTAAAAATGAAGAAATCATAGAGCGCATTATCACAATGGACGAACTGCGTATGTCTCCACGAATCTTTCTCATCAACTCCCTGCGCGGCTGGATGCCGGCTGCGCTGGCAGTACAAGGATAATGCCGCGGAAATATCCTGTTGCGCAGGTTTATACATTGCCCGCCTGCGGCATAGGAGTAGGCATCTTCGTGGCGCTGATAGCTCAGATGAGGATTGAAGTGCCAGTTACCTGCATATTCATCCATGCTGGCGTAACCAGTGAGG
>JAWOEI010000107.1:0-5656 GCA_046482825.1 Kiritimatiellia bacterium
CCCTCCTACGAGGCCGAGGCCGAGATGCTGGACAGCGACAATATCGTCGATATGATCCTGAAAGAGATGCCGGTGCCCTAATTTTAGATTTTGGATTTTAGATTTTAGATTTGTGGTATTCGATTGGAGGTTGGCTGTATATTTAACGGGAGTTCCGGGATGAACGAGGATGATTTAAAGAAACGGACCAAGCAGTTCGCTTTGCGGGTGATAAAAATGTCCGAGGCATTGCCTAATACTGTGACTGGGCGGGTGATTCAACGTCAAATAGTGAGGTGTGGGACGGCCGTAGGCGCGAATTACAGGGCGGCCTGTCGGGGCAGAAGCAAGGCGGAGTTCGCTTCGAAACTTGCCTATGTGGAAGAAGAAGCAGACGAAACCGCGTACTGGATGGAACTGATAATGGAAGCAAAATTATTGGAAGAGGAGCTGATTGCAGACCTGTTGAACGAAGCGAATGAACTGACTGCAATAATGGTCGCCTCACGTATAACTGCCAAACGGAAGGCCGTTCCCGAAACCGCAATAAAGGATCTAAAATCAACAACCGAAAATCGCAAATCAAAAATCTAAACTCTAAAATTTCGAAACCGCAATCAAAAATATACAATCAAAAATCTAAAATGATACAGACGTCTGACATAATCAAAAAAGTGCGCCGGATCCAGATCCGCACATCGCGGATGGTGAACGATGTGTTTGCGGGTCAGTATCGGAGTGTGTTCAAAGGGCAGGGGATGGAGTTCGAGGAGGTGCGCGAGTACGCCCCGGGCGACGAGATCCGCTCGGTGGACTGGAATGTGACGGCCCGGATGGGATATCCCTATATCAAAAAGTTCCGCGAAGAACGGGAACTGACGATGATGCTTATGAACCGACCCTTCATTCCCGTATCGGGGATATAATTTCTATGATTAAAAAGATCACCGATGTGCCTGTTGCTGTGCTTACCAACGGTTCGCTGCTGTGGCTTCCGGAGGTGCGTGCAGCATTGAAATACGCTGATCTGGTGGTTCCTTCTCTTGATGCAGGCAGCGAGAAAGCGTTTCAGTATGTCAACCGACCCCATGAGGATATCAGTTTTGAAAAGATGCTCGAAGGACTCATCGCATTCCGTAAGGAATGCAAAGGACAGTACTGGCTTGAGGTGTTTCTGATGGACGGGGTTACCACTGCCGAAGATGAATTCAGCAGAATGGCCAGATGTGTAAGAAAAATCTTACCGGATAAAGTTCAGGTGAATACTGTGACCCGGCCGCCGGTGGAAGATTTTGCGAGGCGCGTACCGGAGGATCAGCTGACAGAATTAACCGCACGTCTGCACGAAAACGCTGAAGTGATCGCTGACTATAGCAATGTTCATAAGCAGGAGGAGTTTTCCGCGCGGGGCGAGGATGTAATGGAGCTTCTGCGGCGCAGGCCCTGCTCAGTGGAGGATATCGCCGCGGGAATCGGAATTCACCGCAATGAAGTTGTCAAATACCTGGAAGAGTTGGTCTCTGCGGATAAGATAGAAAAAAAACTTCGCGGTGAAAAACTTTACTATAAAGCCAGAACTGTGTTCGGCAGCAGCCAGACGGTGCTGAAATAATTTGCGCAGCTGTATTTTTTTACAACTTTTCTTTTGACCATTCTGCCTTTGGTAAAAAACACTGCGCGTTTTAAGACGTTTCAGATTTGTCAGGGCTGAGCATGGCGGCTATCCTTGCGAGCAGCTCTTGCCGCATGATGGGTTTCGACATGAATTCCACCTGGTTCTTCAGAAGCTTTTGCTGCATGGTGTTGTCAGGTACGTATCCGGATATGTACAGAATCTTCAGATTGCTGATTATGTTGCTCAGCTTGTCCGCCAGTTCATTCCCGCTCATCCCCGGCATAATAATGTCGGTCAGCAGTAGATCAATATGTTCGCTGCTGTTTTCAACAAGTTCAATGGCTTTGTCCGATGAGTCAGCTTCCAGCACTTTGTAACCGGCTTCCCGAAGGAATATACGGGATATCATGCGTATGGAACTCTCATCTTCAACCAGCAGAATGGTTTTGTTCCTGTCTGTTGTCTGTCCGGCTGCTTTTTCAGGTTGCAACTCGTTTTCCTCGTGTTCATAACACGGAAGATGAATTGTGAACGTTGTGCCTCTGCCGGGTTCGCTCATGATGTCGATGTTACCCTTGTTTTGTTTTACAATTCCGTAAACAGTAGCCAGCCCCAGACCTGTGCCTCTGCCCTCCGGCTTTGTTGTGAAAAACGGGTCAAAGATTTTTGCTGTGAGTTTTTCATCCATTCCGCATCCGTCATCTGTCACCGAAATTCTGATGTAATTGCCAGGAGTGATTCCAACATATTTCGAACAGAGATCTTTATTCAATTCTACTTTTTCCGTTTCGATTTTTATGGTTCCAGCAACTTCAATCGCATCGCGGGCATTGAGACAGAGATTGGCCAATATCTGATCAATCTGCCCTGGGTCTATTCTGATGTAGCATGCAGTGCTACCCGGTGTCCATTGCAGTTTGATATTTTCGCCTATGAGACGTTCCAGCATTTTGATCATTTCGCTTACAGTTTCATTGATATTAAGAATTACCGGATTAACAGTCTGTTTGCGCGAGAAAGCCAGCAGCTGCCGCACTATGTTGGTTGAACGGTTGGCTATATTTGTAATTTCATCAAGCCATTTCTGTGTCGGATTGTTTTTCTCCAGCTTGTTGCGGCAGAGTTCCGTGAATCCCATAACGCCCATGAGTATATTGTTGAAATCATGAGCAATCCCTCCGGTCAGCTGTCCGACAGCATCAAGTTTCTGAGCTCTGCGCAGCTGTTTTTCCATTTGTATGTGCTCGGTGACATCATGCACAAATCCGAGCAAAGTGTTGTCTTCCAGACGGACGGCGGTTATATTCCACAAACCCTCTGTCCCGTTTTTTTTAAGAAACGGCAGAATGCTGTCCTTGTTCCCCTCGTTGTAAAGGTGGGCGAAATGGGCGTTTCCTTCGGCTTTGGCATTATCAGGCAGTAAATTATACAGGGACATGGATAAAAGCTCATCCCGTGTGTATCCTGTTATTTGCGAGACTGCTGGATTCGTTTTGATTAAACTATAGGAGCTGTTTGTGACAAATACGCCGTGAGGTGAGTTGTCCATGTAACTGCGGAATCGTTTTTCACTTTCCGCCAACTGCTGTTCTGTTTCTATCCGCTCGGTTATGTCAGCCCACTGACATATAACATTAAGGAGTTCTCCGGCGGCATTTACAATAGGAAACATGGCTACATCAAGAAACATGTTCTTGTCGGGTTTAAATCCGAATCCTGCCATGGAATCGCTTTTCCACGGCATCAGGAAGCGTACTTTTTTATGTTCTCTGAATACCAGTCTTATCTGTGAAATCAGGTTGCTCTGCTCAAGGTAGGGGTCTTTGAGTACGTTGTAGCGGTTGATAATCCTGCCGTTATTGGAGGCCATAGTCTGACGCAGTGCGCGGTTGGTGTGAACAATGGTTCCCTCAGGATTGGCCACCCACAGCGGGAAAGGACTGTTGTCCACTATACTTTCGATTGAATGGATGGCATTACTGAGATTTTTCTCCGCTTTTTTCTGCTGTTCTTCAATATCCATATCATGCAGTGCGAATGCCAGATCTTCGCTGACTTCGTTGAACAGATTGCGCTCCTCCTGGTCATCCAGGAAACTGACTGGTACGGCAACTGAGAGAATTCCGTATATACGGCTGTTGTATTTCAGCGGAATGATGTAATTTCCGCAATTTTTGAAGTAATCGCCAACAGGACAGTTTTTGCATTCTTTCCCCGGGTTTTTAACGAAAACCGTTTTGCTGTCAGTAAGTGCTCTTTCCATACAGTCCGGCCATTCATTGTTTTTAAATTGATTGATAAGCTGTTCAGATTGCTGATCCAGACCTGCCTGCTCAAAAAACAGAAAGCGCTGGTTTTTGTCGAGAAGCAGGATCCATACACTTTGGCAGCTATTGTTCTCTGTTAGAAGTTCGCACGCTTTCCTCAGCAGTTCCTTGCGTTTCTGTTCGTGAGTTATAAGCTGATTTATATTGCGTATGGCGACGAGAACATGATTAAGGTGCTTTGTTCTGTGGGCCTCTCTGGCAAGTTTACGACTGAGAATCGAAGTGGACAGAGAGAGCGCGGATATCAATATCAGTACAGCAGTGATCAGCAGTATCCAGAAGCGATAGCGTTGCCATACATCCCGTATTGTAATCTGCTCGGAAGAATCATAAGGAGGGGCGCCGATAGCGCGCAGACAGTCATGTACGGCTCTGTAATTCTGCGGCACTGTCCATCCGGCACATCCGGCGGCCTGTGCCGCCGGGCTTTTGGCTGGCATGCTGATAAGGGTGGATGCAACGGCTTCCCCCCATTTATCGGGTGTATGCTTCATCTGTGCCAGCGGCCATTCAGGGTAGAGGTCGGTGGAGTGGGAAAACGGATAAAGCATACATGTTTCTTGATTGACTGTTTGATGGGGAAGACATCGGAAATCATTGGTTCTGATTACGCCTTCCTCAACCATGCGTTCAAGGGTGTCGGTTCTTACTGTGCCAGCATCAACCCAGCCATCCCTGACAGCAAGAATTACAGCCTCATGGGTTCCTCCGAATTGAAGTTCACTGAAATCCTCACAGGGTTTTATGCCGTGTCGAAGCAGTTCCCTGTGAGCCACCTGCCACCCTCCGAATGACTGTTCGTGTACAGCCATGAAGGAAACGCCTTTCAGATCGGAGATTTTTTGAATATGTGTATTGTCGGCGCGTGTAAAAATAACACCGCCGAACTTTGTGGATTCCTTGCTGTTTTTTACGTTTTTCAGGGTGGCGATGCGTTGCAGACTGTATTTGTTCTGGAAGTTGATGTACATGGATGGATTGGCCAGGACAAAGTGAATGCTGTTGGCACGTACAGCGGACTCGATTTCACTGAAGTTCAGGGGAATAAGCAGGAAACGATAATCGGGTAATGCATGATTCAGGTAGTCAATGGTCAGCCCCCACTCACGAAGACATTTTTCCGGTCCGTATTTTGTCAGCACTCCTATACGGATTTCCTGTCCCCGTGTTGCATGGTTGTTGTCCAGTCTGATTTCTCCTATCCACTGATCCGCGATTTCTTTCCGACGACCTGTTCTGATCAGAAGAGCAAGCCCTTCTCGCAACCGTGCAAGCAACTGATGGTTTCCCTCTTTTACCGCCAGACAGTAGTTCGCCGGAAGAAAGGCGGGGCCAGTTGTGATGATATCCGGTTTCAAACGCTGTGCACAGTGCAGCGCGGGAAGTTTTGGCAGCAGAGCAAATTCGCCCTTGCCGGCAATAAGCATTTTCAATGCATCCTGGTTGGTCTCAGCCAGAACAGGATTGTCGCAGTAGTGCTGCCTGATTATGTAATCATGCATGATGTTTTTGCGCATAACAATCAGTTTTTTACCTTTCAGATCGGTGAGATGCTCTATGCCCGGTGATCCCCTGCGGTGGAATGCGGCATGATGAATAACTGTCAGAGGCGGTGTGAAATCAACCATGCTGTCGCGTTCCGGAGTGAAGCACATGCCGCATATGGCATCCAGTGATCCGGTTTGCAGATCCCTGCGTATTGCGTTCCATGGACGGCAGTCAACTTCGATATCCA
>JAWOEI010000052.1:0-7947 GCA_046482825.1 Kiritimatiellia bacterium
ATTCCGAACACCCCATCACCGAAGGGTTGGAGGATTTCAAGATCTTCGATGAACTCTACGCCAAGCTGCAGGGCGATGAGGAGATTGAAGTGCTCGTGGAGGCTGATTCGGACTGGAGTGGCCAGACCGAGCCGTTGGTTTTTGTCCGCCCGTATGGCATAAAAAACCCATATTCACCTCATGGGTTAGTCGCTATAAAATCAACTCCTGTCGCAAAAAACAAGAAACTCAGGAGACCATTTGCATAAGTTGTTGATTGAAAGCAACTAAAGCAGCATTTAAAACAGTAGTTGCCTTCGCAGTTTTAAACACGAAAAACCAGATGGATTCCTTTTTCTCTTTATTCCTATGCAACGCATAGCGTTGTTGACTAAACCAGCGGTGCATATCACCCAACTGTTCAATACATGAAAAACCATTTGCATATCACAGAGGCTCAGTTTGGTTCCCTGCCTGTCGGCAGACAGGCGGCTCCGCTGGTTTAGGTTACAAATCAATAGTTCGAACAGTGTTTTCGTGTGTTTCGTGTATTTTGTGGTTAAACCATTCCCGTTTTTAGGATAAAATATGTAAATACGCTTGTATCCTGAAACGGATCAGGATGGACACTTCGGGCGTCTCGCCCGGTGCCATCCCGGAAGAAAATCCGAATCGTGATCCTGATCGGAAAACAGATTTTTCCATTGCTCAGCCGCTTTTTTCAGGGCGTTGCCGCGGTGTGACATGCTGTTTTTGGTTGCACTGTCAAGTTCAGCGAAGCTCTCATCATAACCGTCCGGAATAAACAGAGGATCATAGCCGAAGCCGTTGGCACCACGCGGAACGCAAGCGATTGACCCCTCGCATGTACCGCTGACAGTCCATTCCCGGCCATCGGGAGCGCAAAGTGCGATCACGCAGCGGAAGCGGGCGATACGGGATTCGGCTCCTTCAAGCTCGCGCAGCAGTTTGGCGTTGTTGGCGGTGCTGTCGCACTGTCCGCCTGCATAACGGGCGGAATAAACTCCGGGTGCCAGGTTGAGTGCATCCACCTCGAGTCCGGAGTCATCAGCCATCGTCCATAATCCGGAGGCCTGTGCGAGAGTGCGCGCTTTTTTAAGGGCGTTTCCCTCAAAAGTTACCGCATCCTCTTCAACATCTTCGGGAAGGCCGACAATATCATCCGGCGAAATAAGTTCCGAATTATCGAGCCTGAAAATCTGGCGGATTTCATCCAGTTTGTGTCGGTTACGTGTTGCGATAAGCAGTTTCATAAACGCTGTGCTTTTTATGTGTTAAAAAGCCTGGATCATTTCTGTATCCAGACTGATACGCAAACTGAAGTACTGTTGCAGGGTGCACATCAATTCTACTTAGCAGAGAACTTGTAAACTGTTGTAGTTTTATACTGCTCGCCCGGTTTCAGGATAGTAGAGGGAAAAATTTCCCGGTTGGGTGAATCAGGATAATGCTGGGTCTCCAAACAGAAGCCGCTACAGCATGAATAAGGTCTGCCGGATTTACCTGTAACAGAACCGCTCAGAAAATTGCCGCAATAGAACTGAACACCGGGTTCCTCAGTGAAAACCTCCATAACACGGCCGCTTTCCGGTTCATATACTGAAGCAACCGGAGTCATCCCCTCTTCACTCTTATTCAACACAAAATTATGATCATATCCGTTGCCGTACTCAAGCTGGATATTCTTCTGTCTGATATCACGGCCTATCGCTTTGGCCGTTGTAAAATCGAAAGGGGTTCCTTTAACCGGACGGAATTCACCGGTGGGAATCAGTCCTTTGTTAACGGGTGTAAAGGCATCTGCATTGAGCATCAGCTCATGATTGAGTATGCTACCGGAACCTTCTCCCGCCAGGTTGAAGTAAGCGTGATTGGTCAGGTTTACAGGCGTCGCCTTATCCGTTGTCGCGAGATATGATATCTTCAGCTCATTTTCATCTGTCAGGGTATAGGTGACCTTAACCTTCAGATTCCCCGGATATCCCTCTTCACCGTCATGCGAGTCGAGAGTGAACGCTACAGAATTGTCACCAAACGTTTCCGCGTTCCAGACCCTCTTGTCGTAACCTATATTCCCGCCGTGCAGATGATTCTTTCCGTTATTGGTTGCCAATTCATACGTTTTGCCATTCAAAGTAAACTTACCTTCTGCGATGCGGTTTCCGTAGCGGCCCACCACAGCACCGAAATAAGGACGCTCTTTTGCATTGATATACCCCTCGACAGAGTTATGCCCGAGAACAACATCCGCCGTTTTACCGTTACGGTCAGGAACTTTGACAGCAGTAATGCGGGCACCGTAATTGGTCAGGCGCACCTCCATATCCCTGCTGTTGACAAGAGTATATTCCTTTATTGAACTAAAATCGGAAACCTTTATGCCTGATGTCGCACATCCGCAACAGGCAACCATGCCCAAAATGCCCAGAAGGGCCACGCCATCGACAACTGAAACGTTTACCATCCTTGATCTCCTGTAATAAAAATCCCCGGCGGGGACAATCTTATTGATTCTGACCTGTTCTGATTTATAATTCTACAACATGGTTGCATTGAAAGTCTATTGCAAAACCGACGGATCGCCGGGCTCGGGCGCATCTGCGATTATGTTGTGCGCAACATAACTGCGAATTGGTGCAAATCGTCAAATTTACGGCAATTTGCATCATACATCTTCCGAGGTCAAGGACCTCGGCTACAGTTCTAATGCATTTTTACTGTAGGGCGGGGTCCGTGACCCCGCCGTGCACCGATTCGCAGATGCCCCCGCCGGGCTCGCCATGCGCATTATGAAACCCGACTTCGGTCGTGCAAATGCAGCTTCAGTAAAACTGAAAGCCCCTGCGTATCTTCATAAATTCCTGAGGAACTTCTTCAAGAAAACGCGACGGCTTGCAGAAAAGCATACCTCCGTCACGCATATGGCGCTGACGGGGCGCAAACATCAGCAGTTCATTCCGGGCACGGGTAACAGCCACATAGAAAAGACGGCGCTCCTCTCTGTCATCCCCATCCTCGCCTATTGAGCGTGGAGACGGAAACATGCCTTCCGAAACCCAGACTATAAAAACAACAGGCCATTCAAGGCCCTTAGCCTGATGCACCGTACTGAGATGGATCTTATCCTCATCACCACGGGGATCATGATTGAACTGATGATCAAGGTTTGTTAAAAGCGCCACCTCCTGAAGAAATTCATCCAGCGTCCGTGCATTCGTGATCTGCAGGGCGAGTTCATCGATATCCTCTTCACGTTTATCTGCATTTTCGTATGTTCGATGAAGATATTCTGTATAGAAAGCACGACAGAAAGCATCGATTACAGGCCCGGCCAGCTTCTCCTTCTCCTGTTCATAGATGTCTTCCAGAAATCTGTCTATTTTCTTCCACTGCTCTTTCGCCGCGGGTTTGAGAGCATCCAGCAGAACTCCGCGCTGTGCCGGATCAGCCATGTCAAAATGGAAATTGAGTTTCTTCCAGAGACGCTCGGCTGTTTTCCTGCCCACACCTCTCATCAGACAAATCAGGCGATCGAAAGCAAAATAATCATTCCCGTTTACAATCAGTTGCAGGAGAGCCAGAACATCCTTGATGTGAGTCTGTTGAAAAACACTGATGCCTGATGTGATGGAATACGGTATTCCGTTACGCCCGAGTATCATCTGAAGTTCTATTGAATGAAAATGCGCACGGTAGAGAATCACCATATCACGCAGATTATAACCTTCCTCCTGATACCTGCGTATCATAGATAACACGCTCATTGCCTGCTCGTCACCGTCGCGCAGATGATAGGTATGCGGTTTTCCGCGCGGGGTACGCGTCGGACGAAGAGTTTTCTGGAACTGTTCCGGATTGCCTTTGATACTTGCATTGGCCACATCCAGAATCTGCGGGGTGCTGCGGTAGTTCTGTTCCAATCTCACAATTCTGCAATCCGGCCAGCGTTCAGGAAAATTCATGATGTTTCTGAAATCAGCTCCGCGCCAGGAGTATATGCACTGGAAATCATCCCCGACCGCCATGACATTACGATTGTGTTCTGCGAGAATATCTACAATCCCGGCCTGAAGACGATTTGTATCCTGATATTCGTCAACCAGCACATGGCGGAACTGTTCCTGATAAAAACTGCGTACATCAGGACATTCTTTAAGAAGACGCAGCCCGTTGACAAGCAGATCATCAAAATCCATCACATCCATATCGCGTTTCCGCTGATGATAGAGCTCAGCAACTGCAAGACCTTCGGTTCTCATTTCATCTGAAAGGTCGGAAACATTCTGAACAACCGTTTCCATATCACTCTCCGAATTAGCCGCGCGGCTGATCCAGCCTGCAACAACTCCTTTTTTCGGAAACTCTTTCCTGTCAGCCACACACTCTTTGATACAGCTGTCGATCAGGGAGTGGGCATCATCCTGATCCATTATGCGGAACCAGGGTTTGTAATCAAGCCTGTAAGCAAAACGCCGCAGAATACGGTTGCAGATGTGATGAAACGTTCCGCTCCAGAGAGACCCGACACTGCCGCCCGAAAGATGACGTGCCCGCTCCAACATCTCCTTAGCGGCACGGTTGGTAAAAGTCAGCAGGAGAATATTCTCGGGAGCAACTCCATTTTCCATGAGATAAGCAACACGATAAACCAATGTACGTGTCTTGCCTGTTCCTGCCGCAGCAAGCACCAGCAGCGGTCCTTCTCCTGCAGTAACGGCTTCATACTGTTCTGAGTTAAGCAACTCCTTGAAATCAATCATTTATTCTTCCGGAACTCGTTGTATCTGTAAAAACAAACTGAAGTTATGATGATAGCATGACCGCCACAATTTGTAACTACGAATAGCGCAAATGATGTGAATTAATCGTAGCAATCACATTATGCGACCTTCCGCAACCCTTTCAGATAAGAGCTGAACACCTTTATCCGCAAGAGCTATCAACATGTTATCAACTTTATCAAACCAGAGTTATCAACAGTTGATAATAACTTTGTTAATAAGCTGTAAAGACTTGAGGTACAAGCTTTTAATCCTGTTTATAAAGTGTTGATATCTTGTGTTTGCAAACTGTCGTTAAAATAGGGCATACTTATGACATTGAGTTATGGCGCATTTACCTATAGATTTCTGCAGAAAAGTTGCGAAGACACGTCGCACGAAAGGGCTGACGCAAAGTGCGCTCGCTCGCAACGCTGGTTGCAAACAATCAGCGATAAGCATGTTTGAAAGCGGACATCCGGAAAAGCTCTCTATGGAGTCTGTGCGTAAAGTGGCTGAAATTCTGGATATCACTCTGGACGAAGAAAAAGACGAAACTGTTGCGGATGACAATAAAGATTTATTCAGCAGAAAAGCTTATTGCCCGAATGCCGCCTGCTTATCCAATATTCCCTATATGATAAACGGCGAACTGATTATCTGGCCGAAGGTATCGAACTTCAGTAACGCATCGCGGTACTGCAAAGTATGCGGCGAAGTACTGGAGTTCAGGTGTCCGGAATGCGGACGTGATGTCGGAGAAGGCGCCTTCTGCGAAGGTTGCGGCCGGGCCAGAATAACAGCTGTTTCAACTGAAGACATGGCCCCCGGAGAATGGGTTAAGCGCAGACGGGCTGAGATACGTGAAGTACAATTGATGTGCGAAGGCAACGGAAGAACCACGTAACCTGTTGCGCAAACAACGCTCAAGCACTATGGATAAGGAGAATCTTCAAGCAGAAATCCGCTCTGTATAAATGCCGTAAACAGGTTTAAACAAACATGAAAAAGATTCTGATAATAACCGACGGCAAAGCCGGGCATGAAAACCAGTCAAAGGCATTCTGTGAAGCGCTGGGCTGCGGGTACGACCTGCTCAGGGTTGCGTATCGTTCGCATACATGGAAAGCGCTTTCGTACGTTGCGGACCGCCTTGGAATTTTATCACCTGCGCTTTTCAAGGCTGAAAGCGCAGGGAAAAACTACGACGGAGTTGTATGCACAGGATCAACCGCCTTCTATCCAGGCAAGGTGACAGCATCACGCCTGGGCGTGCCTGTCTGCGCAATTCTTTATCCGAGGGGTTATCGAAACAGTTTTGACTGTATTCTGGCGCCAGCATTTGACAACCCGCCCCGGCGCAACAACATCATTCCCCTGCCAGTCAACCTGACAGCCGTGAACCAGGATTTTTATGAACGCGGCATCGCGGATTTCCTGACAGAACATACGCCCCGTAAAAAGGCGGCGGCAGTAATTATCGGAGGCCCCAATCCATTCGCGGAGATGAACACGGATACAATGAAGCGCCATATTGATGCGGTTTTCGCGGCAACCGCCGACAATGAGCACTGGGTTACAACTTCACGCAGAACCCCGCCTGAAGTGGAGAACCTTATCGACAGTTATGATTTTGACTATAAGGTCATTTACAGCAGGAACAAGTTCAATCCTATTCCCGCCTTTGTCTCTCTGTGCGACAGAATTTTTGTCACGGCGGATTCAACCGGAATGATAAGCGAAGCGGTGACGCACGGCAAAGCCAGGGTTGAGATTCTTATGAACCTCAACAGACCGCGATCCAAATTCGCCCGTTTCATCGAAAACCTTGTTCAGGAGGGCTGTGCCCACATCTTTGAAGGCAGCACGGGAGATGCAGGTGCCAAGGTCGATGTTACAGGTGCAGTTGAGCGTGCGGGAGAAATGCTGTTCAGTAGTATGCGCTGAGCGCGAAAGGCAATGGACATAGCAGATAAAAACGGTCTTATATACACACCATGCGGCACATTCAAGCGCCTGACCGGTATCATCATTTTCAAAATGCGTATATAAATTCAAAATATTCTAGTAGAACCTGCCGGAATAATTCTGAATACATGTTTGTAACCACCCGTCTCCGCGCTGGGACGCAGACGTACTGTGCTGTGTTGCAGTTTCTTCTCTAATTCTTTACGTCCGGCTGTGCCGCTTATAAAGCGGCTACTACATTGATTTTCCTAAACAAATTAAAGCCCGTCACTAATTCTTCGGATCGGACAGCTGCGCAGCTGTAGGCCGGGTCCCCGACCCGGCGCACCAACACCCGGTGAGAAACAAATTCATGCCTGGCACTAATTTTTCTTTAATTTTACCCACGAAATATTACGGTTTTATAAAAGGGCGCTCTTTTCATTTGCCTAACGGGACAGACTCATGCAATAATTGAGTGTTTCGTAAAATCCGTCCTGAAAGTTTTAATTACGCCATGATTAACGATCCAAATCCTTTCCGATTATTGACAATGCCCTGGTTCTGGTCCTCCTTCCTGGGATGGACCGTTGCACAGATCATAAAAATGACAGCCGTTCTGATCAAAACCAAAAAAATTGATTTCCGTTATCTGCTCAGCACCGGCGGTATGCCCAGCGCACATTCAGCAATGGTATGCGGACTGTGCACCTCGATCGGACTCACAGATGGATTTGATTCCCCGGTTGCCATGCTGGCATCAGGATTCGCGGCCATAACCATGTTTGACGCAGCCGTGGTCCGTCGCGCTGCGGGTCATCAGGCATCCATCCTGAACCAGATCATCGAAGAACTGTTCAAACAGCACACTCTCAGCCAGACACGCCTTAAAGAACTTCTCGGACACACCCGCAACGAAGTCTTTACAGGGATGGGAATAGGAATACTCACGGCATACGTGGTTGTTCATCTATGGTCGAAGTAAGAAATGCGGTGAGTGGTGAATTGCAGGTGCTTATCGCGCTTATTGCCTGGTTTCAGCTCCCAACCCACTTTCCTCCGCGTCTCTGCGCAAAACAAATTCTGCCTTAAAGGTGCCGCTTACAAAGCGGCTACTACACCCGCAGGTGTCTTAAAGGTGCCGCTTACAAAGCGGCTACTACACCCGCAGGTGTCTTAAAGGTGCCGCTTACAAAACGGCTACTACACCCGCAGGTGTCTTAAAGGTGCCGCTTACAAA
>JAWOEI010000115.1:0-5789 GCA_046482825.1 Kiritimatiellia bacterium
CTTGGATATCATCTCTTTCAACATCAACTCTTCTTGTTCAAGGAAAGCTTTCATCTGTCCAGGGTTTGAAATAGAAATCTTTGCATCAGTTTCAGTATCTCGTATCTCTAAAGGCGAACTGATCAGTAGTTTAAGCGCTCAGGGATTTATCCCGGTGATTGCACCCGTGGGCGTCGGCGCGGCCGGGGAAACCTTTAACATAATTATGGAAAAAGTATTCATATACGACACAACATTACGGGATGGAGCTCAGGCTGAAGGCATATCCTTCACCGATAAGGGCAAGATCCGTTTTGCCCTTATGCTGGACGATATGGGTGTGGATTTTATCGAAGGCGGTTTTGCCGGATCAAATTCCCGCGACCGCAAGTTTTTTGAAGATATACGCAGAGAAAAATTGAATCACGCCCGCATCGTCGCATTCGGAAGTACGCGGCGGTTTGATATGGATGTTGCTGACGATCCGCAGCTGCAGGGGTTGCTGGCTGCCGATACGGAATGGGTGACCATATACGGTAAGTCCTGGCTGCTGCATGTGAAGGATGTGCTGCGTACAAGCGCTGAAAATAACCTGCAGATGATTGCGGACACGGTGGGGCATCTCAAGACCGGGGGACGCAATGTTATATTCGATGCGGAACATTTTTATGATGGTTACAAAAACAACGCGGAATATGCCTTGAAAGCACTGGATGCCGCAGTTCGTGAAGGCGCATCATCTGTTGTTCTGTGTGATACCAACGGCGGAACTATGCCGCATGAAGCCTATGAAATCACCCGTGCTGTCTGTAAACGTTTTCCTGAGCTGGAAGTCGGTGTGCATACTCATAACGACAGCGGTCTGGCTGTTGCGGTTTCTCTCGAAGCTGTACGTGCCGGTGCCCGTCATGTACAGGGAACCATAAACGGCTACGGTGAAAGAACAGGTAACGGTAATCTCATAACCATTCTGCCCTCTCTGGAACTCAAAATGGGAATGCACTGTGTCGGGCCGGATAACTTGAAAAAGCTGTATAAAGTTTCGGTGATTGCCGACGATCTGACCAATCAGCTGGGCGATTCCCGCCGTCCGTTTGTCGGACGCTCATCTTTTAGTCATAAGGCAGGGGCGCATGTGAATGCCGTCCAGAAGAATACCGCGAGCTTCGAGCATATCGATCCGGTTGCAGTGGGAAACAAGCGCCATATTCTGGTTTCCGAGCTCTCTGGAGGATCCAATGTGAAAGTGAAAGCCCGGGAGCTGGGAATTGATGTTAGCTGCATGACTAAAAGCCAGATTGCCGCTGTGCTTGCGGCGGTTAAGGAAAAAGAGACTGAGGGCTATTCCTATGAGTCGGCCGACGGATCTTTTAAAATTCTGCTGCACAAGGTTCTGGATCAGCACAGGCCTTTCTTCGAGCTGCAGGGATTCCGCTGTATTGTGGAAAAACGCGGACCCGAAGAACCATGTATAACAGAGGCCACAGTCAAGATCAGGGTCAAGGGAGAAACCGAATTGATGGCCGGAGAGGGAGACGGCCCTGTGGATGCCCTTAATAAGGCTCTCCGCAAGGCTCTGATCCGTTTCTATCCTGAGATAGACAATGTTTCTCTCACTGATTACCGTGTGCGTATTCTTGATCCGAAAAATGCCACCAGTGCTGTCACCCGTGTGCAGATAGAATCAGGTGACGGTCAGAGAAACTGGGGTACGGTTGGGGTTTCGGAGAATATCATAGAAGCTTCCTGGCAGGCGCTGGTTGACAGTGTTGAGGTCAAGCTTTACGAAGCCGAAGAACAGAAGCAGCAGTGATTTATCATAGCCGGGGCGCATTTTGTCGCTTACAAAGCGACTACTACAGCCAGGCGCATTTTGTCGCTTACAAAGCGACTACTACATAGCAACGTGTTTTTTCTATACGTTTTTTATTTTTTACAGAGGCACAGAGTTTTCAGAGAAATTGGTTGTCTGCCTGTATGTTGCACGCGGATACGCGGTTTATAAAGAAGCTTTGGCTTCTATGAATTCAATCAGTTTGTTCCCCAGATCTCCTTTTGACATAAGGGGAAGTTTTTCCATTTCCTTATCGGGGTAAATCAGTGTGACACGGTTGGTGTCCACTTCAAATCCCGCGTCAGAACGGGTAACGTCGTTGGCAACGATTATATCCAGTCCTTTTTCCCGGAGTTTACGTTCGGCCTCGAAATGGATATTGTCTGTCTCAGCAGCAAAACCTACGAAAATTCTGTTACCTTTCTCCGGTTTAACACACTGCAGTATGTCCGGATTACTGACAAGTTCAATGACAGGAGGCATAGTTGATTTTTTCAGCTTGTTGCGCGCGTGAATTTTGGGACGGAAATCCGAGACCGCTGCTGACATGATCAGAGCGTCATGTCCGGGAAGCTCTTTTTTTACCGCCGCAAGCATTTCTTCCGCGCTTTCAATGTTGATCCGAGTGACTTCGGGCGGCGTTCCCAGTAACACGGGTCCTGTGATCAAAGTGACCTCATGTCCCCTTGCCGCAGCTGCCTCGGCAATTGCAAAACCCATCTTTCCTGATGACCGGTTGCTCAGGAAACGGATAGGATCAATATACTCGCGAGTCGGACCGGCTGTTACCAGTAGTTTCATAACTTAAAGTATATAAGGTTTATGTTGACATTTCAACCTGATGATTGAAATAATTGCGAGCATAGCAGTGGGAATGAAAAGCAGTGTGATTCTGCTGGTTTTCTGTGCTGTTTCATCAACGATGGAATGCGCTTCGCTTTTTTCGGAGTATGCTTTCATATAAGGAGTACAAAATGTCGGAAAAGATATCTATGGGGATACGTGTAAAACTCAGTGCGATGATGTTTTTGCAGTTTATGATGTTGCCTGTGTGGTTTATGACTTTGTCTGGTTATGCTGAAAAGCTGGGTGCCAGTTCAGCTCTTATCGGCTGGATAGTGAGTACAATGGCTGTCGGTACTGTCGCAGCGCCTATTGTGGGTACTATTGCCGACAGGTATTTCAATGCTGAAAAAGTATTGGCTGTGAGTAATATTATCTGTGCTGTTATGCTGGCTGTGGCGGCAAATGCCGCTTCGCCTGTTCTTCTTTTTGTCGCATTGCAGATTGCAATGATGTTCTATATGCCTTCCTGGGGATTGACGGCGAATATCGCCATGGCGAATTCTTCGACAGAAGCATTTCCTCAGATACGGGTTTTCGGTTCTATCGGATGGGTGGCCGCTTCCGCCTTCTCCATTATCGGTAAACAGCTGGGGGTCACAGTGGATTGTGCCTCACCAATGTTTTACTGCGGCGCGGGCACCGCACTGGTGGCCGGGGCGCTTGGTTTCATGCTGCCAGCTACTCCTCCAAAGGCGAAAGGGCAGCCGGTGAGCCTTATCGATACCTTGGGACTGCGCTCCATTACGTTGATGAAAAAGCCCAGTTTCGCGATTTTTATTGTTGTTTCCTTTCTCATGATGATTCCCTTTTCCCTGTATATGAGTTATGGCGGGGAATTTCTCCTGAAATCCGGGTTTAAACTGCCTACTCTTGTTATGAGTATCGGTCAGTTCGGAGAGATATTCTTTATGCTGATTCTTGCCGTGGCAATTAAAAAACTCGGCATCAAGAGGGCTATGATATGCGGTTTGTCTGCTCTGACGTTAAGGTATGCATTTTTCTGGATAGGTGGTGTCCAGGAAATACCGGCGCTGTATTATGCTGCTATCCTGCTGCACGGTCTGATTTTCGGATTTTTTATTATCGGTGGACAGATGTTTATCGATAAAAAAGCTCCCGATTCGATGAGATCACAGGCACAGGGTTTTTTCTGGCTGGTCACATTCGGCATGGGATCATTTATTTCCAATTTCGCCAACCGGGCTTTGATCACAAAATATGAGCTTGTTATTGATGAGGCGAAAAATCTTTACAGCTGGAATCAATTATGGCTGATCGCCTTGATTTTCTCAGCAGTTCTGCTGGTTGTTTTCGCTTTGCTGTTCAAACCCCATCTGGATGAGGAAACGGCTCAGGAGGCTTAAAACAGCGGATTAACTGTGCAACTCCGGTGAACAGGGGTTGCTTATAATTATTTAATCAGCTCTACCGCCTCTTTTGTCAGACGAACAATCTCTTTGAAGTTTCCGGCTGCAATCAGGTCTTTTTTGACCATCCAGCTGCCGCCGCAGGCGAAAACCCTGTCGAAAGACAGGTAGTCGCGGACATTGGAAGGACTGATACCGCCAGTTGGAATGAATCTGACCATGTTGTAGGGGGCGCAGATCGCCTTAAGAGTTTTCAGTCCGCCGTAAGCCTCTGCCGGAAAGAACTTCATGACTTCAATGCTGAACTCAAGGGCCATTTCAACCTGGGTGGGTGCGCAGACACCCGGTGTGACGGGAATGCTGTTTTCAACACAGTATCCTACAACCCGGGGATTGAATCCCGGGGTGACAATATAGGTTGCGCCGCAGTCAACCGCCTGTTTGACCTGATCAACGCTGAGCACAGTGCCGGCTCCCAGACATATTTCCGGATATTTGGAAATAGCTTTGATGGAGTCCGCCGCCGCGGCAGTTCTGAATGTTACCTCCGCGCAGGGAAGACCGCCTTCTATCAGAGCCTCAGCCAGGGGGGCTGCATCCTTTGCGTCATTCAGCACGACAACCGGTACGAGTTTCAATTCCTTAATTCTCTGCATAACATCTGACATCGGTAAAAATCCTTTTTCAATAAATACAGTCAAAGCAAACCGCGAGAGGCCTGACAGTAAATATACTTATACAGAAATTCTCAGATCTTATCAACGGCTATATTTCAAGATCCGATAGAATCGTTTTATACCTGTATTCAGGGGCCTTTTTTATGTATATTACGGACATGGATACACATAGATTTAAACGTGATTTTCTTGAGAAGCTCGATGGCATGGGTGTTTTTGAGGATCTGATGGATCTTTTGCCGGACGTCGCGTTCTTTGTAAAGGACAGAGAGAGCCGTTTTGTTATGTCGAATCGGCGTCACTGTGAAGTGTGCCATGTTGGATCGGAACTGGAAATAATCGGTAAAACTGATTATGACTTTTTTCCCCGGGATCGCGCTGATCTTTATGTCACGCGTGACAGGCAGATAATGGAATCAGGCGTACCGATGGTAAATGTTGTTTCTCCCGCACCTGAAGAGGAGGGGTCCAACCATCTGATAATCGGGAGTAAGTTTGCGTTAAAGGATAGCGGCGGGAATATTATAGGGGTTGCGGGAATTCATCGTGCGGTAGATGGTATGCGGGCGACGCCGAAATCATTCGGACCATTTTCCAGAGCTGTACAGTACATTCATGATAATTATTCTGAATCGATAAATACCCGTAAAATTGCGTTGATGGTAGGGATGTCCCATCGTCAGTTCAACCGTCGTTTCCGGCGATTTTTCAATACATCCCTGTGTCAGTATCTGATGCGGGTAAGAGTCAATGCGGCCTGCAGGCTTCTTGCCGAAACAGATTATAGCATCACAGAGATAGCCGAAGAAGTGGGTTTTTATGACCAGAGCCATTTTTCCAAGACATTCACCAGGTTTATGGGTATTTCACCATTAAAATACCGCAAACGACATATACCAGATTCGGTTGTTGCGTGAGTTTTGCTGCAGACGGGTTTTCTCTCTTTACGCTGTTCAGCGGACGCATCTGCGAATTGGTGCAAATCGTCAAATTTACGGCAATTTGCATCATACATCTTCCGAGGTCAAGGACCTCGGCTACAGTTCTAAACCAGCGGAGCCGCCTATCTGCCGACAGGCAGGGAAC
>JAWOEI010000047.1:0-16921 GCA_046482825.1 Kiritimatiellia bacterium
CAGCGCACTTGCCCAGTGGAGTGTGACCGGTGTTTCTGGTACGGTTGTAAGTGACAGCGGAGAACTTTCCGCTGGAGAGGTGTCTGAGGATACTCTGTGCACTCTGACAGGTTCATACGACGAACTTGACGATGTCAAATCGGTTCAGATTATAGATGTCCCCATTCAGCTGGATGTTATCGCCCTTGAAGTGCGCGGTTCCGCTGCCGTAGATGAAAATCTTTCGGCTCCCTACACTTGTATTGCCTATTTCTCTGATGAAAGCTGGCAGGATGTTACTGACAGCTGTTCGTGGAGTGTTGATCCATCGGCTGCTGCTGCGATGCAGGGGGGGCAACTCAATGCTTCCCTGGTAAATCAGGACAGCTCAGTAGATGTTCTGGCCACCTTTAGTGGTGTAACCGGCAGTAAGTCTGTTCTGATCAGGGATGTTGTTGTCGAAGGTGCGGTCAACCCGATTGCCATAGAGGTAATCGGACCGCAGTTTATCAGAGGCGGACGCGTAACTAATTTTGTCTGCGAGTTGGTTTACAGCGATAACACCCGTAGCAACGTTACCGCACAATCACAGTGGATTTCAACCCGCGGCGAACTGGCCCGTTTCAGACGGACCGGCTTTCTTGTGACCGGAGCTGTTGAGCAGGATACCCCGTGTAATCTTATTGTCCGATATATTACAGCGGGCGGAGTGCTTCTTAGCGCGGATGTTCCGCTGACTCTGACACGCGACGCGGTTGAACCTGATCCCCCTCAGCGCAACATTCTCATATACGGAGATGACCTTGTAAAAGAAGGGGCGACGGCACAGTATCAGGCTGTTTTTATGGAGGATGAACAACCCGCTGGCGATATTACAGGTGATGTGACTTGGAGTGTCGATAATTCCACCGCCGCATCGATTGATTCCGCCTCAGGAGTTTTGACAGCCTTGCAGGTGCAGACTACGGTTATGGTTGCGGTTCGGGCTGATTACTCGCTCGACGGCGAAGATTACAGCGCGACATACGATGTTGAGATCAGTCCGGTTGTAAGAAATCTGCATGTGAACGGTGATACGGCGGTTAATGCCGGATCTAGCACCTCGTATCAGGCAGTTCTGAGCTCAGAGAACGAACCGGATATGGATGTTACGGATAATGCTGTCTGGAGCGTGGATAACACACAGGCGGCTTCAATTGATCAGAGTGGTGTTTTGACGGCTATGCAGGTGGAGATCGAACAGCAGGTGAATGTCACCGCTGTTTATCAGGTGGGCGTCAAAGCATATACTGGCAGTGTTGCTGTTGCGGTTTCGCCGGTACTCCAACCGGAAGGAAATCCGACCGGTGTGATTATCACTGGCCCCGATGTTGTGGAAAGCGGGTCCACCGGACAGTATGTCAGCACTTTAACATATGCCAACGGAGCGACTTCACCTGCTGTTCCGGGACGGTCCGACTGGTCGGTGAACGAAGAAAATGTCACCATATCTTCGACTGGCCTGCTGACAGCGGAACAAACCACCCAGCCTTCAGAAATCACCGTGATTCTCCGTTATGATCGCGATATTGTAACCAAATCGGTGACTGTCAGCACGCGTGGTAAATTCGCGCTCGCCGGAGTCGGTAATCCGGAGCAGTCTGTTGTGAACGGCGCAACAGTATCTTTCCGCGAAGGAGAACAGTGCACGGTTGCCGTGCAAAGGTATCAGGGCGGCTACGAAGCTGCGGACGCGTATTTCGATCTCACTCCGCCGGATAGCGGTATTGTGCTGAATCCGCTGAACTGGGCGGATGGCGAAGAGGGGGTCAAGTACTCCGCCACAACAATTCCTGTCCAGCCCGGTGTGCAGCCCGCCTACAGTGTCGAAGTTCTGCTCACTTCGCCCGATATCACGGTCAATGCCGCCGCCAACCGCTTTGTTTTGGAGGTTCTGGATGCGGATTATGGATCCTCGGTTGCTGACTATATGAGCGTTTTTGAGGATATTGACTTTGTTACATCGCAGGATGAATGGTTTTATCCGAAGTCTGCTCTGGACAGCGGAGAGAACATGCTGCGTTCCATGTCTCCGGATATAATCGGTGAAACCTGCGAACTGCAGAGCTCAATGACCGGCCCCGGCATACTGACTCTCTATGCTGGTCTCAGCAATGCGGAGATGACCGGAGCGGGAGCGGGTATGTTTTATGTGGCTGTTGACGAGGTGCTTTATACGATTGATGCGGGGACACACGCGGATGTGCCCAAATCTGTCGTTATTCCCGATGGAAATCATTCAGTCAGTTTTGTTTTCGAGCGTACGGCGGCCACCGTTTCCGGTGATTTCGCCTGGATTATGGATCCTGAATACATAGCTCTTGACAAAGCTGAACTTCTTTCGCCTGCGGACGGTTCCACCGTTCTGGTCGGTGATAAGGCGTTTATATGGTCTAATGTTCTGTGCGGTCTGTGTGATGTTCCCGGAGTCACGGCTGGTTATCAGCTTTACGCGGGTAGCGATACCAACAGCATGCAGCTTATCGATACGATTGCCGAGTTTGATAACACTAACACGGTGACATATCCAATATCATTTGAAACAACAGGAAACTGGAGCTGGAGTGTGGAAACCTTTGTGCAGGTTGATGATGACATTTTCAATTTCAGCAGCGATCCTGCTTCCTTTAGTGTGCTTGACGCCACAGCTCCGCAGTTTGTCGTTTCAGAGGCCGAAATTAATAATTATTTCTGGCTTGATCATCTGGCTTATGACGGGTCATCAATGGACATTACGCTGATCCGGGATTTTGATGTGAATGTCGGCCCTGTCGGCTATTCTGCGGAAAGTGTGGCCGAGGATATAGTGGTGAATGTAATCAGCGGATCCCTGCCATCGGGGATAACGCCGCTTGTGGATACCGAGAACGGTTTTATATACCTCAGCGGTTCTCCGACGACAGTCGGCTCCGGTTCGGCTGTTCTTCAGATCGCTATGATTGTTGAAGGCACAGAAATTCCCGGTACAACTCTGCTGGTGAATTATGATATAATACCGCTTCCACCCAAACTGATCGGACAATACAACGGATTTGTCTGGTATGATGTCGAGTACAACTGTACAGCTGATGACTTTTGCATGTCAGCCTATCTGCCGAATCCCGCTGTGGTGACGGTTGACGAACAGGGACTTGTCACTGTTTCTTTCCAGCTGCCCGGCGGAAGTTATAACCAGAATCTGGGCCGGTTTGATGCGGCTACTTATTACAGGCTGGGAGTTTTTGAAAAACAGTTTGAGAATATCATCGATGAAGACACCAGTATTGATTACACTGTAAGCATCAACTGGAACTGTGACGATGGTGAAGGCAATATGGGAACGCCGGTGGCCACTATTGAGATGCAGCACTGGTATCTGGAGTATATGGAGGATCTGCAGGACTATTTTCCCGCCGTCACGACGACTTCCGGTTTTGCGTGTCCTGATATATGGGCAAGCGGTAATGGAGAATACGATACGTATGATCAGCAGGTGCTTGACAAGTTGCAGGGTTATTACACCGTCAGTCTGGACGATAATGATTTCTTCGCTCAGAACTATGATTCCTACGGCAATGGTTATCTTACGATGACCGTCAATGACCAGGGTAGCGTATCAATTGCCGGCAAAACAGCTGACGGTCAGAGTATCGATGTCGATACAAAACTTTATGTGAACAGTCAGTGTGAGGATACACTCGCTTTCACGGAGTTCAGAAGTGTGCCTGTTTCCTATGTCGGAGGTTCTGTGTATATGCAGCTGCATTTTATTGAATCGGATGGACACATACTGGTTGAAGTAAGGGATAGTTCCTGGGTTAATATGGATCCGGAGGCCTGCGGATATTTCAATGACGGATTCAGCCGCGAGTTCAATGCCGTGTGCGGCGGTAAATACGATAACACCAAAAATCTGCCGGAACTCTTTCAGGATGTGGCGGGGTTTGTCGCCAGATATCCGGTTTATGAAGATGATCTGACCGATGTGACGTTCTCCGCTGACGGGAATTCTTTCGTGATAGACTCACAGTCGGGTATGTCTTTGAGCGTTGATATTGTTACCGGTGTGATTTCAGTGAGTGTTGACGGTCATGCGGGAGAAGGTGTTCTGACACCCTACTTCAGATATATCCAGGGAAAAGAATCTATAGCGGCCAGGGCTTATATTCTCAGCACATCGTATAACTTTGTGATTTTTGAGGATGATTCCGTCTATCAATATACCAAATCGTCCGCGTGGCAGCTGGAAACGAATTGATGGGGCATGACCCTCGGGGACGGCTTTTTCACTGCCGGAACTGCTTGCAGTGTTCCGGCGGATAACCTATTTCGGTTTATTTTCCGCACAGAAGGAAAGGCGGACAGCCGCAATCCGCGGGTTAAACCACCGCCTTGATAAAAATGAAACGATGGATTGCTAAATTTTTTTTGATTTCCGTTATGGTCCTGCCGTTCATAGCGGCAGCCTACAGCGGTGGTTCCGGCACTTTGTCCGATCCCTATCTGATCGGAAACGTGGCGGATTTGCTGCAGCTCGCCGGAAATCCCTCCGATTACGACCGCTATTTCATCCAGACCGCCGATATTGATCTGTGGGGAAACTCCTTTGACCAGGCAGTGATCGCACCGGATACTGATTCGTCAGAGAATGAATTTTCCGGTACCCCCTTCACCGGGGAATATGACGGTGACGGTTACTTTGTCCGCAATCTGAAAATCAGTGCCACCAGTGCGGCTTCCTATATCGGGATGTTCGGACTGAACTCCGGTACGATTCAAAATGTACATCTTGACATGCTGGACATCACATCGGAAAACGGTGACAGGGTGGGTGGAATTTGCGGTTCCAATGACGGGCAGATCAGAGCCTCCTCAGCTTCCGGTCAGCTGACGGCCGGCGACGCTGGCTGCGGTGGTGTCTGCGGGAACAATCACGGAAGCATTTCCGCCTGTTTCGCCGATGTCTCCCTGCAGGCTGGCGTTTATCATTCGGGTGGACTGTGTGGTTTTAACAATGGATCCATCGCATACAGTTCCTCTCAGGGGACGGTTACCGGAGACGGAGACAGCAAACGTTTCGGCGGACTGTGCGGTAAGAATGATGCCGAAGGTCATATACAGGAGTGCTTTTCAACAGCCGAAGTGAACGGAGGTAACACTGCAGGCGGATTGTGCGGCTCGAATATCGGCACCATAGAAAATGCGTATGCCCATGGAGCGGTAAGTGTTACCGGTAATAACAGCGGTGGTTTGTGCGGTTACAACGAATCCGATGCGACCATTAAATATTGCTACTCCACTGGCGCGGTCAGCGGCACGAAGTATGTCGGCGGACTCTGCGGCACAAATAAATCTTCCAAAGTCACCAAAAGCTTCTGGGATATCGAGAGTTCCGGCGTTGCAGAGGGTGGCAATGCGGGCACAGGTGTGACGACAGCGCAAATGCAAAGTCAAACCACTTTCACCGCCGTCGGCTGGGATTTCTCTCGGATTTGGCAGATGGATGGGTATCCCGCATTGCGACGTGCTACCTCACCACCGCTGGTCTCGGTACTCTGGCTTGAGATTGATGGACCTGATTCGGTGAACGAGACCGATAATGCCGATTTCACGGCAGACGCTTATCTTTCAGACGAGGCTGTTGATGACGTCACCGCCGAGGCGCAATGGTCGGTTGTGCCTCCTGCATCCGCAACGATTGCGGCGGGTGTTCTGACGCCGGGATCAGTTGCCAGCAATATCGTTTTGCTCGTCATAGCGGAATACGGCGGAATAGCCGCCACCCAGAGCGTTACTGTTGTCGATGAATCCACACCGGATCCGGGAAGCGGCTACAGCGAAAGCTTTGAAGAGGATATGGGGTTGTGGAGCAACATAAGCGGGCTGGATACAAGCTGGTATCGTAACAGCGGTGCAACACTCACAGCATATACCGGACCGGATGATGCGGCCGACGGCGAGATGTATCTCTATGTTGATGCATCCTCGCGTTCATATCCCGGCAAAACGGCCGCAGTGGAAGCAGAGTTCAACTTTACTCAGTTTCAGGTTCCACAACTGATTTTCAAGTACCATATGTACGGCGCACATATGGGTTCGTTGCATGTTGATCTCTTTGACGGCACTGCCTGGCATGACTCGGTGTGGGAAATCAGCGGCGAGCAGCATGAAAGCGAGGATGCGGAATGGTCTCAGGCGGAGGTTGACCTTGCTGCTGCTAGTGGCGTTTCCAATGCGTTGATCAGAATTCGCGGTGTGACCGGCACCAGCTATCAGAGTGATATCGCGATTGATGATATATCATTGCTTGATGGTGCCAACGACGGCAATTACAGCGGTGGCAACGGGTCAGCGGAGTTCCCTTATATTATCGCCGACAAAGAGAATCTGCTTGCAATAGCCGATAATTCAGATGTTCACTACGACAGACATTTTCGTGTTACTGCGGATATCGATATGCTCGGTGATACTTACGATACGCCTCTTATCGCTCCCGATTCAATGGAGCCATTCACTGGAAGTTTTGACGGTGACGGACACAGCATTTATAACTTTACTCTGGATGGTGAATGGGCACCGGAGGCCGCCGGACTTTTCGGATATCTATCGGAGTCACAGGTTAAAAATCTTCTGCTTGATCAGATCACTTTTTCCAATTTCGACTTTTCGGATAATATCGGCGCGTTGTGCGGTCACAGCATAGGTTCCTCCATCAGCAACTGCCATGCCACTGCCGTCGATATACAGTGTGTGTCTTCAGAATATGTCGGCGGACTGATAGGATATCTTGCTCCGGTGCGTGAAAATTCGGATTGGACGGGTTTTGTTACAAATCACCTCTTTGATTCTTCGGCCGAGTGCGAGATACAGGCGGCTGACGCTCAAAGTACAGGAGGTCTGGTGGGCTACTGCGGCGGAGTGGTGTCGAATTGTTCTGCCTCAGTCATCATACAGGGAAGTGAAGATGCCGGAGGTATAGGCGGATTTGTCGGCGTCATTAACAGCAAATGTGTAGCTTCTTCCGCCAGTGTTTCGCTTAACTGTTACGCCTACTTTTCAGAAGGATTCGGTGGTTTTTGCGGCCGGGCCGAGGCTGAAGCCGAGATAACAGCCTGCTATGTTTCCGGTTCTTTGGTGCTGGGGGGTGAGCCGATGCAGGCCGGTGGATTCTGTGGTGCGAATGCGGGATTTATTGAAAAATCTTATGCAACGGGCGGTACTCTGCAGGCCACCGGTTCAGTTGCGAATGTCGGCGGCTTCTGCGGTGAAAATGAAGGGACGTTGCAGAATTGTTTTACACACGATGCAGTTGAATGCGGCAGTAATTCCTACAATATAGGCGGTTTCAGCGGATACAATCTCGGAACTGTGACGCATTGTTATTCAACGGGCGGGATAATGGCGGGGGATGCATCAAATGATGTCGGCGGTTTCTGTGGTTTGAGCGATGGAACTGTGGAGGATTGCTTCTGGGATATGGAAACTGCGGGTGTCTCCGGCAGTTCAGGCGGAACCGCCACCAACACTGCCGCAATGCAGAGTGTCGATACCTATACCGATGTCGGTTGGGATTTTACCGGCGAGAGTGTGAACGGCAGTGATGATATCTGGTATATGCAGGATTATCCTCTGCTCAGCGGAATTGATTTTGAAGTTGTGTTTTTACCTCAGACGCTGCCGTACAGCAACAGTTTTGAGTCCGGTTTCGATGTCTGGCAGCCGTCAGAAATAAGTGATTTTGAGTGGTCGCTTAACAGTGGCCCCACCGATTCTCCGGGTACCGGGCCGTTGAATGCTTCCGATGGAGTCTGGTACATTTACGCGGAGGCGAGTGATCACGTGCCGCAGCAGGTCGCGGCTGTGGAGGCCCCTTTCAATCTGAACCATGCGAATGAGCCTCTTCTGCAGTTTGATTATCACGTTTACGGTCAGGATGCCGGTTCGTTGTATGTGGATGTTTTCAACGGGCGTAGCTGGATAGAAACATTCTGGAATGTCACTGGGCAGCAACACATTTCTTCCGACAGTCCCTGGTCAACGGCAACTCTGGATCTCAGCGGATTTGTTGATTCTTTGATTAAAATTCGCTTCCGTGTGGTTACCGGAAGCTCCTATATTGGTGACATAGCAGTTGACAATGTGCGGATGACCGACACTGTGGAAAAGGAATTATCCTCTATCAGTGTCGAGGGTTCAGGTGAAGTTTCGGAAATGCAATCGATACAGCTTGAAGGATGGGCGTTTTATGATGATGGAAGCAGTGAGAAGATAACGACAAATGCCGTATGGTCGGCCAGCCCTTCAGAGTATGCCTCTGTAACCGGAGGTCTGTTCAGCGCCGGGAGTGTCAGCTCCGATGAAGCTGTCACGGTTACAATGAGTTATCAGGGTTTGTCGGTTGATCAAACCGTCACGATTCTGAATGATCCGCTGTTTATAATAGTTGATGGTTCGCGCGAGGTGTTGGAAAGACAGGCGATTCAACTTGAGGGATTTGCCTGCTATGAGGGTGAAATTTACGAAAACATCACTCAGGAAGCCGAGTGGAGTGTGGATGATCCCGTTGCATCCGTTGCGGACGGTCTTTTCACTGCCGGTGTTGTTCCGTCCAATTATACCGTTAAGGTGACCATGACGTATCGAAATTTATCTGTTCAGGAAGATATCTCGATTCTTGACATTCCGCCAGCGTCTCCTCCTGTTACCAACAGTTTTGAGAATGGCATGCGGACTTGGGATGCGTCCCCGGGATTTGATTTTGACTGGTCGCTGAACAGTGGCTCCACTCCTTCCGCTCACACCGGTCCCGACTCTGCATCAGATGGTAGCAACTATCTCTATATCGAAGCCTCGGGCAACTGTCCGAACAAATCGGCTGCTGTAGAAACAGAATTTGATCTTCGATCCACTCTTTCCCCGTTGCTGGAGTTTGACTACCATATGTACGGATCTTATATCGGTTCTTTAACGGTTGATGTTTTTGACGGGGCGATCTGGCACAGCGATGTCTGGAGCATGGTCGGTCAACAGCATTTCAGCTCATCCGAGCAGTGGAGTTCTGATACTGTCAATCTTTCCATGTTTGCGGGTGAGGTGGTGAAAATCCGTTTTGTTGCAACCTCAGGTCAATTTGAACTTGGCGACATCGCGATTGACAATGTGCGTTTAACCGATCCGGGCCCCAGGGCATATTCAGAATGGCTGCTGGATGAAGGGGTTCCAGGCGGGGAGAGCGGCGAGAATGACACGCCCGCTGATGACGGCATTCCCAATCTGCTGAAATACGCCTGCGGACTGCCTGCTATGACGCCTGCGACAACCGCGGATTATATGAATATCATTGTGGATGCGGATCAGGATGAATTCGGTATTGCATATTATAAATCAAAAGCCGCAGTCAATGTGCTGCTCGAACCTCTGTGGACCTATGATCTAACGGGTGAATGGACCGCTCAGGGGTTGACCATAACAGAAACAGGCGAAACAGAGAATAACCGTGAAATCTGGAAGGCAGTCCTTCACGGCAGCGATGCGGCTTTCTTTAAGTTACGAGCTACACTTCTGCCGGAATAAAATTCGGCAGCGAAATAAATCCGGTTACTTTTATCTATGAAAAAACCTCTCAGCACTTCTTCGGCTGTATCTTGCGGCCTGATGGTATCAGTCATGCTTCTCTTCTTTTCCGCTGGACTGCATGCCGCTGGTTACAGCGGCGGAAGCGGTACACAGAACGATCCGTATCTTATTGCGGACAAAAATGACTTCCTGACTCTGTGTGAACGGACCAACGATTATAACAGATGCTTCGCCCTGATTGACGACATTGATCTGTCAGGTGAAGTTTTCAGTCGGGCACCAATAGCTTCTGATACAGCGCCGGATTCAGTCTATGACGGTGTGTCATTCAGCGGTGTTTTCGACGGCTATGGACATGTTATCAGCAATCTGCAGATATATGTCGCAGATCAGGGATGCTTTATAGGACTTTTCGGACGCCTCGAAGGTTCGGGATGCCGGGTAACACGTCTGGGTGTCGCGGGAATGACTGTCACCGGTAACACAACTCCTAATCGGTATGTTGGTGCTGTTTGCGGTGAAAACAGCGGCGCGTATATTACTGAATGCGCTGTCAGTGATGTTTCGGTGAACGGAGTTTCTTATACTGGCGGTTTCTGCGGCAGCAACATTGGCGGTGTGATTGCTGACTCTTTCGTAACAGGGGATGTGGAAGGAGTTGACAAGATCGCAGGTTTCTGTGCCAAGAACACAACTGCCGGGATTATAAGCAACTGCTATGCGGTCTGCGCTGTAACAGGAAATCCGCGCAATTCAATCAGCAGTTTCTGTAGAGAGAATACTGATTCGTTTATATCCGGATGTTTCTGGAACAGCGATATATGCATGTTTCCGAGTGTCAGCGAGGTGCAGGGGAAAACAACGGCAGAGATGCAGACACAATCAACCTTTACCGATGCCGGTTGGAATTTTACGACCCTGTGGCGAATGAATGGTTATCCGGCTCCTCGCATTTACTCCGGGCCGCAGGGCCTGCCGTTCGACCACTGGATAGTGCTGGAGGGGGCGCCGTCTGAAATGAGAAGTGAATCCGATATACCCTCAGGAGACGGCATTCCCAATCTGCTGAAATATGCTACCGGCCTCAAAGCAATGCAAAGCTATACCGCAGATGCGCTTTATTCAAAGGCAGCGGTTTCCAACGGCGAGTTTGTCGTCCGGTATAACAAAGCGTCGAGTGTGCGTGATGTTTTCATGGAACCGGTTTACAGTGATACCCTTGACGGTTTGTGGAGTGTCCAGGGTCTGGATCGCGAGCTTTTCTATGCGGGAGAGGAATTGGAAACCTGGCAGGCATCGGTTCCCTTGATGAATCAGGGTTTTGTGAGGTTGCGTGCGGTTCGTTTAAAACCGGTACAAGATATCAACCCGCCGGATTTCGGTTCAATTCCTTTTGACGATCAGATTACCCTTGAGTGGACCAATGAACCGTTTGAACTGGCCGATGTCAGCTATGAGCTGTATTTCGGATCTGCGCCCGGCGAGCTTGTTCAGACCGCTTGTTTTGAGAATGTTACAGCTTTAACCGACGTTACCGCTTCTATAGCGCTCACGGAACCTGGTAATTATTTCTGGCGCGTGGATATGGTCTTCAGCAATGATAACGTTAATTCTTTGTATCAGGGTGAACTACAGCATGTCGTCACGCTGGAAGCGCTTTCGCCGCATCTGGAGGTAAATACAGACAATCTGGTTTATTTCCGGTGGTTTGACAGCTCCGCTTCGCAGGAAAATTCGCTGAAGCTTGATCTGCTGCAGGGGGTGACTGCCGATATCGGCCCATTCAATATAGTTTCCAACGGCATAGGTGAAATCACTGCCTCAGTGATTGACGGCGCTTTGCCCGCCGGTATGTCGCTGGTCCTCACAAACAGCCAGCTTTCTGTCAGCGGCGCACCCGGACAAATCGGCAGCGGCAATCTTACAATTCAACTGGAGAAACCCGGGTTTGGTGTGCTCGGATCACTGCTGCATATTGAGTATGACGTCGAACCGCTGCCAGCTAAACTGATCGGCACTTATCAGGGGTTTGCCTGGCAGGATGTAGAGTATAACTGTGATTCAAACGAATTCTGTCAGAGCACATCTTATCCCTTCCCTGCCACAGTGGTGATAGATGAAGACGGCGGCATTTACGGGACAGTGGAATTTTCTCATACAAATTATACTTTTGAAGCCGATGGGTTTGACTCGTACTATTATGAAGAGAGTGTGTTTCAACGGGAAATAGAGATTGCAGTCAGCGAGGATGAAATCCTGATATACAAGGTGTCGGTTGACTGGTCCGCATGCGGAGAAAATGATTACAACATGGGAACACCGGAGCTTTCACTTCATGTTGAACACTGGTATATGGTATTTGATGATGATTTAAATGATTGGTTTTTTGAACTTTTCATCTCTGACGGAGCGGGGTTTTGTGATATATGGGATACCGACCCGCCTGTTGCGGACAGTCGCGATGTCGAAATACTTGACCGTCTGCAGGGATACTACACACTTAGTCTGGAAGCTGATGATTTCTTTAGCGGCAATTATGATTCGTGGGGATACGGCTACCTGACAGTTTCCGTTGACTCAAATGCTTCTGTTAATATTTCGGGCAGACTGGGTGACGGCGAGATTATCAGTTCTTCTTCTCCCTTAAGGGTGAATGCGGTCTGTGATGATACCCTGGCTTTTGCCGAGTTCAAGATGACACCCGTATCTTATGACGGGGGGGTTGTTTATATGCAGTTGCACTTTGTAGAGATAAACGGCAGTATTTTCATTGAGGTGCGCAACAGCCTGTGGGTCAATATGTATCCTCTCGCCAACGGTTTTTACGATGAAGGATTCAAACGAAACTTTGACGGTATTTCAGGCGGCCGATATGACAGTTCCCTCGACCTGCATGAGTTGTTTCCCGGCCGGGACGGTTTCAGCATCAGGTATCCGGCGTACGAGACGAACCTTGTCGAGGTGCTTATCACACAGGACGGTCTTTCTTTCGATACGGGTTCGCATTCAAATATCGTCCTGCAGGCTGATTTGGAAACCGGAGTGATAACGCTTGATCATGACGGAGATACGGGACATGGTGTGCTGACTCCCTGGTTATGTTCTCTGCCGGAAAAGGAGGATGCCGCCGCCAGAGCCTATACTGTAAGCGTGGCCGACAATTTTGCAATTTATGAGGATGATCCCGTTTATCAATATGAAAAGTCATCGGCCTGGCTGCTGATTTTTACAGAGTGACAAACAGCGTTCATACCTGCATAATAATCCGACTGTATTTCATGCTCAGGGTTATAAAAAAATTATGCTTATGTTTGCACTATCAATGGGTATAGGGTATATTATTAACACTGTTCAGGTGGCGTCAGGTTCAGCCTGAGTTTAAATGTCGATCTCAAAGTGAGGCAAGGATTATGAAGAAAGTATTGTTCAGTTTGCTGGTTACAGGTTGTTTGATTTTGTCGGCAGGAGCCGCGGAGAAGGTGACTTGGCCTGTCTGGTTTGCGTTTAATGATGTTGAAGATATCGATGTGGTGGGTCTGCGTGTGAACCTTTTCTCCGGAGAATGTGAACAGGTCACCGGTATGGATCTCGGTTTTATCGGCCGTTCGCGTTATTATAACGGGGTGCAGTTCAACTTGCTGATCAATAGTGTTGAAGATGAACTGGCCGGTATGCAGTTCAGCCTGGGCTATAATGAAGCGGGACTGGCCTCTCTTTTCAGTGTTCAAGTAGGACTCTGGAACCAGGCGCAGAGCATGAATGGCGTTCAGTTGGGCCTTGTGAACCTGACGGATTACGGTAGAGGGCTGCAGCTCGGTCTGATTAACCGTTCTGAGGACATCAACGGCTACCAGGTTGGTCTGGTGAATGTTATCCGCAGCAGCGAAGTTCCCTTTATGCCTTTGGTAAACTTCAGCTTCTGATTCGCGACAGCAAATGAGCTGAGTGAAACGCAAAGCGCAGTTGATCCCGACTGCCTTTGCGTTTTATTGTTTTAAACTACGAATAACGCAAATGAGCGCGAATGAGGAGTATGGGTATGAATGGAGATATGCTGTTTAAAGATGAAGGTTATCAGATTACCGGTGCTTGTTTTGAGGTTCATAATCATATGGGGTGCGGTTTCTTGGAGGCGGTGTATCAGGAGTGTCTGGAACTGGAGTTTTCAGAGAAGAGAATTCCTTTTGTTGCTCAACCAAATCTTAAATTAAAATACAAAAAATATGCTTTGAAAAAACACTATGTTCCAGATTTTTTATGTTACGATAAGATTGTTGTTGAGATTAAGACAGAAAAGAAATTAGAAAATATTGATCATGCTCAGATTATTAACTATCTTAAAGCAACCCGATTAGAGTTGGGCATCCTGGTTAATTTTGGACATTATCCGAAATTGGAGATCGAGCGCTTTGTTAATACAAAGCACAAATAAAATCATTTGCGTTAATTCGCGTTATTCGTAGTTTTTAAAGGAGATTTGTAGATGAGGGTTAAACCATTCCGGGCCTTGCGTCCAGCTGAAGACAGGGCTGAGAAAGTCGCCGCAGTTCCTTACGATGTTGTCGATACGGCGGAAGCACGTGTGCTGGCAAAAGGCAATTCTGACAGTTTTCTGCATGTGACCAGGCCGGAGATTGATTTGCCCGACGGCATTGACCTCTACAGCGATCAGGTTTACGCTCAGGGTGCCAAGGCGCTGAAGGATTTGCAGCAACGCGGTGTTTTGATTCGCGAAAAAACTGACTGCATCTATGTTTACCGGCAGATTATGGGCGATCACTCCCAGACCGGCGTAGTCGCGTGCAGTCATATAGATGACTATGCCGGCAATCTTATACGCAAACATGAAAAAACCCGTCAGAACAAGGAAGATGATCGAACACGGCATGTGCTTGAGATGAACGCCAACGCCGGTCCGGTTTTTCTGACCTACAGGGATACGGAAACTCTCGATACTCTAGTTGCCGAAGTGCAGCGGAATTTGCCGCTTTATGATTTCACGGCTGAGGACGGAGTTCGCCATACCCTGTGGCTTGTTTCGGAAAATACGGACGCCTGGGTCTCAGCCTTCAGTGATGTTCCTCTGTCGTATGTGGCGGATGGGCATCACAGGGCGGCGGCCGCCTGGCGGGCCGGTGAACAACGTAGGAAACGGAACCCCGAGCATAACGGAACTGAGGAGTACAACTGGTTTCTCACGGTGCTGTTTCCCGCTTCGCAGCTGAAAATACTGCCTTACAACAGATGTGTCTGCGATCTGAATTCCCTGACCTGCGATGAGTTTCTGGAAAAGGTCAAAACGGTATTCAAAGTAGAACCCGTCGAAAAACCGTCTCCTGACGGAGCACGTGAGGTCTGCATGTATCTGAATTCAAAATGGTATAATTTGAGTTGGGATGCCTTTGAAGCTGATCCTGTGGGAATTCTGGATGTAAGTGTGCTGCAGGACCGTCTTCTGAATCCGGTTCTCGGTATTGACGATCCCCGTACAAATGATAGAATTTCATTTATCGGTGGTATCCGCGGCACGGAAGAGCTGGTGAAACGGGTTGATTCCGGACGCGATGCGGTGGCGTTCTCCATGCATCCTGTCTCGATTGAGCAGATGATGGATATTGCCGACGTCGATCAGATCATGCCGCCCAAGAGTACCTGGTTTGAACCGAAACTGCGCTCCGGTCTTATCGTGCATACGTTGGATTAGGGGTTAGAGAGCTGAAGAGCAACACATAAGTCCCATTTATCCTAATATGTCCCATCAGAATTTTTAGAAACAACGAGGTATAACAATGCTTGATATAAAACGTATCAGAGAAAATTTTGAAGAGGTGGCGGAAGGTCTGAAACGCCGGGGAATGAATCTGGACCTTCTGGAAACAGCGCGTGATCTGGATCTGTTCCGGCGTAAAATGGTAACTGAAACCGACACCCTGAAAATGGAACGTAATAAACGCTCCAAAGAAATCGGTGCGTTCAAAAAGGCCGGGAAAGATACCGCTGAGGTGCAGGCGGCTGTGCGTGCCATGGGAGAACAGATTGCCGCGGGGAATGAAAAACTCCGTAAGACAGATGAGGAACTCCGCACGGTTATGCTGAGTATTCCCAATGTTCCCTGTGCGACTATACCGATTGGACTCGATGAGAGTGCCAATCGTGAGGTCCGCAAGGTCGGTTCTCCGCCTGAGTTTGATTTTGAGCCGAAGGATCATATCGAGATCGGTGAGAATCTGGGACTCTTTGATCTGGCCCGGGCCGCTAAGATTACCGGTTCCGCCTTTTCACTGATGCTGGGGCAGGGGGCTAAACTCCAGCGTGCCCTGATTCAGTATATGCTGGATATGCATACAACAAAGCATGGCTACACCGAGTTGCTGCCCCCCTTTGTCGTGAATACCGACTCTATGCGCGGTACCGGACAGCTGCCGAAGATGGCTGAGGATATGTACCATTGCGAAATAGATGATTTCTGGCTGATCCCGACCGCCGAGGTGCCGGTGACCAACTATTTCCGCAACGAGATCATCGACCGCCCGCTGCCGGTTTATCTGACTGCCTACACGCCCTGTTTCCGTCGCGAGGCTGGTTCGGCTGGCAAAGATACACGGGGCATTCTGCGTGTGCATCAGTTTGACAAAGTGGAGATGGTAAAGTTTGTGGAGCCTGAAACCTCCTATGACGAGCTGGATCTGCTGGTGAAAGATGCCGAGGATGTTCTGCAGAGCCTCGGCCTGCATTACCGTATTCTGGAACTCTGTACCGGGGATATCAGCTTCTCCGCTGCAAAATGCTACGATATTGAACTCTGGGCACCGGGCCAGAAGGGGTGGCTTGAGGTGAGTTCATGTTCCAATTTCGAAGATTTTCAGGCCCGCCGCCTGAACTGCCGCTATAAGGATGCAGAAGGAAGAAAGATTTTTGTTCATACCCTCAACGGTTCGGGGGTGGCCCTGCCGCGCCTGGTGATTGCCATTCTGGAACAGTGCCAGCAGGCCGACGGAAGCGTGCTGCTGCCCGAGGCTATCCGTCCCTATATGAATGGACAGGAGAAACTCGAAGCGTAGAGAGGATTAACCACGAAAATCACGAAAGGCGTAGCGCAGCATAGCCGCAACCAAATTATTTTAACTACGAAAAACGCGAATGACGCGAAAATAATGACTCCACATGTAATTATCCACAAAGAACGCATAGAACGCAAAGAAAGAGAGTGATATGAGTGAAGTTTTGAGTTTGTGTGATCAGATCCGGGAAGTTGCTTATGCCATACATGTGTATCATGGAAATGGATATTTGGAAAAAGTCTATGAGAATGCTTTGGTGCATAGATTACGAAAAGAGGGTTTCGATG
>JAWOEI010000051.1:0-10143 GCA_046482825.1 Kiritimatiellia bacterium
TTTTATCTGGCAAACCTGGCGGTATCCACTGGACAACCTGACGAAAGAAAGTGTAACCTGATTTTGCTGGCTTGACTGGTTTGTTTTGTTTTTTCATTCCTGTAGGTTACAGGAAAATTTAGCCACCAAGCCAGCGTTTCTTTATCAAAAAAATATGCGTAATTAAGGGGTTGACATTTTTACCCCCCCCCCCGCATAATAGATGCCAATCATTGAATTAGAAATAATTTCAAACATCCCTATGGGATGCTAGTGAATTATATTCTGTGTATGGTGTCGGGCGGAATATTCAGGGCGACATTCCGCAAGCCCGACAGACTGTCGGTCCAGCGAAATGAGTTATCACTATGAAAAAATTATTTAATATGCTGTTGTTTTTCCGGGTTTTTCTGTCTGCTTTTGCGCTTGATGCGGTTGATCTACCTGACTGGAATTTCAGAAAAGCGGATGCGGACCAATGGATTGCGGGGGCGCATCAATGCGAACAGATGCGTGTCGAAAACGGAGTGCTGAAAGGGATGACTGCCGGCAGAGATCCGTTTTTTACCTCTCCGAATTTTGATATTCCCGCCACAGCCAGTCAGGCGGTTGAATTCAGAGCAAAATGCAGTGTGTCCGGGAAGGGCGAGTTTTTCTGGATTCCCCGTACAGCAGAAGGGCCACAGCAGAAGTGGTCAGCGCATTTTGACTGGATCGGCGATGACAAGTGGCACGATTACAGTGTGCGCCCTTTCTGGCAGAGGAGCAAACGTATAGGTGCCATCCGTTTGGATCTTCCGAATGGGGTTACAGAACAGGCTGTTTTTGAGATGTCTTCAATAAAGATTGTTGACCAGGTTGATGTTGAACATAGAGGTGTTCCTCTCTGGCGTAATGAAAATCTGTCAGCATGGAAGGCGGTCGAAGGCGCTGAGGCAGAGATGAAAGACGGTCTGCTGCAAGTCAGGTTCGGAGAAAACACAAAAGGCGTTCTGGTGAGTCCGGCCCTTTCGGTTGATTCCGATATGGCCAGCGTGTTTTCTGTTGAAATGATGGTTGAGGAGGGCGAATTGGTCGTATTTGAGTGGGCTTCGTCAGTTGTAAGCGGTTTGCATAGTAAGAATATCAAGCTCAAGCCGGATGGACGTTTTCATACATACAATATCGACCTTTATGCGGATAAAAACTGGAAAGGGGATGCAGTTTTGCTTCAATTGTCAGTTTTCGGTGCCGGTAATAATCCGGTGGCTATCCGTTCCATTCAACTCAGTGATGAACCGCATGGACCGGCCGACATCTCGGTGCTGCAGGCGCGGCAGGTCAATGCAATCAATAGAGCCGCAAGCCCTGTGCCTGTTTATATGCAGCTGAAAAACAGCGGAGGAAAGGATGCAGGGGATCTGCGACTTTCGATAAAGTCGCTGCCTGAAGGAGTTAAGGTCAAGCAGGATTTATCGTGGCGGACTCCTGCGGAGGTTGTTGCTGGTAATACGTTGACACACACTTTTGAGATTCAGTCAGCAGCACCTGTAAAAGGAATCGCCGAGTTTGTCCTTGCCGGTAGTGACGTGGATAACCTGATCATTAAACTGCCTCTTGACATATTGCCTGATCTGAACCTGCCGAAAGCTGATTATGTGCCGCAGCCTCAACCGGTTGCAAGCGATTATGAGGTCGGCGCCCTCTATTTTCCCGGATGGTCTCAGATATCCGCCTGGGAGCGAATCCGGTCGGTGGCTCCTGAGCGCAAACCGGTTCTGGGATGGTATGACGAGACTAACCCTGAGGTGGTTGACTGGCAGATCAAGTGGGCGGTGGAGAACGGACTCTCCTATTTTATGGTGGACTGGTACTGGCACAAGGGCTATCAGCATCACGATCACTGGATCAAGGCTTTTAAAAAGGCTCGTTATAAATCGTATATGAAGTTTGCGCTGATGTGGGCCAACCACAATGCCAGGGGTAGTCATTCGATCGAAGATCAGAAAAAGGTCGCTCAGTTCTGGATCGAAAACTATTTCAACATGCCGGAGTATTACCGCATAGACGATAAACCGGTTGTTATGATCTGGAATCCTCGGAATATGGAACGGGATGTCGGCAAAGGTGGATGCCGAAAGCTGCTTGATCTGTCACGGCAAATGGCCCGCGATGCCGGTTATAAGGGAATATACTTTATCGCGATGAAGTGGCCTGAGGCATCAACTGAGCCGGAAGTTATACAGGGACTCAAGGAAATGGGGTTCGATATAACTACCATTTATCATTTCAGGGATCATGGAGGTAAAGCGGAGACTCCGCGGCGTTTCTCTTTTGATCTTGTGGCCGATGCCAATGAGCCCTTCTGGAGGGCGCGTCATGAAACCGGCATTTTGCCGTTTATCCCCAATCTGTCAACTGGCTGGGATTCGCGTCCGTTGCATGGCGACAATGCAAAAGTGATCTACGGCAGGACTGTGGGTCATTTCCAGCGGATATGCAGAGATGCGAAAGAGTTTGCCGATGATACCGGTGTTAAGCGTCTGATTCTGGCACCGATCAATGAGTGGGGCGAAGGTTCATATGCCGAGCCCGGCGCTGAGTTCGGTTTCGGAATGTATGAAGCGGTGCGCGACGCCTTCTGTAAAAAACCGGCTGATGGATGGCCTTTGAACTATGCCCCTGCTGATGTGGGACTCGGACCGTATGACCTGCTGATGCCTAAGCCGGATCTTTCGACGGAGTGGAGTTTTAAGAATGGCATGTCGGGATGGAGTATGCTTATGGGGATAGAGGACTCTTCAACCGGAGAGGCTGGATTAACCCTGAAGAGTAACTCGCATGATCCGGCAATCGATCGCAGGCTTGATCATTACAAGACCGGAGATTTTAGTCGTATCGCCGTGCGTATGAAAGTACCGCTGGATATCAAAGGTTCCTGCCAGCTTTTCTGGTCACGGAGGGGAAGAATTCCGACCGAGGCGACAAGCCTGAGTCTGCCGTTGAATACAGACGGCAGGTTTCATGACTATGTTTTTGAAGTTGCAAAAAAAAGCACCTGGCGCGGAAGAATAGGCTATCTCCGTTTTGATCCGACTACTGCCTCAGGTGTGCAGGTGACAATTGAATCCATCCGCCTGGTACCGGCAGAGTAATTGCTGCGTAGTTTTTTAATCCACAGATTTTCAAGATTAATAAGATTATTGTTGCTACGCTTTATTTTACCCGCGAATCTCCGCGAATATTGCGCTTTAAATTTTTTCTCCACGTTGTGGAGTCGTTAATCACTAAAAATTTAAAGCGCAGGCACTTTTCATTACGATCAGCTGAAAATATTATTTTCGCATCTATTAGCGGAGATTAGCGGGAAAAGATATATTGCATTATCATTGCTGCAATATGCGATTATAGACTTCTTCTGTTTTCAGAGCCGCGTTTTTCCATGTGAACTCTGCTGCTTTTTTATAACCGGCTGCAATTTTTTCCTCTCTGTATTGCGGCTGATCAAGAAGAAGGCTGACGGCTGCGGCGATGGAAGAGCGGTCGTGCGGGTCGCAGTTGGCTGCTGCATCACCACATATTTCAAGCGGTGCGCCACCCGCGCAGACAGCCGGGCAGCCACAGGCCATGGCTTCCAGAGGAGGCAGACCAAAACCCTCATCATGGGATGGAAAAACAAAAGCCTGGGCCATGGAGTAAATGACAGGCAGATCTTCCAGGGCAACGTAGCCGATAAAACTGACACGGTGCATAAGCCCGAGTTTGTGAATTCTGTCTTCCAGATCTGTCTGCGTCGATTTATCCGCTGCTCCGGCAAGCACCAGATGTAAGTCCGGCCGTTCCGCCTGGACAATTGCGAAAGCGCTGATCAATCCGTGAATGTTTTTTCTGTAGGTCAGGTCTCCGACAAAAAGAAGGAAGGATGGCGGCAGTTGATACAGCTGTCTTACCCTCTGATGTTCAGCAAATGAATTTTCGTGTTTAAAAACCGAATCTATTCCCGGAGGTATGACAACCGTTTTTTCCGCGGCCCCGGGAAAGTGTTTATGAATTATGCGTTCAGTGTATTTTGAAAAAGCGATGACAGCGGATGCTCTGCGTATGGATCCGGGGATCAACATGCTGTAATGTATGCGGTTGGCGCGTGTACAGAATTGCGGATGGGTTATTACATGCAGGTCGTGGATTGTCAGAACAACGGGGCAGCGTGCAGCTATCGGCGCAACATAAGCAGGCGCATGCAGTAAACCCGTCCTGCTGGACGGAAGTTTTACAGGAAGCACCAGTTGCTCCCATAGAATGCGCAGCAGACGTGATTTATATGCCCGGGATGTTGTTACGTAAGCATGATCCGCTTCCGGTAGCGGCCGATGTTTTTCAGGCAGCAGGAAATGTATGGGCAGGCTTCCGAATTCTACCAGTGCTTTGGCCAGCTGGTGCACGGTGACTTCCACGCCGGAGTAGGGTTCTTTCAGAACCATTCCGTTGTAATAAATTCTCTTCATAGCTTGATAATACCGCAGATAGATTATAAAGTAAACGAAAAAGCTTTCCGGAACGTTTAGTATATCGGATACGGGATACGAAGTTAATTTATAATTGCGGTTGCTGTCGGGAAAGCAGTTGTTCTGCAAATAATACCGTGTAAATCTACAGAGGCCCAGAGGCCGCAAAGGTTTTTGGATGCATCCGATAGCGGTAGCGTCCGCTATACAGAATAGCTGTGTTTTACCCATGGGAATATACAAGGACATATAAGACGAAAGGAAAACAATGAAGAGAATAAATAAACGCATATTTAGTGCTGTTGCATGCGCAATGGTTGCATGCTCGGTAATCGCTGAAAATCAGCAGGCTGTGCATGCAATGGACAGGGGACTGCACTGGTTGAAGAATCAGCAGAAAGAGAATGGTTCCTGGGGGAATGAGAACTATCCCGCAATGTCAGCCCTAGGCTTATGGGCTTTTACGCGGAGTGATCATCCGGATAAAGAGGAAATCTGTGAAAAAGCAGCCAGGTTTGTCGCGGGGTTTGCCCGGGATGACGGCGGAATATATAAGCCGCCTGCTGGCGGCCGAGGCAGTGGAGGACTGTCTACTTATAATACCGCCATCTGCATGATAGCTCTGCATGCATACGATAAGATCAAGTACTCCGGGCAGATTCTCAGGGGCAGGGGATTTGTTGCTTCCAGTCAGTTGATCGGTGATTCTCCGGGATCCGGCGGGTTCGGTTATAACCGTCCGGTTGATGATGGCAAGGGTGGCCGTAAGTTTCAGGGGCGTGACCGCCCGGATCTGAGTAATACAGGCTGGTCTCTTCACGCCATGCGTGTTACCCAGGGGCTGGAAGATCTGCGTAAAAGCGGACAACAGGCGGATGTCAACTGGGATGCCGCTTTGAGTTTTGTTGAAGCATTGCAGAACCAGGATAAAAAAGATGCTGAAAATTACGGCGGGTTCGGATATGAACAGCGCGGCGCGCGCGGGGGGACCCGCCAGGATAAGAGCGGTAAAGTCCGTTTGAACGGTTACGGAAGTATGACTTACGCCGGTTTGGAATCAATGATATACGCTCAGGTTGACCGCAGTGATCCTCGCGTTCGTTCCGCTTTGAAATGGGCCGCGCGACACTGGTCGGTCGATGAAAATCCCGGCATGGGAAATAAAGGGCTTTATTATTATTACAACATTATGTCGAAATCGCTGAGTTTGAACGGTTCTGATACCATTGCAGATGCTGGCGGCAGAACGATTGAGTGGAAAAAGGAGCTGATAAAAAAGCTTTCTGCGGTACAGAATCCGGATGGAAGCTGGGTGAATAAAGACAACCAGTTCTGGGAGGGGGACCCGGTGCTGGTGACCTGCTATGCTATTCTGGCACTCGAGTATGTGCTGGGGATGTGAAGAAATGCGCGAAAATGCGCGAGTTAACATTATGACGAAGTACAGTAATGCCGGAACTCAGCTGCGCAGCAGCGTGGGTCCGGCAATCATTCTGGGTGTTGCTTGTTCTGTTTCTGAAAGCTATACCAAGGGCGCATCTGCAAATCGTTGCAATGGAGATGAATGCTGCACTTTTTAACCAAACAGCACACTAAAGTGTGAACTACAAGCATGGAAACGTTTGTAGTACAGGCTTTAGCCTGCCAAGAGCAACGATTAACAGATGCGCCTATACTAACGGCTGGTGTTTTAGTCGTTGATAATATATAATGTTTCTTATGAATAAACTAATTATCGTTCTTTTGCTGTTAACAGCCTCTGCTATTTACGCTGTTGATGCGGACTATGTCTGGCATGATATCAGGGGCTTTGGCGTTGAGGGTCGTGCTTTTAATGACACTGAACTCTTTTATGACCGTCTTCCCGCACGTGCCACGAATCTGGTTCGCAAGACTGTCTGGAACCTGAGCCGGGATTCTGCCGGGATGGCGGTTCGTTTCTTTACCGATGCAACAACGATTAAAGCCAGGTGGGAACTTAAAGATTCCGGACTTGCGATGGATCACATGCCGGCCACAGGCGTGAGTGGTCTTGATCTTTATGTGAAGGTGGATGGGCAATGGAGATGGTTAGGCGTCGGTCGCCCGAAGAAATTTCCTGTTAATGAAGGCACAATTGTTTCTGGTATTGCTCAGGGGAAGCGTGAATATCTGCTATATCTGCCCTTATATAATGGGGTGAAGAAAGTTGAAATCGGTATTCCTCCCAGTTTTATGATCAAAAACGCGCCGGTTTACCCGGAGTCGAAGCGCAAGCCCTTGCTTTTTTATGGTACATCTATAACCCATGGAGCTTGTGCCTCTCGTCCAGGAATGACACATTCGGCGATGCTGGGCCGACGTTTTCAGCGACCTATTGTCAATCTCGGTTTTTCTGGGCAAGGGCGCATGGAGATCGAGGTGGCGCACCTGATTGCCGAGGTTGATGCCGCTGTTTACATTATTGACTGTCTGCCGAATATCGATGCCAAGACCACAGCGGCACGCACAGAGCCGTTGGTCAGGCATCTTCGCGAGAAGCGTCCGGATACACCGATTCTTTTTGTTGAAGATCGGAATTACAGTAACTCCTACCTCATTGCCGGTAAGAAAAAGCGCAACGAAACCAGTCAGGCCGCTCTGCGGGACGCCTACGAACGCTTGAAAAAGGATGGTGTTAAACATCTCTATTATCTTGAGGGCAAGGGGATGCTTGGTGATGATTTTGATGGAACGGTTGACAGTTCACATCCGAATGATCTGGGATTTTGGCGACAGGCCAATCATTTTGAAGCCGCCCTGCGGAAGATTCCGGAATTGACCCGATAGCCTTCGGCGGTCAAACCCTCTTCTCGGGTTCGAACCCCTCCCTTATGCGAAAAAAGACCAGCATGTTGCTGGTCTTAAATGGCGGAGAGGGAGGGATTCGAACCCTCGGTGCCACGGGGGCACACAGCATTTCCAGTGCTGCACCTTCGGCCACTCGGTCACCTCTCCGATAAAATTCTTTAATGCTGCATCCCGCTTTGCGGGACCACTCGGTCACCTCTCCGGATAATTTCGGATTGTTTTTCCGGAAAGGTTTTTATTTATACTGTTTTCCTGTTTGAAATACAATGGTAAACTTGTGTTTTATTGGTTTGCGTTTTCGTGCAGTAGCGGACATGCTTCGGAAGTTCAGGAATATCCGCCCGTATAAGGTGGATGGTGATTATAAATGACAACAGAAAAAAAAGTGCCGCTCCGCCGGATATTTTTGAGTTTTACCAGGATAGGCGCTGTGCTCTTCGGAGGCGGCTATGCCATGTTGCCTCTGCTGGAACGTGAAGTGGTTAATCGGCGGCACTGGTGCGATGAGCACGAGATGGTAGATTATTTTGCAATGGCGCAACTTGTCCCCGGCGTGATTACTGTTAATACATCCATGCTGATAGGTCACAGATTACGCGGTTTTGCGGGGACTGTCGCGGCCTTGATCGGTGTCGTGCTGGTCCCGTTTTTTGTGCTTCTGGCTTATGCATTGGCTTTTGATTCGCTCGACAATCTGGATATATTGAAAAACGCCATGAATGGTGTGTGCCCTGCTGTGGCTGGCGTGATGTCGGGTGTGGCCTATAAAATGTTTAAACAAAACTGCAGGTCGCGGCTTGGACTGCTGGTTACAGTGATAACTGTTTTTCTGGCCCTTGTTATAGGCGTTCCTGCGGTCTGGCTTATTGTCAGCGGTGTGCTGACGGGAATTCTATGGTTTTTCGTGCAATACCGGAAGTTGAAGGAAAGTAAACCCTGAATAGCTATCGGTTCCGAAAGGCTTATACCGGATAGCGATACCGATAAATTATTGTCGAACACGCTGGACTTAAATACCACGTTTTGATATAAACAGAAGTCCTTTCCGTCTGACCAGGAGGATTTGTGCTCGTACAGGCTATCATCGGCTGACTGCCTTGCGGGTTAACTACGGTAACCATGAAAGAGGTTTGAAATGCCTAAAATGAAATCCAAACGAGGCGCGTGCAAGCGTTTCAAAAAGTCGGCCACGGGTAAGATTAAGCGTACTCAGTCCGGAAAAGCCCACATCAATGGGTATAAGCCGCAGAAGCGTAAACGCAATCTCCGTGGAATTATCACAGCAAAACAATGTTTTGTCAAAACAGCAACGCGTATGTTGCAGGGTAACTGAGGAGATTGACTAATGGCTAGAGTAACAAATGCACCCGCATCAAGAGAGCGGAGACGACGTCGTCTGGAGATGGCCAAGGGTTTTCGAGGAGGACGCAGCAAGCTGTATCGCACAGCTACCGAGGCTGTGGACCGCGCTCAGCGTCTTTCCACAGTTCATCGCAAGCTGCGCAAACGTGAATATCGCAGATTGTGGATTGCCCGTATCAATGCGGCTGCGCGTGCTGAAGGCATGACATACAGCCGTCTTATTGAAGGGCTGACCAAATCCGGTGTTGAAGTGAACCGCAAAATGCTTTCAGAAATTGCGATTCACGATGCCGAGGGGTTCAAAAAGTTTGTTGAAACCGCCCGTTCTGCTCTCGCATAATTTGCGCTGTAACTTATGTTTTTAAAAAAGCCGTCCTTTTCAGGGCGGCTTTTTGCGTGTATACTTTATGCGAAAGTTTGAAGATAGTTTTGTGCCGTGGGCAAAGGCACGAGGCAAAGGGCATGGAGCATAAAAAAGACTGCCGTAGCGAAAAACGTTATGCCCTGTGTAAAATGGTTTTTTATGATAACATTTAATAGGTTTATTCGATGGCCATACGAGTTATAGTGGTGGAAGATGACAGCCGTTTGAGATCCGGTCTGGCTGAGATGATCAATAACGACAAAGAGTGCGTATGTGTCGGTGCTTTTGCTTCAGGGGAAGATGCTGTAGAAAACGCGTCGGAGTTTTCTCCTCAAGTGGCGGTTATGGATATTAATCTTCCCGGGATGGATGGTATCGAGTGTGTGGGAATGCTGTCGCGTAAAATCGAGGGACTCCAGACAGTTATGCTGACTGTCTATCAGGATACGGATAACCTTTTCAGGGCACTGGCCGCCGGAGCACATGGTTATCTTGTTAAACCGGTACGAATGCGGGATCTGGCGGCAGCCATACGTGATATACATCAGGGGGGTGCGCCTATGACCAGTGCGCTGGCTCGTAAGGTGGTGGATGCCTTCCGTACCCGGTCTTCCTCTGAGTCGGTTGCAGGGGCTGAGCCACGCTGCGAAGAGGCCGCTGAACTGGCTCCGCGCGAGAGGCAGGTGCTTGACCTGCTGGCACAGGGTTTTTCTTACAAAGAGATCGCCGACAGGCTGAATGTTTCGTTCGGCACGGTTCATACCTATGTTCTGAGGATATACAAGAAGCTGCATGTCCGTTCCAAGAATGCGGCAGTCGCCCGCTGGCTCGGTTATCGCAAGGAATGATTTTATTAACTACAGAGATCGTAGCGCAGCATAGCCGCAACCAAATTATTTTAACTACGAAAAACGCGAATGACGCGAAAATAATTACTCCACATGTAATTATCCACAAAGAACGCATAGAACGCAAAGAAAGAGAGTGATATGAGTGAAGTTTTGAGTTTGTGTGATCAGATCCGGGAAGTTGCTTATGCCATACATGTGTATCATGGAAATGGATATTTGGAAAAAGTCTATGAGAATGCTTTGGTGCATAGATTACGAAAAGAGGGTTTCGATG
>JAWOEI010000008.1:0-27730 GCA_046482825.1 Kiritimatiellia bacterium
CGCCGAAATACGATCCTGGTCTCCGTGTATCAACAAAAGTGGCCGTTCCAGTTCTCCCAGCCGGTCCCGGCAAGCAGCGGCCGTGTCGAAAAATTCCCTGATCCATTGCAGCGTAATCCGGTCGTGCACCAGCGGGTCCTGAAGATAGGCCGCCACGGTTTCCGGATCCGAGGAAAGATCTTCCGCCTTCAACCGGTTGCTCATGGACCAGCGGCCTAACCAGCGGGCCGCAAGCCGGGTGAGGGCCAGCTCGATCTTAGCAGGCGGCCGGGCGGGAATGTCTGACATGGCTTAAAGAAGGGCACCTTCTCTTTGTCTTTCCGTCAGGTGAAGTATCCAGCTATGACAAAAAGAAACGCATGGTCCGCGATCCGGACTGGAGTGCAGGCATTGCAACTCTTGCCCGCAGGACAGATGCCACAGTTGTTCCTATGTTCGTTAACGGTTCCAATACAAAACTCTTCAATTTCGCCGGCATGATTCATCCCCGGCTCCGCACTGTACTTCTGCCGCGTCAGCTGATAAACAAATATAATAAAAAGATAAAAATAGAAATCGGGTCCCCTGTTGTGCCCAGGGATATAAAAGAGGGTTTCAAGACCAGTGACGAACTTCTGCAATACATCAGGCTCCGGACATACATTCTGTCCGCCCGTAATAAGAAAGAGCCTAAATTCAAACTTACCGGATTCAAACCCGATTCCAAACCGATGGAGCCTGTTGTCAAGCCGGTTGACCCTGAGAAGATCAGGGCCGAAGTCAACTCCCTGCCTGAAAAGTGTTTTCTGTGCTCCTCAAACTCGATGAGTGCATACATAGCGCCGAAAGAGCGCATCCCCTGCATAATACAGGAAATCGGACGGCTGCGTGAAGAGACCTTCAGAGAAGTGGGCGAAGGCACCGGTAAATCCATTGATCTTGACCATTTTGATGACTATTACCTACACCTGTTTATATGGGATAACCGGGAGGAAAGACTTGTCGGATCATACCGAATAGGACGCACTGACAAAATTATTACGGAACGCGGCGTGAAAGGTCTCTACACCAACACCCTTTTCAGATTCAACAACAGACTGACCGACGCCATTAACCCGGCCCTGGAAATGGGACGTTCTTTTATACGCAAAGAGTACCAGAAAACATACACATCTCTTTTCATGCTGTGGAAAGGCATTTCCATATATATAAGCCGCAATCCGCAGTACCGTATCCTTTTCGGCCCCGTAAGCATAACCAATGAGTACAACCAGGTATCCAAGGACATGATACTTACAACTCTGCGCCTTAAATATATGAACAGGGAACTCCAGCATCTGGTAAAATCCCAGAAACCTCCCAGAAATCCATCCAAAGCTGAATGGACTCTGCCATTGTACAACTCGATATTCCAGGATATCGAACATATGTCCAGCTGCGTATCGGAAATTGAAGAGGATGGCAAGGAGATACCCATCCTTTTACGTCAGTACATCAAGATGGGAGGCAGAATACTTGCATTCAATGTGGATCCTGCCTTCAGTTCTGTCATAGATGCCCTTATCATGGTGGATGTTTCCAAAACCCCCATGAAAATTCTCAAACGATACATGGGCGCCGAACTCGCGGCTGAATATCTCAAAAGCCAAAACGAACTGAAAAAAAATGCTGCAACACCTGATAGTTAAGAATCTTGCCATCGTTGAAGAAGCCGGCATAAGCTTCGGCGAAGGCTTAAACGTCATTACAGGCGAAACAGGAGCTGGCAAATCCGTTCTTATGGGCGCACTCAAACTTGTTCTGGGTGAAAGGGCAGATAAATCCGCCATACGATCGGGTGCTGATGAAGGTCGTGTGGAGGCTGCTTTCATTCTCAACGACACATCGGCGATTGACGCGGAACTCGAACGGCGTGACATCCCTCTCTGCGAGGAAGGGCAGCTCCTGATCAAACGGACTGTTTCCGCAAAGGGCGCAGGCCGTACATCTGTCAACGATTCCCCCGTCACAGTGCAGACTCTCAGAACCATAGCCCCCCTGCTGATAGACATTCACGGACCTTACGACCAGCAGTCGCTGCTTAAGCAGGAGTTCCAGCGGTCACTGCTGGATGCATACGGTAACTGTACAGATGAAATTGCGCCATACAGACAGGTCTGGGATCAACTGCGGGAACTGGAGAAGAAGCTGCATGAGCTGACATCCGACACATCAGATACTGAAGAGGAAATTGACCGGCTGAACTTTATTATCAATGAAATAAAAAATGCGGAACTTACAGATGCCGATGAATATGAGCTGGTTGAAGAGCATGCGCAATCGGCCAACGCAGGCGAAATTCTGACCATAGGCTCCCAGATTACAGATGCTCTGATCGACGAGGATCTCTCCAGTTGCAGCCGGTTGCAGCACATTCAGGCGAAATGCAGCGAACTTGTTGACATCCTGCCTGAAGCAGAGGAATGGAGCGTTCAGATACAGAGCGCAATTCTTCACCTTCAGGAGGTAGGCAGTACCATCAGTAACAGACTGAGCCGTATAGAGGCCGACCCTGCGAAACTTCAGTATCTGGAAGACCGTATGGCTCTGGTTCAGGGACTCAAGCGTAAATACGGCGGCTCAGTGGAGGCTGTGAATAAATCCCTTGAAACCTATGAGGCACGTCTGGACGATCTTGTCAACAGATCAGATAAAATTGAAGACGTCCGGCAAAAGATTTCCACGCAGGAAAATGCCCTTAAGCAAAAAGCCGCAATACTGACTGAATCCCGCAGGAAAGCCGCATCAAAGCTTGCAAAAGCCATTACAGAAACACTGAGTGATCTGGGCTTTCCTGATGCGGTTTTTGATATTGCATTACAACCCTGCACACCGACTGCACATGGCGCTGATGAAGTGGTTTTCGAGTTTGCTCCTAATCCCGGAGAACCGCAACGTCCGCTCAGATCAATTGCATCCAGTGGAGAAATTGCCAGGATCATGCTGGCGGTCAAGGCCGTGCTGGCCGCACATGACAGCATCCCGATTCTGGTATTCGATGAAATTGACGCCAATATAGGAGGAGAGATCGGCCGTGCCGTCGGGCAGAAACTCAGGCATGTAGCCGAATCCCACCAGGTTATATCCATTACTCATCTGCCTCAATCCGCAGTGTATGGGGAACAGCACATAAAAGTATTCAAAGAGCTTGAAAACAGCCGGACACGAATGAAAGCTAAAATTCTGAATGCTGAAGAAAGGATAGATGAAATCGCCCGTATGCTGGGGGGGAAAGGGCTGACATCTGTGATTGAGAATCATGCACAGGAGATGCTGGATGCCGCTGCCGGAAAGTGAATTGAATGCTGGATGCCGGATGTGAAATGTGTAGGTGGAATGTTGTATGTGTAGCTACTTCACCGACTGATTCTGCGCAGCCGCTTGATCCGGGCGAAGTCCCAGATCGCACCTAACTCTTTCTTCCGCAACCTGTAAACTGCAAACCAACGTTATAATGTCAAACAAACAACAAAGTTTCTATCTTAAATCCGATGATGAACGCATCGCCTGTACCGCTCTAATTCCTGAAAATGCTGCCGGAGCAGTTCTAATGTTGCTGCCATTTGTCGAGGAACGTAAGGGGGCACTGCCACAACTGTTGAACATCGCCCGTAAACTGCATAAAAACAATGTTGCTTCACTGATCTTTGACTGGCGCGGTACCGGTGATTCAAGCGGCGAGTTTGAAAACATAAACCCTGCTGAATTCAGTACAGATATACAAACCGCTTTAACATGGCTGAAGGAAAACACCGGTAATGTCCCGATAACCGCCATCGGCGTACGACTGAGTGCATTTTACCTATTGCAACTGAATCATCCAGACGTCACAAGACTGATTCTTGTTTCACCGGTATCCGGTGACGAGTTTATGCGGCAGCTCCTTCAACGGCGCATGGTCAACGACATGGTTGCATACGGTAAAGCCGTAGAGAGCCGCGCTTCATTAGTGAACAAATTAAAAAGCGGTAACTCTGTTGACCTGGACGGATATGAGTTCACTTCACAGTTTTACAAATGGGTGCTTAAAAATACAGAGATACGGAATACAGAATACGGGATGCCGGACAACAAGTCTAAACGTCCAACATCCAACGATGCTAAAGCCACATCCCACATTCTACATCCTACATCCCACAACAAAACTCTTTTAATTCCCGGAGGGCACAGCAGAAAAACAGCCGGGCAGATTGCCGAAGTCATGAAAAACATTGAAACTGCGGAACTGCGCTTCCCGCCGTTCTGGAATACAGTCGGACATGTGGATCTCAGTGAGCTGATCAATTCCATAACAGAGTGGATTACAGGAAAAGAAGCGGAAAAAGCTGTCCGGCAATCCGCTGCAAGGGAATTGAGACCTGTATGGTCCGAATCAGCACCGATATCAACAGAGGACATGCAGCTGATTGACATCCTCGATTCCGGTTCGACCATACGGGCAGCAGTCAATTCTCCAAAGAGACGCCCAGAAGCCGGTGTTCTGTTTCTTCACGGATGGTCGGGTGACCGCAGCGGACCTCACCGCATATTTGTCCGGGCTGCGCATAAGTTCACAGCAGAAGGATCTCTATGCCTGCGACCGGATTTCAGAGGCCGCGGATTGAGCGATGAAGAACACACTAACGCCTCAATAGCATCCATGGCTGATGATGCTGAAGTAGCATTGGAAAAACTGAAACAGCTGCTGCCTGCTCATGCGCCGGTATATGTTGCGGCCATCTGCTCAGGATGCAAAATAGCCGTAGCTCTGGCATCGCGGCATCCAGAAATACAGAAGATGCTTCTGCTCTCAGCTGAATCCATGGGATCACTGCGCAGTGCGAAAACCAACTCAAGAAAAACACGGAATGCTCTGGGAACCTACCTGAAAAAGCTCACTCAGCTTGAAACCTGGAAAAAAATAGCCACCGGCAGAGTGCAGACAAAGCTGGTGACGAAAGCACTGGTTAAATATGAAACCCGCTCTGATGATGAAGCCAAAGCAGAAGACCGGATTCTTGAGAAGTTTAAACAGTTTTCAAACCCGATCCATTTTGTTTTCGGCGGTTCAGACCCTGACGCCCCCGGATCAATGAAAGCGTATAAAGCCTACTGTGAAAAATACAGCATCCCGTACACCATGCACATTGTTCCCGACGCAGGCCACAGCTATTACAGCGTCAAATGGACTGAGAATGTGCTTGATTCAGGCAACAAATTTCTCAAAAGTTAAGTGATAAGTAACTAACAGAGCAAAGGCGTGAATGATTATGCTGTACCTTTCCACCATCGCTAAAAGAAACTCCAGAAAATGTTCGTGATCCCGATCTGTCGCGAATCTTATGCACTTTGCCAAACCGCGCGTTATTATGTGATACCACCCGCCGGGAACATGATGTCGTGACTGGCATCATGTCCGGCATTGTTGCGCTTGCGGAACGGCGACGGAGGAAAGGTGAAGACTGGACCCTAGAGTGACACGGTCTGCGGACAGAAAGCCTTCTAGATGTACGTGAAGAACTGGGCATATAGGAAAACACTCATCTTCAAAACCAGATTAGCTGCAACGTGATTTTAATCATGATATTATTGCTCGAGCATCACGCAACAAAATCCCTTTACATCTTGGCGCCTTGGCGAGAGGTCTCAGAAACTTAATCTCACAAACAGGAATTTCCCATTTATCAATGCGTATTCCTCTTTGAAACTTCTCTTCTTTAACATCCTTTTTTAAACGTTCATACATTGCCTGAACACGCACATCCAGAATGTTTTCATACAAACTTCCCCATTCATACCTTGCCGCGGCAGAGAGTGCTGCAACAACTCCGCCTGCTTCATCCATCAGCAGCAACCTATCTCCATCAAGCGCCAGATCAAGCTTGGCCCCAACGGACAGCTGAGCCAGTCTTGCATGTATATCATTCCCTCTTTTTCTGTAACCGGCATAATCCAGATAAATATCCTTTAGACCAAGCAGCTTATACTCCACCTTGTGTGCTTCGCCGCATGATTCAATGTCACTGACCTCTGAACGCTGAATACAAAAGGCCCCTACCAGGTCAGAGGCAAAGGGGTTGGGTGTATCATTCCTTAAGAAAATACTCAACGAACACCTAGCTCGTGTCATTCCCGTGTAGAAAACTCTACGTTCCTCTTCCAGTTCACGCTTACTCCTGCCTCCACTCCACCGTCCTCCAAGCAACACATGATCAAACTCCATCCCCTTGACAGCATGCACCGTGCTCAGCACAACGCCACGGTCCAACCGCTGTGTTCCCTTACATAGCGCCAGTGCCTCATAAATATAGTTTCGATGCAGGGCAACAGGAATTTCTTCATCACGACTCTCCATCATCCACTCATCCAGCAGTGTAAGCAGCAAGTCACGCCAAACCGATGGACTATAAGCAATCACTGCTTTCTTTAATCCGGAAGCGGTGCATGTTAAGAGTTCCTGGTCCTCCAGCACTTGAAACAGCTGATGAAATTCCCTGATCCGACTGAGAGGAGGCATCGACCCTTTTACCGCCAGCCATGTCACAGGAATTCCCTTAGCCTCAGCCAGCTCACGCACCACTACCAAATCATCCCGGTTACGTGAGAGAATGGCAATGTTTTTTGGTTCAACACCTTTTAAAGAGATAAGTCTTTCGACCTCCGCAACCATCGAAACCGCCTGTTGCCTGGCATCTGCAATCGTAACAACGCCGACCTTCCCACCTGTCAACGGATGCTTGTCGATTCCCGACCTCTGCTCCAGCCTTCCTCTACGAGCCCGATCAATCTGGATGGGTTTATTAACCTTCATCCGGTCACGATTAAGCGCAATCAAGTGATTGGCGGCATCTATAATACACTGACTGGAACGATAGTTATCCACCAGATAGTGAATCTCAGCCTTAAAATCATCCTGGAACCGTTTAAGAAAGGTCACATTTGCTCCGCGAAATCCATAAATCGACTGATCATCATCGCCGACCGCACAGATGGATAGTTTCCTATCAGGGTCATTGAGCGTACGCCCGGCAATAGCGCTGATCATCCGGTACTGCATCTCATCAATATCCTGATACTCATCAACTAGAATGTGTTCGTAACCCGCCAACAAACGATCGCGGGTTTCATCAGCCTCCATCCCCGCCAGGGTCTTCTCCCCCTCCAGGAGGGCCACAGCATCTTTCAACAGCTGATCAAAATCAAGCGATTCCCGGTTGTTCTCATTCATATCAGCCACGGAAAGGCCAAGCAAACGCATGGCCAGCCCGTGGTAGGTCTGCACCGTAACACCACGGGCATCATCACCAGCTAGACCGTAGAGCCGTCGGCGCAGTTCCATGGCGGCATTATGATTAAAACAGCACACCAGAATTCCCCGACTGCGCACTCTGGCCACTCGAAGCAGGTAGGCACAGCGATGAACCACAGCCCGGGTCTTTCCCGACCCTGGCCCCGCCAGGATCAGTATGTTACGGTTTAACGGGCTGCAAACAATGCGCATCTGGTCTCTGTTTCCTAAATCCTCAACAATCCTCTGATACGATGCAGCGGTTGTAGCTCTTTCAAGATCCTCCTGTCTGTTGGGAAAAAAATTCTCTATAAACTGATACCGGCCCATCTGGAAATAGGCTACAATAAGATTGAGTGCCTGTTGGATCTTCTCCATGCCATACTTTGCGTATTCACTCATCACATGCACCTGAAATACCCGCTCATGATAGTGGTACTGCAATGCCTGGTAATGGTGTTTGGTATATCGCTGGCCTTTAGCCTCCGGCAAAACACGGATTGTCATAGCGGAACGGAAGATTGCCAGCCCCTGCTGCAGGATAATAACGCTTTGCTCATGCAGGAAAAGAAGGGCACGCTCTACAGCGGCATCCTTGTCTTTAAGTTGAGAACGTAGTTCCAAATCAGAGTCAACCGCACGCAACAACTCTTCAAACGAAAATTCAACCAGCAGCTCTTTACCGGGTTTCGTCTTCGGCGGTATCTTTTCAAAAATAGCGGTTAGTATAACTGAAGCCACATGTGCGCGGCGCTTTGAAAGCTCGACAATCTGGTCCCAATTCCGCCGCATACGCAGACGATACTGATCTTTGCCATACGGAAAAACATCAATACTGCCGTAACGCCCCGCAAAACCCCGCCCATCCTCACTGATACTGCGCACAATATCCTTGAGCATCATAACCGACGAATCATGCCCGCGCTCATTGAGCATCTGATTAACCCCGCGCAGATTCAGCGAAACATATCCCTCAGGATCGGGATCGGGTTCCTCTTCGCGCAGCAGGTCAATAAACTTCTCTTCAATGATGACAATCCGCGCCAGGCGGTCACGTGAGCTGTCACTGATCTTATAGCGCACAAAGGCGTTCAACAAAGTATCCTTCTTCAACAACCCAGCCTGAGCCATTGCATTCAAAGTCTTGAGAACCTTGTTGCTTAGAAACTCATGACTGCGCCCCGCCTCCTCTCCCTCCCGGAAACCAGCGGCCGCATTCATCATATAGCTCTGGAACTCAGGCAGTCCGGCAATCTCATCCACCGTCAGCGAACTCTGCTCAGCCTCGCGGTTCATCAGTTCCCCTGCAACCGCCAGCCAGAGTCTCTTTTCACGCTCCGAAATGCTGAGTTTCGCAACAATCCTGGCAGCCTCATCCATACTGCCAACCGTCAGACGAGCCTGTATAACCTGGGTCTTGTTACGAGTGCGTTCCACAAACCCGGCCCGCTCCAGCCAGGACACAGCCGTGCGCACCTTGGTGTCGGCAGATTTGTCGCTTGCAAAAAAAGAGGTTTCCACATCCTCGTCACGCAGCAGCTCGCCAGTAGTGATGACCACCTCGTTGCCCTGGCCACTTACCTTGCGTAGTCCACGCAGAATCTGCGCGATATCTTTGCGGCGCAATTCGGAGTATGCTCCCAGCCGGAACTGCTGCTCGCAATCCTCTTCGTCATAAAGCAGTATACAGTCCGCCGGTTTACGATCCCGCCCGGCCCGTCCGGCCTCCTGCAGATAGTTCTCCAGTGACCCGGGAGTGTCCGCATGAATCACAACGCGCACATCATCCTTGTCGATTCCCATACCGAACGCGTTTGTTGCACAGATCACCTGGATAGCTCCGCCGATAAATTCATCCTGCACCCTTTTCTTTTCCGGCACGGGAATGCCTGCATGAAAGTGCGCTGCACTCCAGCCCTGCTCCGACAGATACTCCGCTAACTCCTCCGTAGCGCGTTGTGTGGCCCGGAAAACTATACCGCAACCCGCCGCAGGAGATCCGGGGTTCCCCAGCCTTTCATGTAAGAGGTCATTGACTTTGGCAAATTTAGTTGGGTTATTAACCGTCTGCACCTCAAAACGCAGGTTATTCCTTTCTACTCCACCGCGGAATGTGGATACTGTTCCGCCGATCTCACTCTGAAAATAATTTACAATTTCATCCACCACATCCTGCTTTGCAGTGGCCGTAAAACAGCCGACCGGAGGAGGCGGCAGATGCTGAGTCTCGGCCAGCTTTTTGATCACCTTGCCGATGTAAAGATAATCCGGCCGGAAATCATGTCCCCATTTCGAAAGACAGTGCGCCTCGTCAATCACCCAGCAGCCGATCTCCCGCTGAGACACAGTCTTGAAAAAGGAATCGTTCCGCAACTGCTCCGGAGAAACATAGAGAATCGCAATATTACCCGCTTTCACGCGCCGCATCACATCAGCGCGTTCCGGCATGGTCAGCATACCGTAGAGCGCCGCGGCATTGTCCATACCGGTCCGGCGCACCAGACCACCCACCTGATCCTTCATCAGCGCCTGCAATGGCGATATCACAATGGTCAGCTCTCCCCGCCGGATATGCCTGACAATCGCCGGTAGCTGATAGCAGAGCGATTTACCGCCACCTGTCGGCAGAATGGCCAGCAGTGACTCATTGCGCATTCCCGTCAGCGCAATATGCCGTTGCAGGCTCCCCCCGCTCTCACTCTTAGGCTCAGGGCGAAAGGCATCAAACCCAAAGAATCGTTTCAGTTGCTTCTCTGGATTATGCACATCATTGCAGTAGGCGCACTCACTGTCATCACAGGGAACATCACGCAACTTTTGCAACACCCCCCTGCACAGAGGAAACGAAAAACGCACCCAGGCGGGAAGCACCGAGTCTCCACCGGCAACGCGCAACCAGGAGAGCGCAAAAACCATCGCCCAGCGATAATCCTGAGATGCAACATCCCCAGACTCCAGAGTCAAAACCGCAGTCCTGCATGCATAACGCAGGAGAACTGACTTCAGATTGTCTAGCGCTGCCCCGGCATCCTGTTTGCAAACACCCGGTTTAAGAGAATCAAACAGCCACTGCATGCCCGCGGAGTGCGCTTCAACCGCGTCACTTCCCCCGCTTGTCAGGAATGCCAGCGTTGCAAAGAATTCCGGATCGCCATCCCTCAGCCGCTGCAGCTCCACCAGCTCATCCTCAAAAAGCCTGCGCGAAAGCAACGCGTCATCCAGCGGATTACTCACACTTTGCGAAACCAGCTTATAGTCCTTCACCAGATGATGATAGGGGTTCTCAGGAAAGCAAATGGGTGAGAGGTGTAGGGTATCGACCACCGAAAGGTCAAAAAGCTTTAACCGCGGATTCAGTTTCATCAAAAGCGGATGGTCATGCGCAACTATGTTATGTCCGCCAAGGGCCGTTGCATTGACAGCCATCTCATCCAGCCGCAATAAAGCCGCCTGAACGCCCCCGCACTCAGTTGAAGAGAGTTTGCGATCCCCAAGGACCGCACCGATCTTATGAATCCGCCCATCCCCCAGGCTCTCAACATCAACAAACAGTATTTTATCAGATATATCCACAGTTGCTTTGCCCAAAAATCTCGATTTGTCAAATTCCAACATAAAGACAAATTATTGTCAGACATCAGTTTTTCGTCACCCCTGTATGATCATGAATCTCATTTTCCCACAAAATCATCAGCATGTCAAAGAACTCGACTGGAACGTAATTGCATGCCACGGCGTAGCCCCGCTTGCGGGCGAAGACGGGTTGTATGCGAGTGCGAGAGTGGTAAAGTCGCAAATTTTACAGCTTGCCTATTCCATGTTTTTTGTGATGAAATAATATTAAATATTAAATGAATGACCGAAAAATATATTTCCAAGACCTATTGTCCAAAGCTGCTTTCAGCCGCAACCAAATTGGAGTTATATGATTTGCGCAAGTTATGATATTCATTGTCCTATGTTTATCTGCCGTCGCATCTTTGGTAAAAAACGCTTCGCGTTTTGGGTTGTTAATTTGAATTAACTGAATAAATGTAGCACAAAGGAGTGCTTCCGCATATAAAATTTATAGAATTTGGTGCTTTTGAAAAAAGCTATTAGTCGATTTCAATCAACGACTTATGCCAATATGTGGCTGAACTTCTTGTTTTTTATTGCAGTAGTTGATTGAACAGCGACTAAAAGGTGGGCTTTGCCTTCAATGCAGAGGTCGGAGGTCGGCAAGCACCAGCAGACTGAAGCCTGCAAGCTCATGCGGACATGTCACGTTACATATTTTTTAGCGCATGTTTTTCAGGGCGCCGAGGCCGTCGCTTCTCCCGCAGAGCGTTTTCAAGTGATCTTTCGATGATACTCCTGCAATGAGAGAACATCGGTTTTCTTGTTGATGCGCTCGGCAATGCCGTTGGCTGTGGCCTGAGCCGCGGCTATGGTGGTCACATAGGGCACATTGTATTTGATAGCGCTCTTGCGAATGTAAGAGTCATCGTGCATCCCCTTCTTTCCTATCGGTGTATTGATTACCAGCTGGATCTCGCCGTTGGCTATAGCATCAACGATATTGGGGCGGCCTTCGTGTAATTTAAGAATGCGTTTGTTATCAATTCCGTTATTTTTCAGAAACACACTGGTGTTAGCCGTTGCCAGCAGTGAAAAACCGGATTCAACCAGTGTGCGGGCAACCGGGAGCACAGACTCTTTCTCGTTGACTGACAACAGGGCGGTTCCTTCGGTGGGCAGAACAGACTTGGTTGCCTCCTGAGCTTTATAGAAGGCAAGCCCCGGAGTATCCGCAAGCCCCAGAACCTCTCCGGTGGAACGCATTTCAGGTCCGAGAACCGGATCCACCTCCTGAAACATATTAAACGGAAAGACAGCCTCTTTAACGCCATAGTATGGCACCGAAACTATTTTCAGGTTGAGGTCCTTCAGTTTTTTACCGAGCATAATCTCGGTGGCGACACGCGCCATTGAAAGCCCGCAGACTTTTGACACCAGCGGGACCGTGCGTGATGCCCGCGGATTGGCTTCCAGGACATAAACTTTATCCTCGCAGATAGCATATTGAATATTCATCAGACCTACAACAACCATCTCTCGGGCAATACGGCGGGTATAATCGCAGATTGTATCTATATGCTTCTGTGGTATGTTAACCGAAGGAATTACACAGGCAGAGTCGCCGGAATGAACACCGGCAAGTTCTATATGCTCCATCACGGCGGGAACAAAAGCGTCTGTACCGTCAGCAATAGCATCAGCCTCGCACTCAAGGGCATCCTGCAGGAAACGATCAATCAGAATCGGCCTTTCCGGAGTTACACCCACCGCCGCAGCCATATATTCACGCAGCATTTTTTCGTCATAGACAACCTCCATCCCGCGGCCACCCAACACATAGGACGGACGAACCATAAGCGGATAGCCAAGCCTTTCGGCAATAGCCGCAGCTTCATCTACATTCACGGCCATACCCGCCTCAGGCATAGGAATTTCCAGTTTCTCCATAATTGCCCTGAAACGATCACGGTCCTCCGCCAGATCAATGACATCAGGCGGGGTTCCCAGAATTTTCACGCCTGCTTCCTCAAGCTCTTCGGCAATGTTAAGGGGTGTCTGACCACCGAACTGACATATAATGCCCTCCGGCTGCTCCTTTTCGTAAATAGCGAGGACATCCTCTACGGTAAGCGGCTCGAAATACAGCTTGTCTGATGTATCATAATCGGTGGAAACTGTCTCCGGGTTGCAGTTGACCATAATGGTTTCGTAGCCGGAATCACGCAGAGTGAAAGCCGCATGCACACAGCAGTAGTCAAACTCGATACCCTGGCCGATACGATTCGGTCCGCCGCCAAGCACCATAACTTTCCTGTTGTTCGAACTGACAGTTCTGTCCGGCGCGTTATAGGTGGAATAATAGTAGGCGGCATCTTCGATTCCGCTGACCGGCACCGGTTCCCATGCTTCGGGAAGCCCGAGAGCCAGGCGGCGTTTCCGGACATCCGTTTCAGAAAGATCCAGCAATTCGGCGATATAGCGATCGGCGAATCCGTCTTTCTTGGCCTGCAGAAGAATATCAGCTGGAAGCTCTTTTCCCTTGTAGGCAAGCATGATCTCCTCCAGCTCAACCAGTTCGAGCATCTGCTGGATAAACCAGTGTTTGATATCGGTTTTCACGAAGAGCTCATCAACTGTCGCACCTTTGCGGAGAGCCTCATACATAATGAACTGGCGTTCACTGGTGGGATATACAAGCAGATCCATCAATTCATCTTTGGTTTTACTGTTGAAATCCCTGGCGAAACCAAGGCCGTAGCGTCCCTGTTCCAGGGAACGTACAGCTTTCTGGAAGGCTTCCTTATAATTTCTGCCTATGCTCATAACCTCGCCTACAGCACGCATCTGGGTTCCGAGTTTGTCTTCAATGCCCTTGAACTTCTCAAAACCCCAGCGGGCGAACTTGACCACCACATACTCCCCGGAAGGACTGTATTTATCGAGGGTGCCGTCCCGCCAGTAGGGAATATCCTTCATAGTCATACCGCCAGCCAGCTTGGCTGAAATCAGAGCAATGGGAAAGCCTGTAGCTTTTGAAGCCAGAGCGGAGGAACGCGACGTACGCGGATTGATTTCGATGATGACCACACGGTCGGTTTCAGGATCATGGGCAAACTGGACATTTGTTCCGCCTATCACACCGATGGCATCCACAATACGATAGGCATAATCCTGCAGGCGATCCTGCAGTTCCTGACTCACAGTCAGCATGGGGGCGGTACAGAAGGAATCACCGGTGTGAACACCCATAGCATCCACATTTTCAATAAAACAGACGGTTATCTTGTTGTTGTCGGAATCGCGCACGACCTCCAGTTCCAGCTCTTCCCAGCCGAGCACCGATTCTTCTATCAGCACCTGGGATACGCGGCTGGCTGCCAACCCGCGAGAAACTATTGTACGAAACTCTTCCATGTTGAACACCAGTCCGCCACCGGTACCGCCCATGGTGTATGCCGGACGGATAACACAGGGCAGGCCTATGTCAGCCACGATCTTATCGGCTTCCTCCAGAGAACCGACCACTTCGCTTTTAGCCATTTCAATTCCCAGAGCGGTCATGGTTTTTTTAAATTCCATACGGTCTTCACCGCGCTCAATGGCATCCAGTTCAACGCCTATGACCCGCACACCGAATTTATCGAGCACCCCGAGATCGCGCAGTTCCGAGGCAAGATTCAGGGCAGTCTGCCCCCCCAGATTGGGCAGCAGCGCATCGGGCCGCTCTTTTTCGATGATACGCGAAATTGTTTCAGCATTCAGCGGTTCGATATAAGTGACATCGGCGGTATCGGGATCTGTCATGATTGTAGCAGGATTGGAATTAACCAGAACAATTTTATAACCGAGCTCACGCAATGCCTTACATGCTTGGGTGCCGGAGTAATCAAACTCACAGGCCTGACCTATAACAATAGGGCCCGAACCGATAATCAGAACTTTATTAATATCATCAATTTTGAACATAACAACGCGCCTTTTCTGTAATTTTCTGTCTATGTGCAGGAATGTAGCAGTAATTTAATTTAAAAACAAGCCAGAGGTGCTATTTTTTCAATACCTGAATAGCCAGGCTGATATTACCAAAGGGAGCACTGACCTGATAACCGGCCACAGCATCTTTAACTGCATCACATATTTCATGCGCTATCTCCACACCGATGCGACGCCCCTCTTCTTTTGTTCCGGCCTTAGCCATACGTTCAACAACAGCATCCGGCACATACACACCCGGCACTTCAGTACGCATGAACTCGGCATTGCGGTATGATACCAGCGGCCATACCCCGGCAATAACAGGAATGGTACGGTCAAATCCGGAAACTCTTTCAACAAAACGCAAAAACGCCTCGGCATCAAAAACAGGCTGTGTGATAGCAAACTCGGCACCGGCGTCAATTTTGTTGCGATAGTGCTGAATTTCATGTTCAAGGTCAACGGCATTGGGATTGGCACCTACACCGCAGAAAAGAGATGTGGGCGGATCAATAGGATTGCCGCCGACATCACGGCCGTGATTGAGATTCATCGCCACCTGCGTAAGACCAACAGCATCCACATCGAAAACAGCGGTGGCATCAGGATAATCGCCCAGTTTAGGTGGATCACCCGTCACAATAAGATAATTACGCAGACCGGCACCGGCGCCGCCGAGAAGATCGGATTGCATCCCGATAAGATTCCTGTCACGGCAGCAGTAGTGCAGAACCGTTTCTATGCCCACCTGTTTTTCAATCTCTATCGCCGCTATCATAGGCGAGATACGTGCACTCGCCCGGGGGCCGTCAGGGATATTGATAACATCTATACCCGCATCTTTACATTGTCTTGCTTTGGCCAGCATGGCTGTAAGATCAATGGAACGCGGCGGTGTGATTTCAACGCTGAGCACCTGCTCCCCTTTTGCCAGTTTCGCCGCCATGCGACTTTTCTCAGCCATAGGGGTCACATTTACATCAACCGTATTATCGGGCTCGGCAACCTCAACCCGGATATGCTTTTTCACCTCACTCAGTCCTTTAACCGCACGTGACATGGTTGCTATGTAATCCGGAGTCGTGCCGCAACAACCGCCCACACCACGGGCGCCCAGCTTAATATAATTTTTGCAGTATTCAGTAAAATACTCAGGCGTGGACATATAAATCATACGTCCCTGGACAATCTGAGGCGGACCGGCATTGGGCATGACTATAAAGGGTTTGGAACAGAAATTAAGTGCCTTTTCAAAGTTTGCATACAGTGCAGCCGCACCTCCGCCGCAATTCAACCCGACAACGTCAATACAATCAACCTTATCGACAGCTGAAAAGGCACTTGAGACAGTCTCGGAGGCTGGCGAAAGCTGTCCTTTGTCGAAAACAAACGACACCGCCACAGGCACACCAGACTTCGATGCGGCCTCCGCGGCCAGAATGGCATTGGCGGAACTGGGAAAAGTCTCAAGCAGTATAAAATCAACTCCCCCCTCAACCAGGGCCTGCGCCTGTTCACTGTAGATTTCCCGTAATTCTTCAAGCTGGTCATCAGTAAAATGGTCTATAAAATCTCCGACCGGCCCCATTGAACCGGCAACAAAACCATCTTCTCCGATTGCCTCCCGGGCAAGGGCGGCTGCAGCCAGGTTGACAGTACGCACCTGATCACCAAGGCCGTATCCTTTCAACTGAAGCCGATTTGCGCCGTATGTGTTTGTTTCAATCACATCTGCTCCGGCAGCCACATAACTTCTGTGAATATCACGAATCAGATCAGGATTACTGATACAGAGCTGTTCATAACAGGTGTTGATAAAAACGCCGTTTTCATAAATTACCGTACCCATGGCACCATCAAAAATCAGCGGGGTCTCTTTTATTGCATCTAAAAATTTTGTTTTCATGACCTTTGCTTTCAAATTACAATCCTACCAGATTATGCCCGAGCCTCGTCTTCATATCCTTAATATCGGCACCTTTGCGTTTTGCATAATCTTCCAGCTGTTCCTCTGTGATTTTTCCGACGTCAAAAAACCGGGCATCCGGATGGGTCAACACCATGCCGCAACTGGAACTCTCAGGCTGCATCATATAAGTTTCGGTATAGGATACACCGATTCGCTGCTGAACATCCAGGATGTCAAAAAGGGCTGCCAGCTCGCTGTGATCAGGCCAGGAGGGATAACCGACAGCCAGACGTATGCCCCTGTATTCACCGACAAGCATTTTCTCAGGCTTATTCTCAACATCGATGCCCCATTTTTCACGTATCCTGTGATGAGTATATTCTGCCAGTGCCTCGGCAATGCGGTTGGCCAGAGAAAGAATCATCATAGCCTTGAAATCATCATTCTCTTCACGGCAGGCTGCGGCGACATCGGCAAAACCCCGGCCTGCTGTTACCGCAAACAGTCCGACATAATCGTTATCCGTATCGACAAAATCGCTGACACACAGCGAACTGCCGGGCTGCTGCTGCCGGAGGAAGTGAAATCTCCTGTTCTGCACTTGAATATCATTACCGTCAGAAACCGCGGGCACTACGGCATAAACCGTTTCGGGCCGGATCTCACGACTCGCGGCAAGCTCCCCGAGCAGTTCCCGGGCGGCAGAAAGCAGTTCACGCGTCCGCTCCCCATATTCAGGATCATCAAGAACATCGGGATATTTCTTCCTGATATCCCAGCCAAAAAAGAAGAATGTCCAGTCGATATAAGGTACCAACTCCTCAATCGGGACTGATTCAACAAAGATTCCTGTCTCCTGCGGTTCTGTTTTAAGCGAAAAGTCCAGCTCGGGTCTGTTTTCCTGTGCCTTACGGTAGGGAATAAGTTTAACTGCGGCCTTAGCGGCATAAAAGCGGGAACGGGTCAGTTCCTGCTCCCGCTTCAGATTCGCAATAAACTGTCTGTCATTACTGATAAGCGCCTGCACAAGCGGCACTGAGATGGATGCATCTCGGGAATAGGCCACGATCCCGTCATAGAGCGGCGCCAGCTTGACTGCGGTATGCACAGGACTGGTTGTAGCGCCGCCGACAATCAGCGGCATCTTCATTCCTCTGCCCTGCATCTCTTCGGCAATATATTCCATCTCTTTAAGGGAAGGAGTGATCAGACCTGAAACCGCAATAATATCAGCATTTTTTTCAACAGCCGCTTTCAGAATATCCTCTTTGGAAACCATCACCCCCAGATCAACAACCTCAAAATTGTTGCACTGCAACACAATGCTGACAATATTCTTTCCTATATCGTGAACATCACCCCTGACTGTGGCAAAAATAATTTTTCCGCTCTTTCTTAAAGAACCGTCGGCATCGGCATCCAACAGGGGCTCAAGAATTTCAACCGCTTTTTTCATTGAACGGGCGCTCTTGACAACTTGCGGCAAAAACATTCTGCCAGCTCCGAAAAGTTCGCCGACATGTCCCATCCCCTGCATGAGGGGACCTTCGATAATCTGCAGGGCAGAATCATATTTTTCTACTGCTTCGGCAAGATCCTCCTTAATATAGTCGGGGATACCCTTGACAAGCGCATGTGAGAGCCGTCCCTCCAGAGACAGTTTACGCCACTCAGGAAGACCTTTATCAGCAATATCGCCAGCGCTCTTCTTTATATTCTGAGCATAATCGAGCAGGCGCTCGGTTGCATCATCGCGACGATCAAGCACAACATCCTCGACATACTCCAGCAGTTCCCTGTCGATCTCATCATAAATCTCAAGCATGCCTGCATTGACGATACCCATATCCATGCCAGCATCTATGGCGTGATGAAGGAATACGGCGTGCATTGCTTCGCGCACCCGGTTGTTGCCCCGGAAGGAAAAAGAAAGATTGCTGACCCCACCGCTAATAATTACACCGGGCATCTCTTCTTTAATTAAGCGCATGGCCTCAATAAAGGAAACCGCATTCCGGCGGTGTTCTTCCATGCCGGTTCCCACAGGAAAGATATTGAGGTCAAAAATAATCTCACAGGGTTTAAACCCGACGTCCTCTGTTAAAATTTTAAAGGCCCGCCTGCATATTTCAACCCGCCGCTCCGTTGTATCAGCCTGGCCGCTCTCATCAAAAGCCATAACAATAGGAACAGCGCCCAGACGACGCACCTTCAAAGCATGTTCCCGAAACTGAGACTCTCCCTCTTTCAAACTGATGGAATTGACAACACTACGCCCCTGAACAGTTTTAAGACCGGCCTCTATCACATCCCAGTCGGACGAATCGATAACTACCGGCACCCTGGCAACATCCGGCTCGGCAGCCAGAAGGTTGAGAAAGCGTACCATCATCGCTTTCGAGTCTATCATGGCCTCATCCATATTGATATCAATGAGATTGGCACCATCCTCCACCTGTTTACGGGCAATCTGGATGGCTTCCTCAAATTTCTCTTCACGGATGAGACGGGCGAATTTACGTGATCCGGTGACATTGCTGCGCTCACCTATCATAATGAAATTTCCACCTGATTCTGCATCTTCAGCACGCCCGGATTCTGCTGTTACGCAATCACCCGCATTCCCGGGAGAGTAACATTCCGCACTGGACGCCTTAGTTCTGACAAACAGAGGCTCCAGACCGGTAAATACAGGACGGGACTCTACTACGGGAGGAACCCTGACAGGGGAACCTTCAACCGCATCGGCGATGGCCCTGATATGTGCCGGGGTTGTTCCGCAGCAGCCACCGTAAATATTGCAGAGTCCGGCTTCAGCAAACTGCCTATAGACAGCAGCCATGCTCTCGGGTGAATCATCATATCCGCCGAACGCATTGGGCAGACCGGCATTTGCATAAACACTCACGCAGCACCCGGCGGTTTCATTGAGTGTTTCAAGGTAGGGAAACATTTCATCGGCCCCGAGAGAGCAGTTGATGCCCACAGAGAAAAGATCAGCATGTTTTACGCTGTGGTAGAATGACAATACTGTCTGTCCAGAAAGGGTACGCCCTGATTTATCTGCAACTGTTGCGGAAACCATAATCGGAACTTTGCGGCCGATGGAATCAAAGCACTCCTGTATGGCATAGAGGGCGGCTTTGGCATTGAGTGTGTCGAAAACGGTCTCCACAAGGAGAAGGTCAACCCCCTCTGTTATAAGAGCCTCCGCCTGTTCGCGATATATCCTGCAAAGCTCGTCAAAGTCAATTGCTCGGAATCCAGGATCATTCACGTCCGGAGAAATGGAAGCGGTTTTATTGGTTGGTCCCATTGAACCGGCCACAAAACAGACACGACCGGGTTCTTCAGATTCAATGCGCTCAACAGCCTTCGCAGCAAGCTTCACCGCGGCACGGTTAATCTCTGCAACCATGGACTCCATAGCATAGTCGGACTGCGAAACAGCATTTGCGCCGAATGTGCAGGTTTCAACAATATCAGCTCCGGCCTTCAGAAAATCATAATGAATCTGTTCGATGATAGCAGGCTGAGTTATCACAAGCAAATCGTTATTGCCGGTCTGGCTATCGGAAAAATCAGCAAAACGCTCTGCAAGGTAATCCTTCTCTTTCAGATTATACTTCTGTATCATGGTGCCCATGGCGCCATCGAGAATAAGGGGCCTTTGCCTGATCAGTTCTGATATGTCTCTGGTTTCGGTCATAGCCGCGTATTATATCGACAATTAAGGTCGTGTAGCAACCAGAAACGCAAATTCAGGACTTTCCGCGATTAAGGATAATGCAACAGCAAGGCCCTGTTTGAAAACCTTTTCGAACGGCTTTTAGCTATTATCATTGCCTGTTACCTGATTAAACGCCATACCGCCTTCCGCTTATCCCAGATACGCGCCCTGTGATCTGAGCACCTTCTGGATTTCCCGTACAGGCACATCGCGCGGAACTGCGCCGTTTTCAGCGGCCAATGCCGCCGCTACACCGGCCGCATGACCGGTAACAACGCAGACAGGTATCAGTCGCACGCGGTCGATAAGGTCAGGCGCAACAGATATACAGCGACCAGCGGCTATCACATTGTCCACCTTCTTCGGAAGAAGCGCTCCATAGGGAATCCCGAACTCAGGAAGTTTCAGACGGTCATCACCGGATACAGCGACATTATCCCCGAACATAGTTCCGGCACTGGCCGTTTTTTTATCCACATGCTTGACGCCATCCAGCAGACGGCTGGCGCGTACACCTATCTCAGTGCAGGTGTCCATAAGAAAAACCTTTTCGTAGCCGGGTGTTCTGCGCAGCCTCTCCGTTTTATCCCAAGCCGATTTGCGGTGCATCATTTCGATTTTCGAGATTTCCCGCACATCCAGACCGTTACCCCGCGGACCAAGGTTATTGCACCAGCGGTTGGATCTGACAGGTTCATTCGGCCTCACTTTGCGTTTTTCCCCTTCGGGGATCTTTGACTTGTCAATGCGGTCAACATTACCCAGGCGGTAAACAAATCCCATGCCATGGGAAATCTGTCTGTAATCTGCACCGGCATGATGGTAGATATCGCCGTCACCGGAACTATCGACAACGGCCTTGGCAATGATCGCCTGGCGACCCTGTTTACTCTCAAAGACAACACCCTGAACTGCATCTCCGTTTTTGATAACATCCACCCCCCAGGCATGAAAAAACATATTCACGCCCGCCTCTTGGATCATCTCATCCATAAGCACTTTGGTTGCCTCCGGGTCAACCGTAGGCTGCCAGGCTCTGCCGTCCATTTTTTCTGTAACGGCATTGGGACCCATTTTCTCAAGCCTGTGCAGAAATTCCTCACAGATACCGCGGGTCACCAGCTTGTAGCCGCCGTTTTTCCTGACACTGGTCCCGATAACGATAAGAACCATTCCGTTGGTCCAGAGCCCCCCCAGAGATCCGCCGCGTTCCACCAGAGCGGTTTTGGCACCAGTCCGGGCGGCGGCCACAGCAGCGGCAAATCCAGCGGCGCCGCCCCCGACAACCACAACATCGGCTTTGTGAAACACCGGCAGTTCACGTGCGGGCTGAATCACCCTGCCGTTTTCAAGATATGCTGAAGGCGGATCCATGGTTGTTTTACCCAGTCCGCTGATACGGCTGTTAAACCCGGCGTAATTCGGATCTCCTGTCGCGGCCTGGTCGGCAGCTGCCCGTGTTGCAGCCATAGTTACGCCAGCAACTCCGCCTATACTCAGATGTTTCAGCATATCCCTTCTTGAAAATGAATTGTTTTTCATTTAACAGGTACCTCCGTTTTTTTTGAATAGGAACAACACAAGGCAAAGGGCATAGAGAAGAACAGTCTATATTAACATTACTCCATGCGCTATGCGCTATCAACAGCTTACCGGTGATTGCTATTTAAAAATCTCATCGTAACGCGATGCCCAGTAGCTAAGAAACATATCACAGCCAGCACGTTCGAGGGCCATCAGGCTTTCCAGAACCATCTCGTTGAGATCACCCCAGCCGCGTTCAGCGGTGGCAATCAGCATACTGTATTCTCCGCTGACATTATAAGCCGCTACCGGAAGATCCGTATCTTCCCGCAGTTTAGCGAGAACATCAAGGTAGAAGAGAGATGGTTTCACCATAAGAATATCGGCCCCTTCATCTTCGTCCATCACTGATTCGCGCAGAGCTGCACGCAGGTTGGCATACGACGCCTGATACCCCTTGCGGTCACCGGATGAAGGGGATGAATTCTCCGCATCGCGGAAAGGACCGTACATCGAAGATGCGAATTTTGTTGAGTATGACATCAACAGGGTATCATGCAGATCCTCATCGGCAAGAGCTTCACGTATAGCAAGAACCTGTCCGTCCATCATTGCGCTGGGAGCCACCACATCGGCGCCGGCGCCAGCGTGTGAAACAGCCACTTTAGCAAGCAGCTCTATTGCCGCATCATTATCAACATTTCCGTCTGACCGCAGAGGTCCGCAATGACCGTGATCTGTATAGGCGCACAGGCAGACATCACTCATCACAACCAGATCGGGAAATTCGCGCTTGATAACCGGTATGGCAAGCTGGACAACTCCACCGTCATCCCAGGCGCCACTGCCGCCGGCATCCTTTTCGGCCTGGGTCTGACCGAAGAGCATAACACCTCCTACCCCCTGGCTGACAACAGACTCAATCGCTTTTGGCAACCTGTCCAGCGAGTAACGGAACTGCCCGGGCATAGAGTCAATGGGTTCACATCTGTTTTTACCTTCAACCACAAAGACAGGCCAGACAAACTTCGAGGGTGGCGGCGGGGCAATATCAAACATACGGCGTAAAGCCGGCATACGGCGCAATCGGCGCAATCTGACGTCAGGAAACAACATAAAATCACCTCCAATGCGGAAAATTATCCGCATTCTTATGCAAAAGTGTTCAATGTTCTAATCAAACTAATAAATACATTCTGAAAACGCGAAGCGTTTTATTCTAAAAGTGCGACGTTTCAAATGCATTCAAACCAGTAAAAACAAAACAGCAACGCCTGCCTCATGAAACAGGCAGAGGCACAACCGAAAGCAATTTTAATCGGGAATAAACAGAACCTGACCAACACGGATATTGGAAGGGTTCTTAATGTTATTGGCATCTATAATCTTTTTCACCGTCGTGTTATAACCGCGTGCTATTTCAGAAAGAGTCTGCCCCCGTTCGACCTTGTGTTCATAGCCTGACACAGAACTGGCCGCGGATGATGTATTCGCGGGCCGCGATACAACCTGACGGCGGGCGGCATCAACAGCCTTCCTCTGTTTCGCGGCAATTTTTTCAATTCTGCCGGCAAGATCATCTGTAATCTCCTTGCGCAGCTGCTCCCTTTCAACGCGTAGCTGTTCGATGTCGCGCCGAAGCGCAATAATATCCTGGTCAAGGTCAGGCGAACCGTCAATACGGGACTCGATATTGCGCAGACGTGTATCCAGCTGCTGCTGATTACGGTTCAGAGCATCAATCTGTTCAGACAACCGCTGACATTCGAGATTGGTCATCTCTGAATCTGTTCTGATTTTGGCCAGCTGTTTCGCGGGACCTCCTGTGCGACGGTATTCGCGCTGATCAAAGATTGTATCATTGAAAAGCGGGGAAGAACATCCCGCACACAGCAGCACAAGAGCTGCCAGCAAACCTGTTTTATCAATTTTCATTGTCATAATAATAACTCGGTAACCATTATTCTGAGCAGCAAACACTTCAGCCGTCAGACAAACTCATTACTGGAATGCAGCCGGATCGCCTGCTGCCTGTTAAACACCGGGAAAAATGTAAAACACCACCCAGAACAGAGCAAGCAGCGCCATAAAAAATAAAAACCGCCGTTTGCGAAACTCCACCAGATCATCTACGGTCGTGCGTTTGAGCTGGCGCATACCGCCGGCGGAAATATATCGGAAGAGCTTGTTTTTGCGGCTGACCGGATGATGTCCCCGGCGTTTGAAAAAGAATTTACTGCTTACCTGGCCCGAATCAAGATCGACACTGCGTTCCACATCCAGACGCCAGGCCAGCTTGCTGCCGTATTTCTCTCCGCCGACAAAAACATTTGTCGCATTTGCTGAGGTAAAACGTCTCTTTTCAGTTTTCTTTCCGGCCATAGTCAGTTTCTTCCTGATTTCAAGGAATGATAATAATCTGTCCGGCCCTTACTCTTCCGGCAGGCCCTATCTGCCCTCTGTTGGCATTTCTGATACGTTTCCATTCGGAACCGTCTCCGTAAAAACGGGTCGAAATTCTAATCAGGGTGTCGCCAGGCTGAACCACATACGTCTGTTTCTTATTTCCGTCATCCTTTTCCTGGTTTTGTTCCGGGGTCCGGAACAGGGATAAACGGGACAGATCCGCATCAGCCGCTGTCTCGCGTGCCTCTTTGTCCAAATCACTTTTTCTGTCTGTCGAACTCCGTCCGCTTTCCTTTGCACCCCCGCCTGTCAGGCGCTTCTGAACCTTTTGCAGAACAGATCCGACAGAAGGAACATCAACAACCGGTTTTTGTACAGGTTCTGACTTTTCTGCATTTTTCAGGGATTCAGCTTCACGGCGCAGGGATTCCAGTTCGCTTTTACTGAAACCCGAGTCTTCTGTTTTTTCAGATTCGCGATATTCAGCCACCTTTTCTTTTAAAGGTTTCTCCGCTGTTTCCACATAGCTTTCACCGCGCATTTTCTCTACGATCTTGCGCAATTGCACATTTTCAGAGGAAAGATCTTTCAGCATTGCATTCTGTTTCTGCACTTGCTTGTTTAATTCGACTTTTTCCCCCTCAAGTCTTGAAATGACACGGTTCAGACGGGCCTTATCTTTCAGCAGAGTTGCCTGAGCCAAACCGGTATGGGTATCACTCACTTTTTTCAGAATCTCAGGCGCAAGCAGATGTTCCGCTATACTGATGCGTTTCTCAGCCAATTCCTTTTTATCCGAGTCCGGCTCAAGTTCTATATACCGCCTGTAATGATATATGGCTCCTATATAATCCTCCGCGTGATCATGCAGCAGGGTTGCAAGCATAAAATGAGCGGAATATGCTTTCGGCTCATCAATCATCACACGCTTGTAAAGTCTGATGGCCTCGTCGAGATCACCGTTTTTCTCTGCATTCACAGCCTGGCTGAATTTCACCTGACTGCGTTGCTCCCGCTCAAATTCAGCCAGATCAAACTTGCTACACCCGGAAAAAACCAGAACTGCCAGCACTCCGAAACATAAAATAAATCTACGCATTCAATCGCCCTCTGAAACCAACCATATCAAAACACCGTATTTTAATGTTGGTTTATACCGAAACCTTATCTATTATATTACAATATTTTTTGAATGGATAAAAGAAGAGTTGTCCTTTCAGAAAGAAAAAACACAATCCTTTTCCAGCGGTGGCAAATGAAGCTTAAAAATAACAGTACTCTGTGGAAATCAGCTAGGCAATGCCTCGGAGACAAGGGTATTATCAGCGTCATTATGCCGGCATTCAGCCTTGAAAAGGTTATTAAGCATAACATCGAACAGGTATATACGCTGCTCAATGGAAATATTCCATTCGAAATCCTTCCGGTTGATGACGGCAGCTGTGACGGCACCGCCGAGGCCATCAGACAGGCCGCAAACCTTCACCCGGATGCAATCCGCCCGGTATTTGTTAAACACAACTCAGGCAAGGGCAACGCTCTGAAACGCGGATTCGCCGCTTCACGCGGCACACATATACTTCTGCTGGATGCCGACCTGGATCTCTCGCCCGAACGTATTTCCACCTTTTTCGACATAATGCTCTCGGAAAATGCTTCCATAGTGATAGGATCCAAACGCCATCCTGATTCCTCCATTGATTATCCGTGGCACAGGCGTTTGGTATCTGCAATCTACTACACGCTGGTTTATATTCTGATAGGTCTTCCGGTTTCAGACACCCAGACAGGAATGAAACTCTTCACCCGCCGGGCGCTGCAATGGTCGTTCGACCGCATGCTTGTCAAGGCATTCGCTTTCGACTTGGAGGTACTTTCCATTGCCCATTCGCACGGGTTCAGAGTGGCCGAAGCCCCTGTTCTGATGCAGTTCGGAAGCAAGGTAGGCTGCCTGAGCTGGAAGAACATCAAACAGGTGATGATTGACACCCTGGCCATATTCTACCGTACCCGCATACTTAGATATTACCGGAGTGTGGAAGTTCCACCGAAATCTGACAAAATACCGATGATTTCAGTAGTAATTGCCTGTCCCGCCCCATCCGCTTATCTGACGGAGTGCCTGAACGCGCTTGAGAAACAGACCTATTCCAACTTTGAAGTGATAGTTCTGCCGGATGAACCGGCAGGAATCAAGGCTGATCTGGACCTGAAGGTGATTGCAACCGGCAAAACGCGTCCTGCGGAAAAAAGGAACAAAGGCATAGATAATGCGGAAGGTGAAATCATAGCCTTTCTCGACGATGATGCATATCCTGTACCCAACTGGCTGAAATGCGCAGTCAAATATTTTGCATCTGAAGATGTCGGAGGCGTCGGCGGTCCCGGCGAAACACCCCGGGATGATCCATTCATGGCCCAGGCCGGAGGGAGGGTTTATGCCAACAGATATGTGTCCGGAAACTTCCGATACCGTTATGCAGGCGACCGTGTGCGTTCCAGTGTAGATGATTATCCCAGTTGCAACCTGTTTATCCGCAAGGACCTGCTGGAAAAAATCGGCGGATACCGCACAGATTTCTGGCCCGGCGAAGATACCATTCTCTGTTCCGATATTGTCATAAAGGAGGGCAGACGCATAGTTTATGATCCATGGGCGGTTGTTTACCACCACAGGAGATGTCTTTTCCGGCCGCATCTGCGGCAGATAGGACGGTATGCTCTTCACCGGGGACATTTCGTCAAACGTTTTCCTGATACATCCCTGAAGCTCAGTTATTTAATTCCTTCCCTTCTGATCACAGGTATAATCGCGGGAATACCTGTCTGTCTCCTTTTTCCGCCGCTATGGTATCTCTATGCTGGAGTCATTGCTTTATATCTTATTATCACTTTTTTTTCTTCTGTTTCTTTAAATCCGCTTATGTGGTTTGTCACCTGGCTGGGAGTTATAGCCACCCACATAGTTTACGGTATCCGTTTTCTGCAGGGGTTGCTCTCAAAGCGCATGCCCTGTGAAACCACGCTTTTCGACCATCCGTCGGAGAAGAGTGCGTAGATGACCACCATCGGATAATAAACGCCACGTGGGGCACGTGGCCTACAACACGTGATATCCGCTGTAGGCCGGGTCCCCGACCCGGCGGGAGCACACCTTTCGAACCACCATCGGATAATAAACGCCACGTGGGGCACGTGGCCTACAATTCTGTGCCATCCAGACGACTGAAACACTGCGCATACGGCCACTCATCCGCATCTTCAACCAAGCCCGCTCGCACCGGGTTGTTGCGCACATATTCCCACTTTTCCAAACGACTCTGATCGCTACGCAGCACAT
>JAWOEI010000050.1:0-20582 GCA_046482825.1 Kiritimatiellia bacterium
TGCACCGCTGGTTTAGTCAACAACGCTATGCGTTGCATAGGAATAAAGAGAAAAAGGAATCCATCTGATTTTTCGTGTTTTTCGTGGTTAAAACTGCGAAGGCAACTACTGTTTTAAATGCTGCTTTAGTTGCTTTCAATCAACAACTTATGCAAATGGTCTCCTGAGTTTCTTGTTTTTTGCGACAGGAGTTGATTTTATAGCAACTAATGTTCAGGCTGTATCCTCAGTCAGGAGCGCAGCTTGAGCCTGTTCGCCCTGTCATGCCGGACTGACAGTAAAGCGGGAAATGACATCAACTTGCGGCCTGTCATACACATAAAACAGCTGCGGCCGTATTGATTAGCTTTGCGCGGGAGTCCGGATATACGGTATTATCGATGCATGTTTCCACCATGCACAGCTGAAGATATGAAAAAACGCGGATGGGATGCTCCAGACATAATTCTTGTCTCCGGAGATGCCTACATTGACGCACCCGGTTCCGGCACAGCGGTTATCGCCCGGGTACTGGAGAGCAGGGGATTCAAGGTGGGAATCATTCCGCAGCCTGACGTGAATTCACACGAAGATATCCGCAAACTGGGTGAACCGAAACTTTTCTGGGCGGTTTCAAGTGGTTGCGTTGATTCCATGGTGGCCAATTATACCGCAACCGGAAAGAAACGCAGATCGGATGATTTTACTCCCGGCGGGAAGAACAATGCCCGACCGGACCGGGCCGTGATCGCCTACTGCAATCTGCTACGTTCGGCATTCAAGCCGTGCAGGCCGATTGTTATAGGCGGAATCGAAGCCAGCCTGAGGCGGATTGCACATTACGATTTCTGGTCGGACAAAGTACGCCGGCCGATTCTTTTTGATGCGAAAGCGGACATCCTCTCCTACGGAATGGCGGAACGTTCCGTTACAGCGCTGGCGGAAGCTTTTCGTGACGGCAGAGAATGGCGCAATATCCGGGGTATCTGTTATGCAAAAGCGGGTAAAGACGGCGTTCCGGAAGAGAGCATTGCCCTGCCGGATTTCAAAAGCGTCTCTGAAAAAAGCAAAGAAGGACACCTAGCATTTCTTAAAATGTTCCGTATTTTCTCGGAAAATCAGGAGGCGCTGACTTCCCGTACTCTGACACAGCTGATCGACACCCGCAACCTGATTCACAATCCTCCGGCCCGCCTTCTGAGCCGTGAGGAGCTTGATGAAGTGTACGCCCTGCCTTATGAACTGGAGGTGCATCCCGAGTGCGAAAAAACGGGCAAGGTAAAAGCAATTGAAACGATAAGGTTTTCCATCACCACTCACCGAGGATGTTACGGGGCCTGCAACTTCTGTGCAATCGCAGCGCATCAGGGACGGCAGGTGGTCAGTCGGTCGGAGGCATCCATCACAGATGAAGCCGGACGCATGACAGAACACCCGCGGTTCAGAGGAATAATACAGGATGTCGGCGGGGCCACAGCCAATATGTATGGTTTTGAATGCAGGTGCAAGATAGAGCATGGAGCATGCAGAGACAGGCGCTGTCTTTACCCCGAAATCTGCAACGGACTCCATCCGGACCACAGACCTCTCCTGGAACTCCTGAAAAAATTGCGGCAGCTGCCCAAAGTGCGCCGGGTGTTCACAGCATCCGGCATACGCCCGGATTTAGTGTCGGCAGACAGAAAACACGGAAGAGAATACATACAGCAGATTACCCGGTATCATGTATCGGGGCAGCTCAAACTGGCGCCTGAGCATATAAGCTGGCATGTTCTCTCTCTGATGGGTAAACCGGGTACAGATCCGCTGCTGGAATTCAAAAAGGTTTTTGAGGAAACAAACCGGAAATTTGGATTAAAGCAGTTTCTAACTTATTATTTCATCGCCGCCCATCCCGGTTGCACCATGAGCGACATGAAAGACCTGAAACGCTTTGCAACAAGAAAACTGAAGCTCAATCCCGAACAGGTTCAGGTATTCACTCCGACTCCATCCACCTGGTCAACCGCGATGTATTACACAGGTCTAAATCCGGAAACCGGAGAAAAAATCTATGTGGCAAAAGGTGCGGGAGAGAAACAGAGGCAAAAAGAGATTTTGCAAGGATGAGGGATGAAAAGTAAAATATGATGCAAACCACCGACTCTCACGAATTAAAAGAAAGAACAAAGCATTTCGCAGCCGGAGTAATGCTGAATTTATTTCAAAGAAAGCTAAACAAAAAATTCATCCCTCATCCTTACACCTCAAACCCTTCTTCCTTGAGAATGCGAATGAGAGCATCGGCGGCGCCGGTTTCAGCGGCACGTTTTGTACCGGCTGTAAAATCCGCATGAAAGCCGCCATGCACAGAAGCGCGCATTGTATAAGATGGATTATGATCAGGACCGGATGAATCCAGAAGAGTGTAAAGGGGCGAATCAGGCCAGGCGTGGTGCTGGGCAAGTTCCTGTAAAGCGCCCTTGGGATTGCCATACCAGCGTTCCACTGGCATTTCCGGAACATTTCTGATGAGGCGTTTAAACAGCTTCAAAGCGGGTTTCAATCCGCCATCGCACCAGACAGCGCCAAAGAGGGCCTCGATGGCATCCTCCAGTTCGCGGGCTGAACATTTTTGTACACCGGGTGCCTCATCACCTGCGGAAGCAAGCAGATACCGGTGCAGATCAAGCGACAGTGCCAGAGATGCCAGTGAACGTCCGTTGGCAAGATGGGTAACCTGAAGAGTCAGTTCACCTTCATCAGCATGCGGATATTTTTTAAAGACATGCTCGGCTGCAAGTATGCCGAACACTGCGTCGCCCAGAAACTCCAGTCTCTGATTATCGGATTTAACGCTTTCGGGATTCCGTCCGCGATATGAAGGAGCTGTAAGGGCGGCATCCAGCAACGCAGGATCCCGGAATCTGTATTTCAGGAATTTCTGGAATTCTTTCAGCTGCTTTTTTCTTTTCATCGGCATTTTCTGATTCAGACAAACCGCCATCAGTTTCCCCGCATTTTAAGCCGGGATTCCGCCAGATTGAATATCTCAAGATTTTTCCGGGTCAATTCCGGTTTTTTCCTGAATGCACTCTGCAGAGATCTGACAATGCTTTCCCGTTCAAGTCCGGAAACATTAAACGCGGAAACAGCCGCGAGCATAACAGTGTTGGCGGCCTGGGGGAGATTATACTCTGCAGCAAGCCTGACGGCAGGAACGCTTATAATACGCACCCCTTCCGGAATTTTGTCCGGCAGAGACACGGTCTCATCCACAAGAACCACACCTCCGGGAGGAACATCATCGATAAAACGCTCATATGCAACACGATTCATAGCAACAAAAAGATCCGGCCGGTCTGCCGCGGGCGAACCGATTTCGCGTCCTGAAACAATTACTGAACAGGAGGCGGCTCCACCGCGCTGTTCCGGTCCGTAGGAAGGAAACCAGGTTGTAAAGCGCTTATCTATTCTCGCCGCTCCGGCCAGCCAGAAGCCCAGGCTCAAAACTCCCTGACCGCCGTATCCGGCAAAACGCATATGGATTTCTTTGAAGTTTTTATCGGGAACCGCCTTGCTTATTTCAAAATCATAATCCGACTTTTCAAAGAATTTTCTGATTGAAACCCGGGCAGGCGGAACCGATTTTCCGGCGGGGCTGTCGCTGTTATCCCTGAAACATTTTAGGGGGAACTCGGCTTCCATTTCCTCAATACAGAAGCGGGCACATTCAAGCGGTGTGGATTTCAATCCGGTCGGGCATGGTGCTATTATCTCTACAAAAGCATACCCCCTGCGTTCCTTCTGAATCTTAAGAGCCTTGTATATCGCTTTGCGGGCCTTCATAATGCGGGCGGTATCCGCCACGGAAACTCTGTCAATATAAACAGGAGCTTTCAACTGATTGATCAGCTCACAGACATGCAAAGGGTATCCATCTGTCAGCGGGTCACGACCGAAAGGTGATGTCAGGGTTTTCATACCTTTGAGCGTTGTCGGCGCCATCTGTCCGCCTGTCATACCGTAAGTCGCGTTATTGATGAATATCACGGCTATATGTTCACCGCGATTGGCGGCCTGAATAGTGCTGTTGAGGCCGATTGCGCCCAGATCGCCATCGCCCTGATAGCAGATGACAGTCCGGTTTTTCAATGTTCTGGTAATGCCGGTTGCGGCAGAGGGTGAACGTCCGTGAGCCGCAGAGATATTACCTGCATCCCAGTAATAATAACCGAAAACGGAACAGCCGACAGGATTGAATATAATTGTTTCATCCTGAATTTCAAGATCAGCGAGGGCTTCAGTAATCAGCTTATGAATTATACCGTGTCCGCAACCGGCGCAGTAGTGGGTTGACTTTGAGTGCTCATCACCGCTACGCGGAAAGGTCTTATACATCCCTCTGGTTTCAATACGGCTCATCCCAGCACCTCTTTAACTTTTGAAATCACCTCGTCAACAGTAATGATGACACCACCTAGATGAGTAAGCAACGCAAGTTCCTGAAATCGCCGGCCTTCTTTGGCGAGATGCAGCTGAATATCATCACAGAACTGCGAATCGCTGTGTTCCACCACCAGCAACTTACGGCCGAGGGTGGTTTCACAAAGCTCCCGAACCGGAAATGGTGTAATGGTTACAGGTCTGAAGAGTCCAGCTTTTATGCCTTCGTCACGCAGAAGGTCAACCGCTGTGCGGGATATGCGGCTGGAAATTCCATAGGCGGCCAGAATGATATCGGCATCTTCACAGCAGTAGATTTCGCAACAGGCGTCATCTTTCATAGTCGCGTATTTCGCTTTCAGATGAAGATTACGCTGCTCCTGGACTTCGGCATTCATAAAAATGGATGTAATCAGATTTCCGCGGGTTTTCGCCGTACCCTGGACAGCCCAGTCACTTGTGTCCGGCAGAATCAGGATATCTTCGGGCAGCGTTATACTCTCCATCATCTGTCCAAGCAGGCCGTCGGCCAGAATAATAGCCGGAGTGCGGTATCTGAACGACAGCTCAAAGGCTTTGATAGTAATGTCGCACATCTCCTGAACATTTCCGGGTGCCATCACAAGGCACTTATAATTACCGTGGCCCCCGCCTTTCACAGCCTGATTATAATCACTCTGCTCGGGGAATATATTACCCAGACCGGGACCTGATCGCATAATATTCACAATAACCCCGGGAAGTTCAGCCGCGGCCATATAGGAGATGCCCTCCTGCATAAGGCTCATCCCCGGGCCGGAAGTGGCGGTTATAGCGGGCTGCCCGGCGCATGCGGCACCGTAGAGCATGCTGATAGCGGCGGTTTCACATTCAGCCTGGAGAAAAACTTTGCCGACAGACGGAAACCATTCGGCAGCCGCATGTGCAATTTCACTTGCCGGTGTTATAGGATAGCCGAAATAGACTTCGCTGCCAGCATACAGGGCGCCCGCTACGACAGCCTCATTCCCTTTTAAGAATCTGATCATAAAACAAACATTCCTCTCGCCGGAAACCGATCTGAGGCAGCTTTCGCATTTTTCGCGGTTTAATTGATATCAGGCGGATTCACTCCTGTCATCCGCTTTTTCAATTTTTATAGCGTAGGGTTCAGGGCAATTGTAAAAGCAGGCTTCGCATCCAATGCATCCGCTTCCGGTATATTCAACAGGTCTGACGCCCTTGCTGTTCAGTTTTCGGGCAATGCGCAGACAGTTCACAGGACACGCCGCAATACAGCGTTCGCATCCTTTGCACTCTTCAGCGTCTATTAAAGGCCTGGATTTTGCAGGATTTGGGTTCCTGATCCCGTTTTCAGTCATCCGGTCTCCTCAGGTTAGGCCCTTCACCGAAGGGCGGAACAAACATGTTTGTCCTCAGCGACCATACTATCGTTCAGCGCAAATCCGATTTTTAACCGGGCAGCCTTAAAAAAATCCAGATCTGCAGGTCTGCACCGCGCAAAACGCAGCAGTTTGTGACATGGATTGCGTTAATCTCTGTGATTTCCGTTTTCTTCGCGGAAACAAAAAGTTCACATCGGCTGAAGCCTCAACGGTGTAACCATGATGCCATTTTACAGTGAGATTGGCAAGCCTGCTATTGAATTGGATTTCCTGCTGTAAATCTGATAAATTACGGATTGAAGGAGCTATAAGAATGATTGAATTCCTTAAAACTGCTGTACTGCTCATTTTCATGACTGTTTTTTTTACATCCTGTACTACTACGAGAGTTATCAGCAACTCAGGCACACCTGATGTCGAGATAGAATCAAGCGGGATAATATGGGTCGGTGATCGCCAGGTACAGCCAGGCAGGATAGGAAAAGCCCTCAGATCAGCAGGTTACAGTAAAAGCGGGGAAATAAAAGTGCTGATTGCCGATAAACGCGATAGAGGGCTTATGCGGGCAGTCACTTCCGATCTTGTAATGAGCGGATATAAACGTCCTCTTTTTATCACTGAGAAAATCACCCGATCGACAACCGGGAAAAAGTAATGCGCATTCTGAAGATTGAGCGGAAAACTGTCCGGCTCGTTTTTTGATCACGGAGTGATCGTAAGGAAGCGGTGAAAAAGGTGAGTAAAAGCGGGAACAACAGGAAAACCATGAAAACAGGGCTGGCACTGGGCAGCGGAGGTGCCCGCGGCTGGGCACATATAGGCGTATTGCTGGAACTCAAAAAAATGGGGTTCGAGCCTTTCTGCATTGCTGGCACAAGCATAGGTAGCATTGCCGGAGCGTTATACGCAACGGACACACTCGAACTGGCTGAGGATCTGGCGCTACATCTTAACTGGAAGCAAGTTGCTCAGCTCTTTCTGGAGGTCAACTTTCTGCGGTCAGGACTGGTTTCCGGTAAAAATTTCATGAGACTTCTGAAAGACGTGATTCCGGCGCGATCCTTCGATGAACTGCAATATCCCCTTGCGATTGTCGCCACCGATCTGAATACGGAGAAGGAAGTTGTATTCAGAGATGGTGATCTCATGAATGCAATACGTTCCAGCATATCCATCCCCGGCATATTCACGCCAGTTGAATACAAACATACACATCTTGTGGATGGAGGGCTCGTCAATCCTCTGCCGATATCCGTCTGCCATTCGATGGGAGCTGATAAAGTGATTGCGGTGGATATCAACCTGAAAACTCCATCGGTTTCAGAAAAAAAGCCTGTCAGCCGTAAAAAAACAGGCGACACAGTATATGAAGAGAAAACAACTAACATAATAATGGATTTGAAAGTTTCCGTCTCAAAACTGCTGCCCCAGCTGCAGACACCGGTCAGTGAAACATTTCAACGCTGGTTTGACACCCGGGAAAAGCCGCATGAATCTCTTTCAATCATGGATGTACTGACACGGTCATTCCGTCTGGGAGAAAATGAAATCACCCGCAGCACAATCAGACTTAACCCGCCTGAAGTTCTGATTCAACCTGAAGTGGGAGATATTATGACACTGGAATTTTATCGCGGAAAAGAAACCATCGAAGCAGGCCAGCAGGCGGTCCGGAATAAAAAGGAGGAACTGGAGGCGCTGATTCAGGGATGAATTATGAAGGATGAGGGTTGAAGGAGAGATCCGACAAATCTGTCGAATATAACCGATCCACTATTTGAAAACACATGAAAAACAACACAGAACAACAAAGAATTGAAGAGCTCAGAAAAATCATCAGCCGGAATGACAGGCTTTATTATGTTGAGGCAAAGCCCGAAATCGGTGATGCTGATTATGATGCGCTTTACAGAGAACTGGAAGATCTGGAAAAAAAACATCCTGAGATGGCATCGGAGGATTCACCGACACAGCGCGTCGGCGGCGAACCTGCCAAAGAATTCAAACAGGTGCGACACAGCCCCCCCATGCAGAGTCTGGATAAAACACGTTCTCGTAATGAACTGATCGAATTTGACAGCTTCCTGCGCAGACAGCTGACCGGAGAGGTGTGGGATTATGTTGTCGAGCCGAAAGTTGATGGAGTCGCATTTTCCATAATTTACAAAGACGGAACACTCTCTCGGGTAGCCACGCGCGGAAACGGAAACATAGGCGATGAAATCACCGCAAATGCAAAAACCATTCGTTCTATTCCTCTGAGTATAAAAGACGCTCCGCCTCTGCTGGAGGTGCGCGGTGAAGTTTACATGACACGCGACGGTTTCGCCAGACTGAATCAGGGGTTGGAGGAATCGGGGAGGGACCCTTTCATGAATCCGCGCAATGCCGCGGCCGGGTCGCTCAAGCAGCTGGATCCACGGACTGTCGCGCAACGCCCTCTGGATGCGGTAATATATGCAGCCGGTTCTTTAAAAGGAGTGGGATTTTCCACTCACGGGGAAATGATAAAACAGTTCAGCCGATGGGGATTCAAAACTCCCCCCTGGCAGCGGCTCTGTGTTGACATGGATGCAGTACTGACCGCCATAGATGAACTGGAAGAACTGCGCCACAGCTTTCCTTTTGAAATTGACGGTGCGGTGATAAAAGTCAACCGTCGCGAATTATACCCCCGGCTGGGAGTCACCGCAAAATCGCCCCGATGGGCAAGAGCGTTTAAATATGAACCGGAACGCGCAGAAAGCCGTATAAACTCCATCACAGTGCAGGTGGGAAGAACCGGCGTGCTCACACCGGTGGCGGAGCTTGAACCGGTGCTGCTGGCAGGATCGGAAATCGCACGGGCCACATTGCACAATGCCGATGAGATCAGAAGAAAAGGCATTAGATGCGGCGACCATGTATGGGTAGTGAAAGCAGGAGATGTCATTCCCGCAGTTGAATCGGTGATCACAGAAAAACGGGACGGCTCGGAAAAAGAATTTGTTATGCCGCAGGAATGTCCTGAGTGCGGGGAACCGGTTGTGCAGCTGGAAGGCGAAATAGCCTACAGATGCATCAATCCTGTCTGTCCGGCGCAACGGACAGGACGTCTGCTGCATTTTGTCAGCCGGGACGCACTCAATATAAAGGCCATAGGGCAAAGGGTTGCGGAAGTTCTTATAAGTCAGGAAATCATCACGGATCCTCTCGACCTGTTTGACATCGATCTCCACACGCTGAGTAATATAGATCTGAACAAAGGTGAAAATGGAGGCACGCGCATATTCGGTAAAAATGCGGAAAAAGTTATGCAGGCTCTCAAGGCATCCCGAAAACTTCCTTTACAGCGCTGGCTCATTGCCGCAGGCATACCCCTGATAGGCAGGACAGCCGCGGGTTACATAGCAAAGACGCATCGGCGTTTCTCCGAAATTCCCGATTCACCTGTAATCGACAGGATTATCCGCCTGAACAGATGCTACGATGAAGCAAGTGCCGTAAACCCGCGTTCAACATCAAACCCGCCCGGGAACGAAAGAGAGAGAGAAGATCGGCAGAAGCGCTTTTTGAGACTGTGCGGAGAAATAGGCTATCTCGGGGACAGTCTGACAGAAACCGGCGCCGCATTCAGAAAAGAGGGCACCGCCCTTCCAATTCACTATGTCACAACCATAAAAATCGAATCGGCAAAATCGCTGAAACGTTTTTTCAGCTCTGATTACGGCAGGAAATTTGCGCGCAGACTCGCGGAACTGGGAATTGATCCTGTTGCTGACAGATCAGCGGTATCTTCAAAAAGTGAACATCTCGCCGGAATCAATTTCGTACTGACCGGCACACTTTCACGCAGCCGCAGCGAGATAGAGTCTGACATTGAGGACGCAGGCGGCAAGGTTCAGAAAAAAGTAACCGGAACCACGGATTACCTGATTGCCGGGGAAAAGACAGGCGCCACAAAAATAAGCAAAGCGGAGAAACTGGGCACGAAGGTGATCAATGAAGCGGAACTAACAGCTATGCTTGCCGGAGAATCACAGTCCTCACCAGTTTCTGCGCCAGCAGGCGAATCCGCACCGCCCCGGCAGCAGAAACAGCCCTACCAGCAACAAGAACTGTTTTAAACTGCGGCATATAAAACGCAGTTTTTAAGATCCTTGTTTTTTGCGACAGGACTTGAGAGAATGACGCTTCAGTAATTTAAAACCTGAATTACAGGTTGACTTAACTGCATAAGGCACAGCAAGAAGGCTTGATATCATGAAAATACTAGTTACCGGCGGTTCAGGATTTATCGGCAGTCACACATGCGTCGAACTGCTGAACTCAAATCACGAAATCACAGTTGTGGACAACCTTTGCAACAGTTCTGCGATGAGTCTGGAGGGAGTCAGGAAAATTACCGGCAGAGATCCTGAATTCCACAATATTGACATTTGTGACAGAGAAGCGCTGAACAGCGTATTCGGAAAAAGCGGCCCGTTTGATGCTGTTATCCATTTTGCCGCACTCAAAGCGGTAGGCGAATCCACACGAATTCCTCTGAAATATTATCACAACAATATTACAGGAACCATCAACCTCTGCGAAGTTATGGCCGAACACAACTGCAGAAATCTTGTGTTCAGCTCATCCGCCACGGTTTACGGCGAACCTCAGTCCATGCCGATACGTGAAAATTTTCCTACTCCGGGAGCAACCAATCCTTACGGGTGGACAAAACTGATGATGGAACAGGTTCTGCGTGATGTACACAGGTCCGATCCATCCTGGAATATTGTGATTCTGCGTTATTTCAATCCTATAGGAGCACATGAAAGCGGACTTATAGGAGAAGACCCTGCTGGCATACCCAACAACCTGCTTCCGTTTGTGGCACAGGTTGCGGTCGGCCGCCGGGAATGTTTATCTGTTTTCGGTAACGATTATCCCACTGTTGACGGTACAGGTGTACGCGACTACATTCATGTGGTAGATCTGGCAACAGGTCATCTGCGCGCCATTGAAAAGCTTAAAACTCAACCCGGCCATGCCGTGTACAATCTGGGAACCGGGCAGGGATACAGCGTCCTTCAGGTTGTAAAAGCCTTTGAGAAAGCATCCGGTAAAGCTGTTCCTTATGTAATCAAACCACGACGTCCAGGAGATATCGCAGAGTGCTGGGCGGATCCGTCAAAAGCCCTGACTGATTTAAACTGGAAAGCGGAACGCAATCTTGACAAAATGTGCGAAGATGCGTGGCGCTGGCAATCGCAGAACCCTGATGGTTTCCAACATGATTAAACTCCTGACTGCACTGTTTCCGGAGAAACTTAATATACCCCCACCGAGTCTGATTGAATGGATGATTTCAGCGACATAATCGATGATCTGATTGATCATATCCGCGTTCTCAAGGAACTGGGAATACGCACAGCGGAAATGGATCCTCAGATTGTAAGAGACCTTGAAAAGGTATATAAACCCCTCAAAAAACCGGGGCGTCCCAAAGTTCAGTGGCAGCGGAAAAAGGTTGAAGCGGCTCAAGGGGTTAAAAAGGCTGAAGGAGAAGCTTTATCGCGTACCTTTCTGCAGAACTCCAAACCGCTGACTCCTGCTGAAAGAACTGAAGCCATGCAGCGGCTACGCCTGCAGATAAGCGTCTGCTCTGCGTGCCGTCTGTGTGCAAACCGCAGGATTCCCGTGACGGGACAGGGCAATCTGAACTCTCCTGATGTGATGTTTACAGGAGCGGCTCCGAGCAGAGAGGACGCGGAGTCTGGAGAAGTCTTCAGCGGCAAGACAGGAGAACTGCTCACAAAAATGATCAACGCGATGGGATACAAGCGTGAGGATGTTTTTCTGACAAATACCTGCAAATGCCCCACCTCAAATCCCGACAGTCAACCCCCTGCAATGGACGAAATGAAAAAATGCAGCCGTTTCCTTGAAGAAGAGATCAAAATCATACGGCCAAAAACAATAGTTGTAATGGGGGAACATGCGAACAGAGGCCTCTTCCACAATCAGCGCAGCGCACTGCAGCCACAGGGAGTCTGGACTCAGTTTCACGGTATCCCGGTAATGCCCACCTTTCATCCCGCATATATTCTGCGATTCAGCAACGACGCTGAAGGGCAACAGAAAGAATTAAAGCGCTCCGCATGGAACGCTCTGCAAGCTGTAATGCATATTCCGAAAAAAAATCAGTAGCAGGAGTCATCGTCAAATCATATCTGACGATGACACCTGCTCCGACTGACGCTGCCAGCGGTTTCAGGCCGGTTCGAACTGATCTTTACCGACACCGCATTCCGGACATGTCCAGTCGTCAGGAACATCCGCCCACGCTGTACCCGGAGAAACGCCGTTGTCAGGATCACCCACTTCCGGATCATAGATATACCCGCATACTGTGCATACATATTTTTCCATTTTGCTGTCTCCTTTCCTGAGCATCCCGCTCTCGGATACTCTGACTTCTGTTTTCATTCCTGCTTCAAAATCTTCATACCGATGAAGCCTGCAGGAAAAAATTATTTTCCGGGCAGCATTTCCGGCGGAAGAGTTATGGGAGGCAGAGGCTTTTCATCCTCAACAGCCCGGGATCTAAAAGCACACTCCCCTATCTCAAGCCCTTTTTCACGGAAAAGCATTTCAAAATCCGTCTGTTCATCCTCTTTCCGTACCATGGGGGGCTCCCTTTCAAAACGTCGGTCTTTTCCGAAATGATACAGAATACTCTCAAAATACTGCATATGATCGGTGGCCACCTGCACGCAACCCCCAATTTCGAGAGTGTACCATAAAGTATTCAGAAAAAACTCAGAAAAAAGCCGGTTGCTGTAATGTTTACGTTTAGGCCAGGGATCGGGGAAAAACACATAAACCGTACGTACTCCGTGCCTCGGTAGCAGATAGTGAAGTGTGTATAACGCTTCAAGATTAACTAGGCGGATGTTATTCAGGCCCTTTTCGGAGGCGCGTCTGTCCAACGTACAAAGGCGGCCCATCATCCTTTCAATCGCAAGATAATTCACATGCGGACATGCGGCTGCCCGTGATATAAGAAACCCGCCCGTCCCCGCCCCTATTTCAACTTCAAGAGGATATTTATCCGGGAACAAAGCGTCTATATCAAACGGTTTGCAAGGATCAGAAACCGGCACCAGCCGTTCTGGCAGTGTTTTTCTTCTTCTGCACCTGTATCTGCCGGGCATAATTCTGTTTTCCGTTAATGCTGTTCAGTAGGCCAGTCATGCCAGTCTGGATCACGCAGAGGCTCATGTAGTCTCCTCCACCAGCTCCGTAACTGCTGACAGCTTTCTTCCTCTGTCTCATCAAAGGGATTCCCGGTTTCAAAAACATCGCCGAACATTTCGTCTATTTTATCGGGATCTTCGCCTGCGTCAATTCTGGCCATTGCTTCAAGCACATCGGACTTGAATTTAACTCCGCCAGCTTTAGCCATAGCCCGCAGAACGGAAACTGCTTCGCGGGGGTCGCCACCTTCATTTTCAAGCACCTGCATGCGATCACCCATTTCAGCAACAACCTGATCCATACGGTCACAGGTATCATCATCATAATTCATACCAGCATCCTTTACGCCTTTGACAATATGGGAAAAGAACGAAACCTCTTTTTTCAGGTCACATCCGCAACGCGGGCATACAGGCACCTCTCCAGTTCTCACTTTCATCGACCGGAATGTAAAGATAATGTGACAGCGTTGACAATAAAATTCGTAGAGCGGCATAAACATCCAGACTGAAAAAATCAACAACTACATCGAAACAGCTCTTCCACGTTTAAACGCCTCTATATTCAAATCCAGAAACCGGGCCGGTATCCTGTTGCGCATTGTGTGAAGCCATTGCTCCTCTTCGAAAGGGGTCATCTTTGAAAGAGCCCCTGCAATCACCATATTCATACATCGCTGATTGCCCAGATCCTCCGCAATACTTATGCCATCGAAAAAAACGGCATCGGGATATTCAAGTTCAAGACGTTTCCGCATATCCGGTATCCCCGGCTGCTGACCGCTGGAAACCGTAATGGGTATCAAATCCATATCATTGATCAGTGCTTTGCCTCGCGGAGCGAGCAGATGACGCCAACGAAGAGCCTCCATTGTTTCGAATGCAACCAGCAGATCACTGAAAGCATCATGAACAATGGGAGAGTTAACCTTGTCACCAAAACGCACCTGACTGATTACTGATCCGCCACGCTGAGCCATACCGTGAATTTCGCTTTTCTTAACATCCAGACCTGCAGAAGCAGCTGTTTTTGCGAGGATATCACTTGTAAGCAAAATTCCCTGTCCACCTACACCGACCAAAGAGACATTAAATGTTTTCATAATTCTTCCCGCCCCGTTATTCACTTTTCAGAGATTGCATCAAACCGGCACACCTGACTGCAAAGGCCGCAGCCCGAACACTGGACAGGATCGATAGATGCTTTAAAAGGTTTTCCGTCCGCTGCAGGCTCACCCCGGATAATTGCCGGACATCCCAGTTTAAAACAAGCTCCACAGGCTCTGCACTTGTCACTGTCAACCTCATAAGTTCCGGCATGCATCAATCCGGCATTGATACGGCAGGGCCCTTTGACAACAACAACAGAAGCCTCATCGGAATCCAGCTCTCTGCTGAGAACTTCTTCCAGTCTTTCAAGATCAAAAGCATCCACGCTTTCAACGTGCTTATAACCCATAGCCCGAGCCACTTCAGCTATATCGGTTGCGGGAGCTTCTTCTCCGGAAAGAGTTCTGCCGGAACCGGGATTGTCCTGATGACCGGTCATACCGGTTATACGGTTGTCAAGAACAACAGTTGTAACAGATCCTTTGTTATAAAGTACGTCCTGTATGCCTGTGTAGCCGGAGTGGAAAAAAGTTGAATCGCCGATTACAGCGCAGAGTCGTCCACCGTATCCCGCCTTTTCCATACCGAAAGCATTTCCGATACTCGCCCCCATACATACAGTTGAATCCACCGCGCTCAAGGGTGGAAAAGCCCCCAGAGTGTAACAACCGATATCACCGGTTACAGTGGCTCCCAGTTTTGAAAGTACGTAAAACACTCCGCGATGCGAACAACCGGAGCAGAGTACGGGAGGACGCGAGGGCAGACCTTCATCCGCCCGATGCGCAACAGGAGCTTCGACATCTCCCAAAATCTCTTCACGCAACACCATCAGGCGTCCCGGATTCAGTTCCATCATATTCAGCTCTGTTTCATACTTCACAGTTTCAATACCCATTGCCCTGACCTGTTCATCCATGAAAGGATCGAGCTCCTCAATCACAATGATTTTTTCAACACTGTCAGCAAATTTACGAACAAGCCCGGCCGGAAAGGGATTGGACAGCCCGAGCTTGAGGATAGAACAGTCACCGAAAACATCCTTCGCATATTCATATGCAACACCCGCTGTAATAATTCCGAGTTTATTATCAGCTCTCTCTATGCGGTTTGCCTCTGTATTTTCCGCGTATTTACACAGTTCCTCCGTTCGGACCTGGACTTTATATCGCATTGACCGGGCAAAGACCGGTGCCGAGACATTCCTTGATATATCCTTTTTATAAGGCTGCACCACCTGTTCCCCCGGACCGAAATCATCCCCCGGATCTACAACGGTGGAAGTATGTGATGTGCGGGTTGTCAAACGCAGAATACACGGAACCTGATATTTTTCAGAGACATCGTAGGCCTCCAACACCATATCAAAAGCTTCCTGGGAATCAGAAGGTTCAAAAAGCGGCACGCGGGCAAACTTTGCCAGATTGCGCGAATCCTGTTCGTTCTGCGAACTATGAATGCCCGGATCATCGGCAACCGCGATTACAAGACCGCCATAAGCACCGATACAAGCGTATGTCATAAGAGGATCCATCGCCACATTGAGGCCGACATGCTTCATGGCGCAAAGAGAACGGGCACCGGCCATTGATCCGCCAATGGCTATTTCCAGTGCGACTTTCTCATTACAGGACCATTCGGCATTGATTCTGTCTGAAAAACGGGCCAGAGTCTCAAATATCTCCGTGCTGGGGGTTCCCGGGTAAGCTGCAGCAACCTTGCATCCGGCTTTGAAGGCGGCATATGCAACTGCCTCATTGGCAGACAAAAGCATTTTATCACTCATGTTGATTCTCCGACCCTCATGCTCCGCTGCAAATGAAAGCGGAGGAGGATCAAACTCTTTTTATGTTCACTGGTCTGCAATTACGCCCGCTTGTTGGCATCACGATAATGTGCAATCAAAGAATTGGTTGAACTGTCATGTTTAAGCAGCGGGCGCATTTCAGATGTGAGTTCATCCAGCACTTTGACCGCCAGTTTCTTGCCAAGCTGAACCCCCCACTGATCAAAGGAAAAAATGTTCCACATGACGCCCTGCGTAAAAACCTTATGCTCATAAAGAGCTATAAGAGCCCCCAGGTTTTCTGGTGTAAGTTTATCCGCCAGCAGGGTATTGGATGGATGATTACCTGCGAAAGTCTTATGGGGAACCAGCTCTGCGGAATCTCCCTCCGCGCGACACTCATCCGCGGTTTTGCCGAAAGCAAGCGCCTCAGTCTGTGCGAAGAAATTAGCCATGAGCTTATCGTGATGATCACCAACATCATTGTGCGAGCGGCAGAAACCGATAAAGTCGCAGGGAATCAGACGAGTCCCCTGATGGATAAGCTGATAAAAGGCGTGCTGTCCGTTAGTTCCCGGCTCACCCCAGACAATAGGACCGGTTTTAAAGCTAACGGGATTGCCGTTCTTATCAACAGATTTACCGTTGCTCTCCATGTCCATCTGCTGAAGATAGGCTGCAAAGCGCGCCATATACTGATCATAGGGAAGCACAGCATAACTCTCAGCATCGTGACCGTTGGAATAAAGAATTCCCAGCAGGGCCATAATAACCGGCATATTGCGATGCAACGGCGCTTTGCGGAAATGTTTGTCCATACGGTAATAACCCTTAAGCATCTTATTGAAATTACGCGGACCGACGGCTATCATCAGAGACAGTCCCACAGCGGAAGGCAACGAATAGCGTCCTCCCACCCAGTCCCAGAAACCGAACATGTTCTCAATTTTTATTCCGAATTCTTCAACTTTTTCCCCGTTGGTGGAAACGGCAACAAAATGACTTGCGACAGCCTCTTCAGTGCCCAGATTATCAACAAGCCATTTACGGGCTGAACGGGCGTTGGTCATAGTCTCCTGGGTGGTGAATGTCTTCGAGGCTACAATGAAAAGGGTCTGATCCGCTTTGACATTCCTGAGGGTTTCAGCCATATGGGTACCGTCAACATTTGATACAAAGAACATTTTAATCGAGCGCTTTGTATAAGGACGCAATGCCTGATATGCCATGACAGGACCCAGATCGGAACCGCCTATGCCTATATTTACGACAAATCTGATCTTCCTGCCAGTATACCCCAGACGACGTCCTTTGCGTATATCCTCGCTGAATTCGCTCATGCGCTTGCACACATCGCGCACATCGGGCATCACATCTTTACCGTCCACCATAACAGGATCATCGGAAAGATTACGAAGGGCGGTATGAAGAACAGCACGGTCTTCCGTCCGGTTAATCTTCTTACCGGTAAACATATCCTCTATTGCCTGTCTGAGATTGCACTCCTCAGCCAGAGCGACGAGTTTTTTCATCATCGCGGGAGTAATCAGGTTTTTCGAATAATCAAGTGTCCAACCGGCTGCTTTCATACTGAAGCGCTGTGCTCTTTTCGGATCATTCTCGAAAAGCTCCCGCAGACCGGTCTGGGCGACAACATCAATTTCCTGTTGAATCCTCTCCCAAGAGTGTGTATCCATTAAGTTCTCCTATCACAAACAAAGGTAAATTTTTTATTATTAGCGGAAATCACCCGAATTTCGGTTTAAAAGGGAACTATTATAACTGTGGCCTCTGTATTTTAAAAGTGAAAAAGCAGCGGAGTTCCGGGATGTAAATTGTAATATTAGCCCGGACACATGAAAACCGGAAGGTGTAAGCCGAAACTCTTTTGTTTGTTCCTACAGTTCTAACCGCATTAGCTATGGCAGAATTAACAGGACTTGGATCAATGTGATACGCCGGATAACTCCTGAACGGGAATATATAAAACGGCTTTTTGCGGAAAAACCATACTGCCATTCCCTCTGACTTGCCGCATTGATCGTATTGTCGAGTGGTATTTTGAGAACGGGGTTGTTAAAAAAACCCAGTATATTCAAAGACTGGTTCTGGATAGATGGAGCGACATTTTTTCCATAATACGGCTTGATTATAGTAATACCGTACTGTGCCTTCGGCTGAATCACTGGTCTAATTGCTCTTCCAGGGTCTCCCCGGATAAGAACACAAACTCCAGCTGCACCATCCCGGCATTTACCGGATCTTCCAAACTCTGGGCGTCGCTATGTTGTGCTACCTTACCCGAAGATACGACCTTATATGCCCTTTCTGTCCGTGAACCCACAGCTTTGATACAGGCTTCCTCTCCACGGTCGCGCATCTGCGAATTGGTGCAAATCGTCAAAATTACGGCAATTTGCATCATACATCTTCCGAGGTCAAGGACCTCGGCTACAGTTCTAATGCATTTTTACTGTAGGGCAGGGTCCGTGACCCCGCCGTGCACCGATTCGTAGTTGCGCCCTCTCCACGGTCGCTTACGCTTCTGCAGTTGCCTTTATCTAGTATTTGAGTTATTTTCATAACTGAGTTTACATACAGAGGATTTTAATCCCATTAGTTCGCGCCCATGCCGAACGTACACCGGATAGACAATATTTGCTAATCGCAAAATTGTCATCCTGACGTTCGACAGCCACAACAGGATAACACCAGATGAACCATAGACTTTTACAACGCATCTATACAACGGCTCTCCTGTCTTTGTTGCTGGTCGTGAATGCAGAAAGTAAGGCCCCAGAGGCGCCTGAGCAATATCTCGTCCTCAATCTTGCGTCTGGCGAAGTAAAAAAAACAGTGCTTGAGAACATCAGACGGATTGCCGAGGACAAGATTCCCAATCGAATCGCCTTGGGCGTGGGGTGCATCTTCTCATACCTCCACCATCCCAGAGACGATACCAAGGCACGTCTTGAGAAGTTTCTTTCCCTGTCAGAGCAGTTAAACATGCCGATTGTGGTTCAGCTGGACGGTGAACAATGGTGGGGAAATCGTCCCGACTTGTGGAACTGGTGGGATCCAAAGCGTCCCGGTTACAGCCCGGAGAACCGCAACAATGTTGAGTGGTCAGGATGGGGGCCGGAACATGCCCTCAAGATAGCTTGGCGAAATTGGGGAAGGCAGATCCGCGTTCTGCCGCCGCCGAACTTCATGAGTCAGCGCTACCGCAAGGCCTGCCACGAAGAGATGAGAATACTGGTGCCCTTGATTCTGAAATGGTGGCAGGAACTACCGAAGGGGAAAAAGCATCTCCTGATCGGTATCAAGTTGGGATGGGAGAGCGCTATTGGGACGAACTCGTTCTATTATCCGAATGGGAATGAACTCCTGGACCAACCCGAGAAAGCGGATCCTGTAACAGGAATCAAAGGCAGCGAGATACCGGGTCGAGGAGTAGCCGCCATAGGATATGCGGCCGTCACGACGGCTAAGCTGGCTAAAAGAGGCGAACTACAGGAAGCTCACCTTGCCGAGATTGTCAGACGGCATCTCGACGACCTCTGTGCTCTGGCTGCTGAATTGGGTGTGCCCCGGGAGAAGCTGTTTACACATGTGGCTGGATGGAAGGAGGGAGAACTTCTCTATGGCGCTGCAATCAACCCATACGCCTGCCCCGGATGGAGTTTCTACAAGCATGCGAGCGATCCCAAACGGAACACGGGCGTGCAAATGGCGCTCGAAAAGAACGACGCCCCATACTGGGCAGCAGTAGAGTGGCTCCTGGTTGGAAAAAATGATCCGAATGCTTGGGAGAGCGCCATCGAAAAAACGTTGTCAGATCTAAAATGCAGGTACATGTGCATCTTTAATTGGAGTGACATCAAGAACAACCCGGCTGCTCTTGCTGGTATTCATCGGGTATTGAATCAGGTGGAGAACAATCCCATAACAGAAATGCCGAACCAGGAGCTGAAGGCAACGGGGAAACCCGCACCTGAGCACAGACCTTGAACTAAAAAATAATGAATGCATTACCTATCAGTATAATAATAACTTGGTGCCTGTTCCTAATGTTTGTGACATGCCAACAGATGCATGCAAAAAATTTTTGAAAATATTACTGTTCAGTGCAATAGCTGGTGCGGTAATTGGCGTAATATTTTTAGCATACTATGAAATTGCGGTGAAGTGGTGGGCTCCATTTGCATTAATTGCTATTGGAATATTTTTGCAAGGATTAGGAATAGTCATTGAAAAATTGTTTGGTTCACTTGTCATTAGGCCCTTCATCGAAGGGCAAGACAAACATGTTTGTCGTTAGCAACATGTTGTCGCTAAGAGTAGGTCCGGTTTTCAACCGGACTGTCCGGTTGAAAACCGGACCTACAGGTCTCCTGCTCCGCAGCGCGGAGCCGCTTGATCCGAGCGCAGTCTCGGATCGGGCCTAGTCGCTATAAAATCAACTCCTGTCGCAAAAAACAAGAAACTCAGGAGACCATTTGGAACTTTATGAATCATGGTTTGGTCTGAAGACAGGTTTAACATGGAGCGATATTAAAACTAATGCGTTAAAATTTGTTTTACCAATTAAAGAATATAGTGAAGATATTTTTGAAGAGATGCACGGGATAGCTAGAGCTGCTGATGTGGAATTTGAAGATATACTTATTTTAA